>NZ_JBEZJI010000037.1:0-88946 GCF_040649435.1 Actinomadura sp. NPDC048955
AAGCGTGCAAACTCCACTACGCCCGGAGGTCTTCTTGCTGATCAAACACCTACCGGTCAGGTGTCACCAAGATCATGGCCAAGTACAGCTAGCGCTCCGCTCCAGGCACCGGGGCAGTTTCTCTGTGGGGGGCGACCCCCCACACCCCCGGGAAGAGCGGGTTCGACCCGGTGCCTTGCGCTGCGCTAGCGCTCCGCTCCAGGCACCGGGTCGAACGCACTGTTGCACGCTGCCACCAGGGCGCGGCGTACGGCGGCGTCCAGGAGGCGGAGGGCCTCGTCGCGGCGCCTCATCTGGTCGGCGCTGAGGCCGCGGTCGTCCATCTGCCGGGCGAGGTCGACGACGAAGGAGAGGCGGCCGGCGAGGGCGGCGACGCGGTGGGCGCGGGGCGGGTAGCCGGGGGACAGCGGGTGGTCGCCGCGGTCGGGATCGCGCAGGTCGACCAGGGCGTCCCCGATCTCGGGCGGGACGCCGGCGAAGTCGTCGACGGTCAGCAGCGCCTCGGTGGCGTCCCGCATGGCGAGCGTGAGCCGCCGGTCGGCCTCCGCGAGGGACGGGACGTCGGGCGGCGCCGCCGACGCGTCGTGCGTCGTCCAGCGGACGCCGACGTAGGACGAGCCGCGCCGGTCCTCCGACGGGACGAGCCCCATCGCCCGCCCGTCCAGCACGGCGACGACGGCGGCGCCCGCCTCGATCGCCGCGGTGTTGAAGGACGGCGGCCCCGTCAGCCCGAGCGGGTCGCCCGGCTCCGGCAGCGCCAGCCGCAGCGCGGCCAGCCCGCCGACGCGCAGGTCGCCGAGGCCGCGCCGCAGCGTCACCTCGGCGGGCTCGCCGCCGACGATCTGCGGGCCCGCGCTCTTCTCGATCTCGTCGACGGCCTCGTCCAGGCCGACGTGCCCCGTCAGCCAGGCGTTGCCCCAGGCGACGAGGGCGATAGCGACGGCCCTGCTCATACGTCCGTGCTCATTCTCGGTCTCGTGCGTTCCGCAATGGGCATGCGATCCACGATAAGCGCTCGAATCGCTGGTGCCACCGGACGTAAGGGACCTCTCGCGGCGCGGCGGCGTCCCGGGGCCGCCGTCCGGGGCCGATCCCGGGGGGCCACGGCCGCCCCGGATCGCATAGGTTCTTTCCTGCAAGCGGCAGCACGGACCACCGGATTGGGGACGAAGGCGCGCGATGGCAGGCGAGGTGCTTCAACTCCGCGGAGTCGGGGTCAGGCGCGGCGGGGCCACCCTGCTGCGCGACGTCACATGGACGGTGAACGAGGGCGACCGGTGGGTCATCGTCGGCCCGAACGGCGCGGGCAAGACCACGTTGCTGCAGATCGCCGCGGCCATGCTGCATCCCACCGAGGGCAGCGTCGAGATCCTGGAGGAGGAGCTCGGCCGCACCGACGTGTTCGAGCTCCGGCCGCGGATCGGGCTCGCCAGCTCGTCCGTCGCGGAGAAGGTCCCGTCCGGTGAGACGGTCATCGACCTCGTGCTGACCGCCTCGTACGCGATCCTCGGCCGCTGGCAGGAGGAGTACGACTCGACCGACCTCGACCGGGCCGTCGCGCTGCTGGAGGCCCTCGGCGCCGCCGACCTGATCCGCCGGACGTTCAGCACCCTGTCGGAGGGTGAGCGCAAGCGCGTCCAGATCGCCCGCGCGCTGATGCCCGACCCCGAGCTGCTCCTGCTGGACGAGCCCGCCGCCGGCCTCGACCTCGGCGGACGCGAGGACCTCGTCGCCCGCCTCGCGGCCCTCGCCGACGACCCGGCCGCGCCCGCCATCGCGATGGTCTCCCACCACGTGGAGGAGGTCCCGGAGGGCTTCACCCACGCGCTGCTGCTGCGCCGCGGGGAGGTCGTCACCCAGGGCAAGGTGGACGAGGTCTTTACCCGCGAGCACCTGTCGGCGACGTTCGGGCTGCCGCTGGCGATCGACCGCCAGAACGGCCGCTGGTACGCCCGCTCGGCCCGCTGAACCGGGCGGGACGCCACAAAACGACCCCCCGATCGACGGTGCCGCGCGGCGGGGTCCCTACGATGTGCGCACCGTCGGGAACTCGTAACGCAGGGATGGGACGGACGTGAATCTGCTGGACGCGGCCGCCGTCTTCGCGGCCGGTGTGGCCGCCGGAGGCATCAACACCGTCGTCGGGTCCGGTTCCCTGATCACCTTCCCGACCCTGGTGGCGCTCGGCTACCCGCCCGTGGTCGCGAACATCTCCAACAACATCGGGCTCGTCCCGGGGGGCGTGACGGGCGCGTACGGCTACCGCCACGAGTTGAAGGGGCAGCGCGGCCGGCTGACGCGCCTGGCCTCCGGCTCCTTCATCGGGGCCGTGATCGGCGGCCTGCTGCTGCTCGGCCTGCCGGCCGAGGCGTTCGACGTCATCGTCATCGCGCTGATCATCATCGCGCTGGTCCTCGTGGTGATGCAGCCGCGGCTGCAGAAGTGGATGCTGCGCCGCCGGGAGGGCGAGCACCGCCCACAGCACGGCGGCCCGGCGCTGTGGGTCGGGGTGCTCCTCGCGGGCATGTACGGCGGCTACTTCGGCGCCGCGCAGGGCATCATCCTCATCGCGCTGCTCGGCATCATGCTGGACGACGACCTGCAGCGCCTGAACGCGGGCAAGAACGTCCTGTCGGCGGTCGTGAACGGCACCGCCGCGATCCTGTTCACGCTGATGTGGCTGTTCGCCGACGCGGAGATCAACTGGTGGGTCGTGCTGCTCATCGCCGCGGGCTCCACCTGCGGGGGCGTGATCGGCGCCAAGGTCGGCCGCCGCATCCCGCCGCTGGCGCTGCGCGCAGTGATCGTCGTGGTGGGCGTCGTCGCGATCGTCAATCTTCTGGCCTGACCAGGGCTTTCGCGCTGTTCGGCAGGGTTGCGAACCGGACGTTCCGGGTATAAGTCGAATATACGTTCGACTACCGGAGGTTCGCGCGGGATGAAGGGCGACAGGGTCGAAATCGTGATCGACGCCGGGGGCGAGGGAACGCGGACGTACGAGGTCGCGGCGAGCCGGGCGGGCCGCCGCGTGGAGATCGCGACGCGGCGCGGCGTCGTGGAGGTCAGCGAGGTCACCCGGACGGGTACGCCCGTGCGCACGGCCCGCTTCATGGCGAGCCGGGTCCTGGCCCTGGTGGAGCACCCCGTGTCCTCCGACGGCGCCGAACCCTCCGGCTGACCGTCCCGAGACGGTCCGGGCGGGCCCGGCCGGGCCCGCCCGGCGACCGCTGTCAGGACTTGCGGTGCGTGCCCGGAACGGCGTTCCGGGGATCGGGTATCAGGGACGCGTAGACGATGACGTTGTCCAGGTAGTGGCCCCGCTTGCGGTCGAACCGGCCGCCGCAGGTGACCAGCCGCAGTTCCGGCCGGCCTTGCTGCCCGTAGACGCTGTCGGTCGGGAACTCGTCCTTGTCGACGCGCTTGATCCGGTCGATGCGGAAGGCCGGCGCCGTGCCGTCCGCGCGGACGACCTCGATCCTGCGGCCCGGGCGGAGCGCGCCGAGCCGGTAGAAGGCGCCCGGACCCGACTTGGAGTCGACGTGGCCGACGAGCACGCTGCTGCCGTTCTCGCCCGGCGTCGGGCCGTCCTCCCACCAGCCGACCTCGCGGACCCGGGTGAGCGGCGGGACGCCGAGCGTCCCGTCCCGTTCCGTGGTGACGCGGCGGATCGGGGCGTTGACCTTTATCGAGGGTATTCTGACGCGTTCGGGAACGGACGGCCGAAGTGCGATTTCCGGTTCGGGCGCCGCGCTTCTGGGAGCCGGCTGGATGAGATCCGAGGACGGCGGCTGCGGCGGAGGATCGGTGTGGCCGCGCACCAATCCCACGACGAACATCGCGGTCCCTGTCGCGATGAGCGCGGCGGCCAGCCGATACCAGAAACGGCTCGACCGGCCACCACGCCTTCTCGTGTCCATGGGCTCAGGAAACGCCCTTCACCTGACGGCGACGGGCCGCGACGGCGATGCCGCCGCCCAGGGCGAGAACCCCGAGACCGGCGCCGGCCAGCATCGGGAAACTCGACATCGAGGTGCCGCCGCCACCGGCCATCACGCCGCCGTGCGGCTTGATCGGCTTGAGGTACCGCACCGCGACCCACTTGCCGATCCAGGCCGGCGGGACGCTCTGGCGCAGCTGGGTCCAGCCGCTGTTCTTGCAGTCGGCGCCGATGTGCTTGCCGTAGGGCAGCGTGCCGACCTGCTTGAACTTGGTGCCGGGGCCGTTGCGGACCGCCAGGCCGTGCTTGGCGATGACCTCGTACCGGCACACCTTGACGGCCGTGATCGGCTTGAGGTACCGCACCGCGACCCACTTGCCGATCCAGGCCGGCGGGACGCTGCCGCGCAGCTGGGTCCAGCCGGTCTTCTTGCAGTCGGCGCTGATGTGCTTGCGGTACGGCAGCGTGCCGACCCGCTTGAACTTGACGCCGGGACCCGTGCGGACCGCCAGGCCGTGCCGTGCGGTGACCTCGTACCGGCAGACGGCCGCCTGGCTGGCGCTGCTGGCCGCCTCGGCGTGGCTCGCTCCGGTCGCCGCGACGGCGACGGCGCCGCCGGACAGCAGCGACAGCCCGCCCGCCGCACCGGCCACGGCGAGTGCCATGCCGGTTCGCGCGCTTGTCCTCATTCTTCCCCCATCGAAATGATCTTCGATGCCGGAGGTGTCCGGCATCGTTTCCTTGATCACGCTTCCCGTGGGGAATTCCGCGCATGTCGTGCAGGTCGCAAACATTGAGAATAGTGATCAGTGCGCACTGTGAAGGCTTTCTCGCGGAACGGCCAACGGCAATCTCCATTCCGCTGGCGAAAGCCCCATAATGGACATCTATTCCCCTCTGAAAGGGGGCATTCAGTGAAAATCCCATGATCTCCCCGACCTCCGGGCTATACGGGCGCCATCGCGCAGGGCGGCGGACCATCGCAGGACGGGCGGGCATGCGCGAAGGCGCCCGCGCGGATGCGCGAGCGCCTCAGATCGAAGCTTTCAGGCCGGAGACGTCAGACCGGGCGGACCTGGAGGGTGCCGTCCTCGGTGACGCGGGTCTCGAAGGACGGCTGGCGGGCCGTGGCCGGGCCGTGGACGACGGAGCCGTCGGCGACGCGGAACGTGCTGCCGTGCCAGGGGCAGACGACGCACGTGTCGGCGCCGTCGTCGGTGAGGACGCGGCCCTGGTGGAGCGGTCCGGCGAGGTGGCTGCAGCGGTCGGCGAGGACGTGCACCTCCTCGCCCTGCCGCAGCACGAACAGGTCGATGTAGCCGAGGCGCCGGGCCACGGGCCACCCGTCCGGGAGGTCTTCGACGGCGCACAGGTCGTGCCATCCGAGCGGGACGAGGTGGGCGAGCTGGTCGGCGTGGCTGGCGCCGGCGGCCTGCCGGAACGCCAGGTGCCCGCCGAGGTAGGCGCCCGCGACGAGGGCGCTGAGGCCCGCGAAGCCGAACGCGCGCCCGGCGGCGTCGCGGCCCTGGTAGCGGGCCACGAGGGACGCCGAGTACAGCATGCTCGCGGTGGCCGTCCCGGCGGCGTGGACGAGCCCGACGCGCTGCTGCTCGCGGTGCAGGGCCGACCAGTCGGCGATGCCGGTGAGGACGGTCGGGACGGCGCCGGCGAGCCCGGCGGCGACCAGGACCTGCGAGGCGCGGCGCGTGCCGGGGACGAGGTCCAGGACGGCGGCCGACATCCACAGCCCGATGGGCAGGTCGGTGAGCGGCGCGTGGGCCGGATGGCCGACCGGGACGCCGTGCAGGGCGTCCTTGACCGGCCCTGGACGCAGCACCCGCCGGACGGCCCCGGACAGGACCCTGATGGGGCGGTCCAGGCCGCCGGCGTGCTCCAGCCTCTCGGTGGCGTCGGCCAGCCGCGCGGTCGCCTGGGGGCTCTCTCCGCGCCGGAAGATGTTGACCCGTCGGTTCATGCCCCTCCTCCGCGGTCCTGCTGGGACGCCTGTTGCGACCCTAGTCTCCCGCGTTCGCCCGCGGCCAGTCATACCTACCTGGTGCCGGGAGGGCCTAAACAAAGGGTCAGCGCGCCGCCTCCAGGGTGACGGGGACGCCGTTGAGGACGGCGTTGCCCGAGAGCGGGTCGATCTCCTGCTCGTCGGTGACGGCGTTGACGTTCACCCCGGCGTGCCCGCTCGCGACCCGCGTCCGGGTCCCGGGGCGGTCGTGGCCCCAGCCGTGCGGCAGGCTGACCACCCCGGCCATGATCGTGTCGGTGGGCTCGGCGACGGCCTCCAGGGCGCCCGCACGGGACGTGACGCGGACCGTGTCGCCCGCCGCGATGCCGAGCCGGTCGGCGTCGGCCGGGTTGAGCTGGAGGGTGCAGGTGTTGGAGCCGCGCACCAGCTCGGGGACGTTGTGCAGCCAGCTGTTGTTGGACCGCAGGTGGCGGCGGCCGATCAGCACCATGCCGCCGGACGTCCCCGGATCGCGCAGGGCGGAGCGCAGCCGGTCGACGTCGGCGGCGCACGTGGACGGGCACAGCTCGATCCGGCCGGACGTGGTGCACAGGACCTCGTCCAGCCGCGGTTTGAGGGCGCCGAGGTCGAGCCCGTGCGGGTACTCGGTGCGCAGCCGCGTCAGCGTGAGGCCGGTGACGCCGGAGGCGCCGCCGGTCTCCTCGCGGAGGGCGGGCTCGCCGCCGAACGCGTCCCCGTAGGGGCCGAGGCGGAGCATCATGTCGAGGCGCTGCTCGGTGAGGGTGCCGGTGTCGAGCATCTTGCGCAGCTCGTCGGGCTCGCGGCCTAGTACCGGGGAGCCGGGGAGCCGGGCGGCCTTCTCCAGCGTCGCCTTGATGATCATCTCGTCGAGCAGGGCGGGGTCGCCGCCGGTCCCGGAGGCGGCCAGGGCGAGCCGCGCCAGGATCTCGGCCTCGCTGGGCCGCCCCTCGGGCAGCGGGACGACCGCGGGCGAGTAGCGCGCGTAGTCGCGGACGGCGAGCCCGGTCAGCGCGATGTCGTAGTGCGGGGTCTGCGCGGGGCGCGGTGGCGGCAGGACCACGTGCGCGTGCCGGGTCGTCTCGTTCAGGTAGGGGTCGACGCTGACCATGAACTCCAGGCCGGCGAGCGCGCGGTCGAGCCGGGCGGCGTTCGGCGCCGACAGGGCCGGGTTCCCGCCGATGGTGATCAGCGCCCTGACCCGGCCCTCGCCGGGCGTCTCGATCTCGTCGGCGAGCGTCGCGACGGGCAGCTCGCCGTTGACCTCGGGCAGCCCGCGGACGCGGCTGCGCCACCGCCCGGTCGTGAACGGCTTCTTGCGCCGGTACACCGGGGCGTGGGCGGGCCGCGGGAACATCGCCCCGCCCGGGCGGTCGAGGTTCCCGGTGAGGACGTTCAGGACGTCCACGAGCCAGCTGTTCAGCGTCCCGTAGGCCTGGGTGCACGTCCCGATGCGGCCGTAGACGGCGGCGCGCTCGGCCGCGGCCAGCTCGCGCGCGGTCCTGCGGATCGTCGCGGCCGGGACGCCCGTGACGGCCGCGACGTCCTCGGGGGCGAAGTCGACGGCGAGGGCGCGCAGGTCGTCCAGGCCGTTGACGCGCCCGGCGAGGTGCTCGGCGGTCCTGACCAGGTCCTCGGCGAACAGGGTGTGGACGAGGGCCATCAGGAGGAACGCGTCCGTCCCCGGGCGGATGAACAGGTGCTCGTCGGCGAGGGCGGCGGTCCGCGTCCGGCGCGGGTCGACGACCGTGATCTTCCCGCCGCGCGCCCGGATCGCCTTGAGCCGTCCGGGGAAGTCGGGCGCGGACGCGAGGCTGCCGTTGGACTCCAGGGGGTTCGCCCCGAGCATGAGCAGGTGCCCGGTGCGGTCGAGGTCGGGCACGGGGATCGCCAGGGGGTCGCCGAACATGTGCCCGCACGCCACGTGCTTCGGCATCTGGTCGGCGGTGCTCGCGGTGAAGAGGTTGCGGGTGCCGAGCGCCTTGACGATCGCGGACCCGTACAGCGGCCCCGCGATGGAGTGGGCCGTCGGGTTGCCGATGTAGACGGCGACGGCGTCCCGCCCGTGCCGCGCGATGACCTCCGCCAGCCGCCGGCCCACCGTCGCGAACGCCTCGTCCCACCCGGAGTCCTCGCCGGCCACGAGCGGCTCCGCGAGCCGGTCGGGGTCGCCGTCGAGGCTCCCGAGCGTGGCGCCCTTGGGGCAGATGTAGCCCTTGCTGAACGGGTCCTTCTCGTCGCCCCGGACGCGCGTGACCGCCCCCGCCTCGTCGAGGGTCAGTTCGAGCCCGCACAGGGCTTCGCAGAGGGGGCAGGTGCGGAAGGCCGTGCGGTCGCCCATCGAGACACTCCTTGTGAACGGGACCGTCTCTCTATCATGGCCGCCCGTCCCGGACGGCGCCATGGCGAGGCATGACCCATAACGGCATTTCGGAGTTGCGGCGCTATAAAGCCCTATTCGGCGCGCCGTGTGGTCCTTTCTCCGGACGGGTCAGCCGGAGAAGGGCGGGGCGGCCTTGAAGACGGGGTGGAGTTCGATGCTGGGGGCCAGGCCGGTCAGGACGCGGCGGGCGCGGGACAGGGGGTGCTGGGGGAAGTGCGGGTCCCAGCCCGGGTCCTCGGAGAGGTTGCGGGGCAGGCCGCCCTGGATCTCCGGGGCGTAGGCGTGCTGCGCCCACCAGCGCATCATGTCCTGGAGGTCGTGGCCCTGCCCGTACTCGGTCAGGTAGTGATTGAGGGCGGTGCTGTCGCGCATGCCGGTGACGCCCTGCTCCAGGCACTGGATCTTGAGCACGAGGCTGCGGTCCGCGCGCGGGACGGTGAAGGAGGCGATGTAGGCCACCCCGGTCGGGCGGTCGGGCAGCGGCAGCTTGACGATCTGCTGGACGGCCGGGAGCCCGTCCAGCGTGATCACGTCCAGCTCGATCAGGCCGCCGCCGGATTCGGCGGTCGTGGCGGAGATGCGGCGGCGCAGGTCGTCGAGCCGTTCCAGCGGGGCGGGCAGGTCGGGCGGGAGGTCGAAGCCGTAGAGGCCGACGGTGTCGCCGTCGGCGTTGCGGTAGGCACCGGGCTGGAGCGGCTCCCAGCCGGTCTGGTCGAAGCGCAGGGACATGATCGTGCACGTTAACGCACAGAACGGGGCGGAGGGGGAGCGGCCGGGCGGGAGGTCGCCCGGCCGCTCCCGGCGAGGGGCGGCCCCGAGGCCGGGCCTCCCCTCCGGTGATGGTCAGTCGCCGTCCGCGCGAGCGCGGCAGGCGGGGCACAGGCCCCGGAACGTCACCTCGGCGGCCTCGATCCGGAAGCCGGTGCCGGCCGCCGGCTCCAGGCAGGGGTCGTGCTCCGCGGCGCGGTCGACGTCCTCGGCCGCCCCGCAGCTCCGGCACACCAGGCGGTGGGCACCGGCGGCGCGGCGCTCCGGCCGGGCGGGGCTCGCCACGGTCATCGGGTGCGGGGCCTCGGCGTCTCGGCTGCGGTCATGCGGGTCAACCTATCCCCGTAAACATGAACGGTTCAAGACAAAGAGTTGTGCGTCTTTGTCGGGACGCGGGGCGCTCATGGCATGCTGGGCCGATCCCGACCCACAGGTCCACGGGGGGCCGGACGGAGGCGAGGCTATGGCCATGCGGGGGAAGACGGCCGTGCGAGGGACGACGGCCCTGGTCATGGCCGGGGTGGCGCTGGCCGCGGCGGCGTGCGGCGGCGGCTCGGACAAGTCCAGTGCGGAGGGCGCGACGCCCCCGGCCTCGCCGTCCGGCGGGCAGCCGGGCGGGACGCGGCCGGCGAAGGCCGCCAAGCAGCCGATCCTGATCGCGTTCGGCGGCGACACGCACTTCGAGGGGTCGCTGCGCGGACGGCTGGCCCAGCCGTCCACGGCGCTGGGCCCGATCGCCAAGCAGCTGCGCGCGGCCGACCTCGCCATGGTGAACCTGGAGACGGCCATCACGACCGGGGGGACGCCCGCGCCCGGCAAGCAGTTCACCTTCCGTGCCCCGGCGACCGCGTTCACGGCGCTGAAGGCGGCGGGCGTGGACGTGACCTCCATGGCCAACAACCACGGCATGGACTACATGGAAGGCGGCCTGCGCGACTCCCTGGCCGCCATCAAGCGCAGCGGGTTCCCGGTGGTCGGCATAGGCAAGAACGCGGCCGCGGCCTACCGCCCGTACCGCGTCACGGTGAAGGGCAACAAGATCGCCATCGTCGGCGCCACGCAGGTGCTGGACGACCACCTGATCCAGGCGTGGACGGCCACCGACACCAAGGGCGGCCTCGCGTCGGCCAAGGACGTCCCGCGCATGGTGCAGGCGGTGAAGGAGGCGCGCCAGGGCTCGGACGTCGTCATCGTGCACCTGCACTGGGGTGCGGAACTGAAGGGATGCCCGCTGCCTCGCCAGCAGGAGCTCGCCAAGGCGCTCGTCGAGGCGGGCGCCGACGTCGTGGTCGGCGGGCACGCGCACATCCCGCTGGGCGGCGGCTACATGAACGGCGCGTACGTCCATTACGGCATGGGCAACTTCGTGTTCTCCTCCGCGCAGGGCCAGACGGCGAAGTCCGGCGTGCTCTTCCTCAAGGTGGTGAACGGCAAGGTCGCCAAGGACAAGTGGAACCCCGCGCTCATCTCCGGCGGCATCCCCCTGCCGATGAAGGGCGCCGCCGCCCAGGCGGAGGTCAAGCGGTGGAACGGCCTGCGCTCCTGCACCGGACTGAGCGCCCGCCCCTCCTGAGCTGGCCACGTCTCCTGCACCGACGGGTGTTGCGTGCGGGTGTTGCAACGCGGGCCGTACTCCGACGAGCCCGCGTCCCTCGCCCGCATGGACTCGCTGATGGAGGCCGAAGGCCTCGTGCCGCACGGCCTGCACCATGAGGCCTGCCTGTTCGATCCGCGGGAGGAGGATCCGGCCAAGACGCGCACGAACCTGCGCCGGCCGGTCCTCCAGGGAACTGTGGACACGCCGCCTCAGGGGCGTAGTTTCACGGGAAACGAGCTCCTAGGGACAGGCGGGCGTGCCGATGCGTGACCAGTGGGTGAGGTCGGGCGAGATCGAGCTGGCCGTGCGGGTGCGCGGCGTGGAGAACCGGCCGACGGTCGTGCTCGTCCACGGCTACCCCGACACGGGCGCGATGTGGGACGAGGTCGCCGAGCGGCTCTCCGAACGGTTCCGCGTCGTCGTCTACGACGTGCGCGGTGCCGGGGCGTCGGGTGCCCCGGCCGACCCGCTGGACTACCGGCTGGACGCGCTCATGGGCGACCTGGAGGCCGTCCTGGACGGCGTGGGCGCCGACGAGCCCGTCCACCTGGTGGGGCACGACTGGGGCTCGGTGCAGGGCTGGGAGGCCGTCATCGGGGACCGGCTGCGCGGCCGCGTCGCCTCGTTCACCTCCATCTCCGGCCCGGACCGGCGGCACATGGCCCGCTGGGCGCGTGAGTCCGTCCGGTCCGGGCCGCGGGGCGTCGCGGAGGTGCTCGGGCAGGCGCGGCGCAGCGTCTACATGCCGGTCCTGATGACGCCCTGGGCGGGCGAGGCCGCCGCCCGTGTGCTCGCCGCCGGGTTCGGCCGGGTGATGCGGCTGCGCGAGGGCGCCGACCCGCGCTCCGGGCATCCGGCCGGCACGCTGGCCGCGGACGCCCGCAACGGGCTCGGCCTGTACCGCGCCAACATGGGCCGCCGTGCCGACGTGAGAGGCCGTGCCGTGACGGACCGGGGCGCGGCGACGCTCGGCGATGGGCGGACGGACGTCCCCGTCCAGCTCATCGTCCCCGTCAAGGACCGCTACGGGTCGCAGGCGCTCCTGCTGTCCGCGCGCGGGCCCGTGGAGCGCCTGTACGTGCGGCGCGCACCGGCCGGGCACTGGGTGGCGCGCAGTCACCCCGACCTCGTCGCCCGCTGGATCAGCGAGTTCGCGGACCACATCGAGGGCGCTCCGGAGACGCCTGCGATCGCCCACGCGCGCGCGGCGGGAGTCCCCGGCAAGGACTTCGGGGGCGATCTCGTCGTCATCACAGGGGCCGGCAGTGGCATCGGACGCGCCACCGCCCATGCCTTCGCCGCCGCAGGGGCCCGCGTCGTCGTCGCCGACATCGACGAGGGCGCCGCCAAGCGCACGGTGGAGGAGATACAGGCGGCCGACGGCGAAGCACACGCCTACGGAGTGGACGTGGCCGACGCCGAGGCCATGGAGCGGTTCGCCGATGACGTCCATGACACTCACGGCGTCCCCGACGTCGTCGTGAACAACGCGGGCATCGCCATCGCGGGGTCGCTGCTTGAGACGTCCGAGGAGGAGTGGAACCGCATCCGCTCCATCAACCTGGACGGCATGTACCGCGGCTCCCGCCTGTTCGGGCGCCAGATGGTGGCGCGCGGCGAGTGGGGCCACATCGTCAACATCTCCTCGATGGCCGCCTACCTGCCCAGCGCCGACATGCCCGCGTACGGGGCCACCAAGGCCGCTGTCCTGCAGATGACCGAGAGCCTGCGCCTCGACCTCGACCGCTACGGGATCGGCGTCTCCGCCGTCTGCCCCGGGGTGATCGACACCCCCATCGTCGGCAGGACCCGGTTCGTCGGCATGCCGCCGGACGTGGTGACCGAACTGCGCGCGTGGATCGTGCAGGCGTCCGAGCGCCGGGGGTTCCCGCCGGAGAAGGTCGCGCGGGCCATCCTGCGGGCCGTCCGGCAGGACAGGCCGGTCGTGCTCGTCACCGCCGAGGCGCGCCTGTGGCGCGCGCTCTCCCGCGTGTCGCCCACCGCGAACAGGGCCCTCGCCCGGATCGGGCGCCGCGCCGGCGACCGGCTCCTGACCGGCATGGAGCGGCCCCAGGACTGACTCAGGCCCGCATCAGGGTCTGCGAGGGCGTCTCGCCGAAACGCTGCCGGTAGTGGGCGGCGAAACGGCTCATGTGGAAGTACCCGGCCGCCCCGGCCACGTCGGTGATCGCGCCGGGCTCTGGCCGGGCCACGGTGAGCGCGGCGCGGGCGCGGTCGAGCCGCACGCCGCGCAGCACTTGCGTGGGCGTCATGCCCCACTCGGTCTGGCAGACGACCTGGAGCTGCCGGACGCCGAGCCCCACCGCCGCCGCGATGTCGGTGACCCCGATCGGGCGGTGGTGGTGCGCCTCCACCCACTCCCGGATGATCCCTGCCAGATGGTGGGGGACCCGGTCGGCGGGCTCGGCGAGGCTCGGCGTGCCCGTGTGGGGCAGGCCGAGGAGGATCGCCGTGAGCAGCGACTCCTCCAGGCTGCGCTCAGCCAGCGGGTGGAGGCCGCCCTGCGCCGCCGCGTCGTCGAGGACGTCGCACACGTAGCGCCAGGTCCGCTCGACGATCGAGGACGGCACGAGCCCCTCCTCTCCGGCGTCGTGGAAACGCAGCGGCGCGGAATGGCCGCGCCCGAGATGGGCGCCGAGATGGTCGGCGAGCCGCCCCGTGCTCGTCGCGATGACGAGGCAGCCCTCCGTCGGATGCGGCGTCATCCGCATCGCCTCGTCGTGCGACAGGACGAGGCTGCCCGCCGAGGTCGACCGGCGCCTGGAGGCCCGGTACTCCACGCCCATGGGCGCCATCGGCGCGCACAGGGCGAAGTGCCCTTCCGTGGGCGGCGTGTCCACGATGACGCCGCCGCCCCCGTACCGCACCCAGACAAGGTTGACCGAGCCCACGCCGAGGGCGTTGACCAGGCCGTCCATCGGCACGTCCGGTTCGAGCGCCTGGAGGTCGTGGCCGACGGCGAACGGCTCGACGGTGTCGTGCAGGACTCCCATGTCCTTGCTGAGGACGCGCCGGTGGGCGGACAGGGGCGGCTTGGTATCGGAAGAAGTCATCGTCCTGGCGGGGAGGCCGTTTCCTCGTGGTCGGCGGACAGAACACCTCGGGCGCGCAGCCGCGGCATGACCTCCGCGGCGAAGTAGCCCAACTCGTCAGCGTAATTGAGGAACGACAGAGCGATACCGTCGAATCCCGCATGAGCGAAATCCGCCAGGCCGTCCGCGACGTCGTCGGGGTCGCCGACCAGCGGGCAGCTGCCGTGGCCGGCCGCGAACCTGTCGCGGTACACCTGGAGCATGTCCGGCGTGAACGACTGCGCGTGCAGCCCCTGCAGCCGCATCACCTCGTCGACGGCGGGCCAGTCGGCGCGCTCGTCGGCGTAGTAGTGCCGGAAGTCCTCCGCCTCCTTCCTCGTCGGCCGGCACACGACGTGGCCGAGGGTGAAGACGCCCACCTCCCGGCCGTGCGAGGCGGCCTCGGCGCGGATGGCCTTCACGATGTCGGCCCCGTCCTGCGGCCCGCCGACGACGGTGAACGCCCGGTCGGCGTTGCGCGCGGCGAACGAACGCCCCTGCTTGGACGACCCGGCGTTGATGACGGGAAGGCTCTGCCCGTTGTACGGCTTGGGCCTGCCCACGACGTTCTTGAGCTGGAAGAACCGCCCCTCGTGATCGAACGGCTCGTCGGACGACCAGATGCGCCTGACGACGTCCCACCACTCCTGCGCGAGGGCGTAGCGCGTGTCGTGGTCGCCGGGCAGCGAGAGGCCGAACATCTCGTATTCGGGAGCGTGCCAACCGGCCACGATGTTCAGCCCGACCCGCCCCCTGCTGAGGTGGTCGGCGGTGGCGAGCTGCTTGGCCGCGACGACGGGATGGTGGAACGCGGTGTGGACGGTGGTGAACACGCGGAGCCGGGTCGTCTGGGCGAGCAGCCCGGAGGCCCACACCAGCGGATCGAGGGCGCTGCGGTGGAAGTCGGTGTCCGGCCCCCAGTCCGTCCAGCGCGCGACCGGGAGGAGGAAGTCGATGCCGACCTCGTCCGCGATCCGGGCGAGCCGTAGATTGTCGTCCCAGGTGGCGTGCCATCGCTCCGGTGCGGTGGTGATGGCGAGCCCCGATTCGGTGTTGGGGGAGAACAGGCCGAGTTGGAATCCCATGCAGAACCTTTCCTATCCGGTGCGTCCGTTAATGCCGGTCCGGTCGTTGCGCCCAGTATCGGAAGGCGTCACCACGATGGGCAACGCGGTGACATACAGTGGCCGCCATGCAGGCGCGCGTCCTCACGTTCAACACCCTTTTCAAAGGCGAGGCCCTGGCCCGGATGGCCGTCCTGGCCGAGACGATCGAGCGGTCGGACTACGACGTCGTCTGCTTGCAGGAGGTCATCTCGTGGCGGGTGCTGCGCCTGCTGCGACGCGTCGCGACCTCGTATCCCCACATCGCCTACCTGCCGATGTTCCCGCTCGTGCGCGGCGGGCTGGTGACCCTTTCCCGCCACCCGGTGGTCCGCCGCCATTTCCGGGCGTACGCCCCCGCCCCTCCGGCTCGTCCTGAATGGCTGCTGGGCAAGGGCGCCCTGTTCACCCGGATCCGCCTCCCCGAGGGGCACCTGACCGTCGTGAACACCCACCTCTCGGCGAACCTGGACATGGACTGGTCCCCGTCCAACGTCTACGCGCGGGTCGAGGAGGCGGAGTTGGAGCGGCTGGCGGCGGCCGTCGCCCGGATCCCCGAGACGGAACCGCTGGTGGCGATGGGCGATTTCAACGTCCCCCGTGACTCCCCCTACCTTGCGGAATTCATTTCGAGCACTGGTCTGCGTGACGCCTTCGGCGGTGTCACGGAACCGACGTTCCGTCCCGAGTACGCCGAGATCGGCGCCATCGACCAGCTCCTGGTCAGGCCGGGCATCGATGCGACGACGCGCCTGGTCTTCAAGGAGAAGGTCCGTCTTCCGAGCGGGCGTTCGGCTGTCCTGTCCGACCATTACGGGATCGAGGCCGACCTCACCGCCGGGAGCACGCGCGACGCTTAACCGTCCTTGCGGGCGACGGCCGTCCAGCCCGCGTCGGTGATGTATTCGCCGCCGTAGGGGCGCCATTCATGCAGGCGGACCACGCCCGGGTCGACGATGGTGAGTCCGTCGAGAAGGGCGGCCACCTGGTCATGGGTCCGGGCCACGAGGCTGGCGCTCGCCGCCTGCGACCGGTAGGTCTCCCCGACCCGCACGTTGCGCTGCTCCTCCAGTGCCGCGTGCGACAGGATGACGTGGCTGCCCGCGGGCAGGGCGTCGGTGAAGCGCCGGACGAGCCCCGCCGGGTCCTCCTCGTCATGGAGGAAGTGCAGGACCGCGACGAACAGCACGCACAGCGGGCGCCGGAAATCGATCAGCGCGTGCACCTGCGGGTCGTCCAGGACCGTGTCCGGCTCGCGCATGTCGGCCTGGACGATCGTGGTCAGCTCGTCCGTGGCGACCAGGGCCCGCGCGTGGACGGTCACCATCGGGTCGTTGTCGACGTACGCGACCCGCGCGCCGGGCCGCTCCACGCGCGCGATCTCGTGCACGTTGCCCTGCGTGGGCAGGCCGGTGCCGATGTCCAGGAACTGGTCGATGCCGCGTCCGGCCACGTAGCGGACGGCGCGCTGGAGGAACGCGCGGTTCGCGCGGGCGACCCCCTCGACCGTGGGCAGCGCCTGCGCGACCGCCTCCGCGGCGGCGCGGTCGGAGGCGTAGTTGTCCTTGCCGCCCAGGAAGTAGTCGTACATGCGGGCCACGCTCGGCGTGCCGGTGTCCACACCGGGCACCGACGAGGTCTCTCCGGAGTCCGCCATCCCGTCGCCACGACCTTCCCGAACCTCGCAAATCGTGATCATTCAGTCTACGCCGCCCGGGCATCGCGCGAGGGCGGCCGGCGACGGGCCGTTAGGCTGCCGTCATGTGCGAGACCGCGGGCGGAACGGGGGAGGCGGCGGCGTCGATGCCGCGCCCGGCGCGGGGGGAGGCGGTCGATCCCGTCGCGCTGGAGCCGGTGGACGAGATCGAGATCGTCACCCTGGTCGACAACGTCTACGACGCCCTGCTGGGCGATGACGAGCGCACCCGCCGGGCGGGCTCCGGAGCGGGCGTGGTGGCGGCGCCGCAGTTCGAGGGCGCCCGCACCACCGCGGGGATGATCGCCGAGCACGGGTTCTCCGCCCTGGTCACGGTGCGCCGGGCCGGCCGCTCCGCGACCCTGCTGTTCGACACCGGCCGGTCCCCCGACGCGATGGTCACGAACGCCGACAGGCTCGGCATCGACCTCGGAGACATCCAGGGCGTCGTGCTCAGCCACGGCCACTTCGACCACGCGGGCGGGCTGACGGGTCTGATGGGCCTGCGCGGCGTTCGGTCGCTGCCGATGGTGCTGCATCCCCTGGTCTGGACGAGGCGCCGCCTCGCCGTGCCCGGCCGGGACGTCGAGGAGCTGCCCACGCTGAGCAGGCGGGCGCTGGACGGGGAGGGCTTCCAGGTCATCGAGCGCCGCGAGCCCTCGCTGCTGCTGGACGGCAGCGTCCTGATCACCGGCGAGGTGGACCGGACGACCGAGTTCGAGCGCGGGATGCCGCCCCCGCACCAGGCCTGGACGGGCGGGGAATGGGTCCACGACCCGCTCGTCCTCGACGACCAGGCGCTCGTCGTCGACGTCCGGGGCCGCGGGCTGGTCGTGCTGACCGGCTGCGGGCACTCCGGGGCCGTCAACATCGTCCGGCACGCGCAGCGGCTGACGGGGGTCGACAGGCTGCACGCGCTCGTCGGCGGGCTGCACCTCGGCGGCCCGGCCTTCGAATCGGTCATCCCGCCCACCGTCGCGGCCCTCACCGGCCTCGCGCCGGGACTCGTCGTCCCCGGCCACTGCACCGGCTGGCGTGCCCAGCACGCCCTGGCCGCCGCCCTGCCCGACGCCTGGGTGCAGGGCAGCAGCGGCACCGCCTACCGTCTGACCGCCGCGTAGCGCACCCGCCTCACGACGGCTTGCGGGCCTCGATGAGGGTGCGGGACGAGTGTGCGGTGAAGACGCCGTCGCGCCGGATCAGCTGGTCCAGTTCGCGCAGGCGGTCGCGGTGGCCGTCGACGGTGAAGCCGGGGACGATCCAGATCACCTTGCGCAGGAAGTAGACGACCGCGCCGACGTCGAAGAACTCCATCCGCAGGCGCTCGGCGCGCAGATCCACGATGTCGAGCCCGGCGGCCCGGGCGGCGGCGCTCTCGGCCTCGGGGTCCCGTGCGCGGCGGGCCTCGGGCTGGGGACCGAGGAAGAACTCGGTCAGCTCGAAGACGCTCGCCGGGCCCACATGCTGGGCGAGGTAGGTCCCGCCCGGGGCGAGGACCCGCGCGATCTCGGCCCACCGGACCGTGGCCGGATGGCGGCTGACGACCAGATCGAACGCCTCGTCGGCGAACGGGAGCGGGGGCTCGCCGGAGTCCGCGACGACGACCGCGCCCCTGGGATGCAGGAGGCGGGTGGCCTTCGCGATGTTCGGCGGCCAGGACTCGGTCGCCGCCATCGCCGGCGGGAGCTTCGCGGCCCCGGCGAGCACCTCGCCGCCGCCGGTCTCGACGTCGAGCGCCGCCCGGGCCCGGCCCAGCCGCTCGCTCATCAGCCGCTGGTAGCCCCAGGACGGGCGCTGTTCGGTCGCGCGGCCGTCCAGCCAGGAGAAGTCCCAGCCCGCCACGGACACGGCCGCGGCCTCGGCGACCAGATCGTCGAACGTCCGCGCCGTCATTTGGGGAGCCCCAGCATCGGCCGGCAGGGGCCGAGCCCCTCGATCGTGACGGGGACGGTGCGGTGGCGTTCCCAGTCGGCCCGGGTGAGCCGGTACCGCTGCTCGATGGTCACGGCACCGCGTATGACGTGGCGGTCCACTCCGTTGGGCTGGTAGCCGAGCTTGCGCGACACCGCGTTCGAGGCATGGCTGTTCTCGAACGCGGCGGAGACGGCCTCCTCGGCGTCCAGGCCCGCGAAGGCCAGGTGCAGGACGGCGGCCCTCATCTCCGTGCCGATCCCACGCCCGTGGTAGCGCCGGCCCAGCCATGAGCCGGTCTCGACCTGCCGGAGGACGACGAGGTCGCGCGCCCAGAGGGACTGCTGCCCGACCACTTCGCCCTCGTGGAACACGGTGAGGTCGAGCTCCCACTTCTCCGGCGTCCACTCCGCGAGGTTCCTCCAGTGGTGCTGGACGACGCCGCGCGCGACCTCGGCGGGCGGGCGGTCCGTCCACGGCACCATGAACGGCATCGTCTCCGGATCGTGGACGCCCTCGGCGGCGAGGCCGGCCAGCGCGGCGAGTTCCTCGGACGAAGGCAGCCTGAGCTCCAGCCGCGGCGTCGTGAGCCGCAACCCGAGCGGCGGGAAGTGATCGACCAGCATCCCTTCACCATGGCCCTTCCCGCCGTCCAGGGCACCTGGTTTTGAGGGTCTGGTCAGTGGCCCAGGAGGAGGAAGACGACGCCGCCGACGACGTGGGCGAGGACGGTCACGGCCAGGACGGCCACGAACAGGGCCTTCGCGGTGGGGTGGTCGAAGTGGGAACCGGGGCGTCCGCGTTGGGACGACCTGCTCTGCGCCTGCTGTTCGAGTTCGTCCAGGGACGGCAGGAAGGACGGTCGCTTGAGGGCCATCGAGGGAGCGTCCTCCTTGGTCCGGGGGCTGTTTCCACCTCTTTCAACGCGCCGCGAGCCCGGTTCTAATCCGCTGCCCGGCGAGGTCATGCCCAGGTCACGCCCAGGGCCGCGCCGGGGTCGAGCAGCGCGGAGTCGGTCTCGGCCAGCAGGTGCAGGACCGCCTCGTCGTCCGTCCGGGCGAAGGCCGCGGCGACGGCCTCCGCAGCGGGGCCGCCGGTCAGCCAGTCGACGACCTGGCGGTAGGGCGGAGCCGAGGTGTCCCAGAACGCGTTGCTCAGTCGCGGGGTGCCCCTTGTCCAGGTCAGGCCATGGACGGCGAACTCGTGCAGATGCCTGATGGGCGCCTCGGATGCCAGCCGTCCCCACTCGTCCAGGTAGCGGGGTACATCGGCCTCGGCCGCTGCCAGAGCGCAGAGGGACGTGTCCACCGAGGGACGGTTGGGGAACCGTTCCAGCGTCCGGGTCCAGAAAGCGTCGAAGAAGGCGGCGAGGGCGTCGCGCTGGCCCCAGGTCCGCCAGCCCGCCTGGGCGAACTTGCCGAACACGATCTCTGGGTCGGGCCAGATGAAGGCGTCGGCGGCGGCCAGTTCCAGAAGCCGCGGCGCGAAGTACCGCAGGTCTTCGGGGCCGCCCCACGTGTTCAGCACCTTGGCCGCGTACCGGGACAGCTCCTCGACGCCGAGGTCGCGCGGCCGGCGCCGGAGCAGGGCCTGCCCCTCCTCGGGGTCGACGCAGCACGGGCATCCGGACGGCGCGGCGGGACGGGGAACGTGCGCGAACGCCGCGTACAGCTCCTCGATCTCGCGCATCAGGACGTGCGCAGCTCGTTGATCGTCACCTTCTCCGCCGGGGCGCCGTCCGTGCCGCCGCCCTCGACGCCCCGCTTGGCGACCTTGTCCACGATGTCCATTCCGGAGGTGACCCGGCCGAAGACCGTGTAGGACGCGGGGAGGTCCGTGGTGTCGCCGTACAGGATGAAGAACTGGCTGCCGTTGGTGTTCGGGCCCGCGTTGGCCATGGCCACGGTCCCCCGCGTGTAGCGCGCGGATCTCAGGCTCTCGTCGTCGAACTGGTAGGTGGGCCCGCCCGTCCCGGTGCCGCTGGGGTCGCCGCACTGGAGGACCTGGAGGCTCGTGCCCGTCGTGAGCCGGTGGCATGAGGTGCGGTCGTAGAACTTCTGGGCCGCGAGGTAGGCCAGGGAGTTCACGGTGCAGGGCGCCGTCCCGGCGTCCAGCGAGATCTGGAGGGTGCCGAGGCCGGTCTCGACAGTGGCGCGGGACGGGGCCGTCGCCGGGAGCGCGGTCGGCGGCGTCCCGACGTCCTTGGTGTTCGTGCCGGTCGCGGGCCGGTACGCGCACGAACCGGACCGCGTCGACCGGGCGACCGGCGTCCCGCCGCCGCCCCGCCCGCCGCCCTCCGCCTCGCCGTCGCCCTTGAGGAGGAGCGCGGCGACGAGCCCGCCGGCCAGGATCACGGCCGCGGCGGCCGCTCCGGTGATGAGGAGCACCCGGCCGCCTCGCCCGGCCGGTGGCGGGCCTCCCGGGTACGTTCCCGGAAGCGGCGGGGGCGCGGGGGCCGGCGGCGCCCAGCCTGCGGCCTGCGGGTGGGGCGCGGCCGGCGGTGCCCAGTTCGCCGCCCGCGGTGGCGCGGCCGGCCGCGCGGCCGCCGAGGTGCCTTCCGCGAGGAGGTTCGCGTTCGGGCCGAGTCCGAGCAGCCGCTGGAGCACCTGGAGGGCGGTCGGGCGGGCGGCGGGGTCCTTCTCCAGGCTGGCCGCGACGAGCGTCCGCAGTTCCCCGGTCAGCGCGCCGAGGTCCGGCTCCCCGTAGAGGATCCGCTGCATGATGGCCGGCACGGAGTCGCTGCCGAACGGCGGGACGCCGTTCGCGGCGAACGCCATCGTGCAGCCCCACGCGAACATGTCCAGCGGCGCTCCGCCCGCGGATCCCGCCACCTGCTCGGGCGCCATGTAGGCGGGGGTGCCGACCGCGCCGGTCAGGGTGGCGGAGGTGGCCTCCAGCGGGCGCGCCACGCCGAAGTCGATGACCTTCGGGCCGTCGGGTCCGAGCAGGACGTTGGCCGGCTTGAAGTCGCGGTGGACGACGCCGGCCTCGTGGATGGCCGCCAGGGCCGTCGCGGTGCCGACGGCCAGCCTGACCAGCTCCGCCGGGGACGCCGCGCCCTCCTCGACGACCCGGTCGCGCAGCGAGGGCCCGTCGATGTACTCGCTGACGATGTGGGGGGTGTCGCCCTCGGCGTCCGCCGCGAGGATGCGGGCGGTGCAGAACGGGGCGACGCTGCGGGCCGCCGCCAGTTCCCGGTCGAAGAGGGTGCGGGCCCGCTCGTCCCGTCCGAAGTCGGCGTGCAGGAGCTTCACGGCGACCCGCTGCCCGGTGCCCGATTCGCCCAGGAAGACGATGCCCTGGGCGCCCTCGCCGATCCGGGCCGTCAGCCGGAACCCGCCGATCTCGCGGGGATCGGTGGCGCGCAGCGGGCGGGACTCCGGCATTCAGAACCTCCACGACGAAGCGGAGAGAGCAGACTATCCGCGGCGGGTCGCGTGCTCGGTCAGCTCCAGATCGATGAAGGCGCCGATCATCGCCCGCCACACCGTCTCGGCGACCTCGGGCGAGAGCCCGGTGTCCGCGGCCCGCTCCCGCGCGAGCGCGACGACCCGCTCCACCCGGTCGGGCGCGCGGACGGCGCCCTCGTCGCGCTTGAAGGCGGCGGCCGCGCGCACCAGCCCCTCTCGTTCGGCCAGCAGCCGGACCAGTTGCCCGTCGATGGCGTCGATCCGCGTGCGCACGTCCGCGAGCGTCTCTGGAGTCTCCATGCGCATCAGCCTGCCGCACGGCCGGTCAGGAGGAGAGGGGAGGGGCCTGGGGCCGAACGCCGGGTTCGTCAGCGATTCCTGGACGACGCGATGAGGTCGCGGTACCAGCCGTAGGACGTCTTGGGCGTGCGCTTCTGCGTCTCGTAGTCGACGTGGACGAGTCCGAAGCGAGGGTGGTAGCCCTCCGCCCACTCGAAGTTGTCCAGGAGCGACCAGGCGAAGTAGCCGCGGATGTCGATGCCCTCGTCGACGGCGGTCCGCATGGCGGCGATGTGGGCGTCGAGGAACTCGATGCGGGACGGGTCGTCCACGGTGCCGTCCGGGCCCGGCTCGTCGGCGAACGAGCAGCCGTTCTCGGTGATGTAGAGCGGCGGCAGGTCGTAGCGGGAGCCGAGGGTGCGCAGCAGCGACAGGAAGGCGTCCGGGACGATCGGCCAGCCCATCCCCGTCGTCGGGTACTCGGTGATGTCCACGAGGTCGAACGGAAGCGGGCCCTCGGCCGGCGTCGCGACCCGCGTGGGGTTGTAGTAGTTCACTCCAAGGAAGTCGATGGGTGAGGAGATGACCGACATGTCCTCGGAGCGGATGAACGGCGCGTCCCCCATCAGGTCCGGGTAGCGGCCGAGCAGGACGGGGTCGGTGAACAGCCGGTTCATGAAAGCGTCGAAGGCGTCGGCGGCGGGCTGGTCGGTGGGGGAGGCGGCCCAGGCGGGGGAGTAGTGGTTCGTCAGCCCGACCGTGCGCGCGCCCCGGCTGCGCAGGGCATTGACGGCGAGGCCGTGACCGAGGAGCTGGTGGTGCGCCGTGGGCAGCGCGTCGAGCAGGAGCGTCCTGCCGGGTGCGTAGACGCCGAACGCGTAGCCGTAGGCGGTGACGACCACGGGCTCGTTGAGGGTTATCCACATGTCGACGCGGTCGGAGAGGCGTTCGGCCGCCAGGTAGGAGAATTCGGCGAACCGGTAGGCGGTGTCACGCTCCATCCAGCCGCCGGCGTCTTCGAGCGGCTGCGGGAGGTCCCAGTGGTAGAGGGTGGCGGCGGGGGCGATGCCGGCGGCGAGCAGGCCGTCCAACAGCCGGTCGTAGAAGTCGAGGCCCTTGGCGTTGACGGCGCCGATGCCGGAGGGCTGCACGCGCGGCCATGCGATCGAGAACCGGTACGCGTCGACGCCGAGGCCCGCCATCAGCGCGACGTCCTCGGGCCAGCGGTGGTAGTGGTCGCAGGCGACGTCGCCGGTGTGGCCGTCGCGGGTCCGCCCGGGCGTGTGGGAGAACGTGTCCCAGGTGGACGGTCCCCGCCCGTCCTCCCCGACCGCGCCCTCGATCTGGTAGGCGGCGGTGGCCACGCCCCAGCGGAAGTTCTCCGGAAGACCCATCCGCGCTTCCTTCCCCCATGGTTTGTCGGGCGGGCAGCCGTCCGACCGAAAATGCGAATAGCCTTCGGATATTAGTGGCGGGGTGGTGCGGGCGGAAGACTCCCGCGACCCAGAGGTGTGGCACGCTGTGCATGCCCGGCACCGTTGCGACCGGGGGACAATGGCAGGGTGACCGAGATCCGAACCCCGCTCCGCCGCCGTCCCGCCCAGCGCCGCAGCGCCGAACGCGTCCAGCGGATGCTGGACGCCTGCGCCGAGATCCTGGACGAGGACGGCTACGACGGCCTGACCACGACGCGCATCGCCCAGCGCGCCGAGGTGGCGATCGGCTCGGTGTACCAGTTCTTCCCCGACAAGCGCGCGGTCGCGCAGGCGCTCGCGCTGCGCAACCTGGAGGAGTTCGGCGACCGGATCTCCGCGCGGCTCACCGCGGGCCGGTTCGGCGACTGGTCCGACACGGTCGGCGCGATCATCGAGATCTTCGTGGAGATGCACCGGACCGTGCCGGGGTTCCGGGTGCTGCGCTTCGGCGACGTCGCCGACGTCAACCTGCTCGACTCCGACGCCGACAACAACGCCGTGGTCGCCGACCGGCTCCGCCGGATGATCGTGGACACGTTCGGCGTCCAGGACACCCCGGGCCTCGCGACCGCGCTCGCCATCTCGGTCGAGGCCGGCGACGCCGTGCTGAAGATGGCGTTCCGCCGCAGCCCGGAAGGCGACCCGGAGATCGTCGCCGAGGCCGAGCGGCTGATCCACGGATACCTGGCCGCGCACATCCAGGAGACCTGACCCGGACGTCGGACGCATCCGGCAAACGCCGGATGAAAGGGACTCGCTATGGCAGACTCCCCTCCGCAAACCGACACGGAACGGGTGAGTTCGCTGGACGAGGAAAGACTCCAGGCACAGCGCAAGCTGCTGATCCGGCAGCGGGTGCGCCTGATGGTGAACCAGTACGAGGTGCACGCAGAGGGGCCGGGCGGCGACGAGGGCGAGCTGCTCGCCTTCGCGCAGCAGAAGCGGCTGGCGTTCAAGGAGCAGGTCACCCTCTACTCGGACGACTCCAAGACGCGCCCGATCCTCGGGTTCAAGGCGCGCAAGCGCATCGACCTCGCGTCGGCGTACGACATCACGGACGCCCACGGGCAGCCGATCGGAGTGTTCCGCAAGGACTTCAAGAAGTCGCTGCTCGCCTCCACCTGGCATCTGGAGCAGCCCGGCCTCGGCGTGACGACCGGCAGCGAGCGCAACAAGTTCGTCGCCCTGCTGCGGCGGGTCTGGCAGTTCATCCCGTACGTGGAGAACCTGCCGTTCGCATGGCCGTACCACTTCGACTTCTACGCCGGTGACCAGGTCGTCTTCAGCGTCGAGAAGAAGTTCGGCTTCCGCGACCGCTACATCGTGGAGATCAGCGACCCGCGCCTGGACCGCCGCCTCGTCATCGCCCAGGCCGTCGGCCTGGACGCCCTCCAGTCCCGCTGACCCCGGGAACGTTCCGCCCGCTCGCCCGCACCCCTCCCGGGGCGCGGGCGACCGTGTTCGGTGGCGCCGGCGTCACGGGTTCCGGCGACTCACTGGCCTCCGCGGGCTTTACATGTTACGAAGGCATGTAAAGCCAAGGGCGGTGCACACCCGCGTCGCGATCGTGCGGCGTCACCCCTGGAGGAGGATCCCCCCGTGAGTTCCTACGACCTCTACGCCACGCCGGTCCCGACCGAGACGTGGAACGTCCCGATGGCGGGCGACACCCGCTTCACCTGGGAGTACGACGAGGGCCGCGACCGGCTGCTGAACCTGTACCAGAAGGGCAAGGACAAGCAGTGGGACGCGCAGAAGCGCATCGACTGGGACCTTGAGGTCGATCCGATCAACATCGCCGGGCTGCCGGAGAACTTCAACCCGCTGTTCGGGTCCGACATCTGGGACAAGATGTCGCAGAAGGAGAAGGACGAGTTCGGCCGCCACCAGGGCTCGTGGCTGTTCAGCCAGTTCCTGCACGGCGAGCAGGGCGCGCTGAACGTCTCGGCGCGCATCGTCCAGACCGTCCCGGACCTGGACTCGAAGTTCTACGCCGCCACCCAGACCATGGACGAGGCGCGGCACGTCGAGCTGTACGCGAAGTTCGTGCACGAGAAGATCGGCATGTACTACCCGGTCAACCAGGACCTGGCGAAGCTGCTCGCCGAGTCGCTGGAGGACAGCCGCTGGGACCTGCCCTACCTCGGCATGCAGGTCCTCATCGAGGGCCTCGCCCTCGCCGCGTTCGGGCTGTACCGCGACATGTCGACCAACCCGCTGGTCAAGCAGCTCCTCGCGTACGTCATGCAGGACGAGGCGCGGCACGTCGCGTTCGGGCGGCTCGCGCTCAAGGACTACTACGCCGAGCTCACCGACAAGGAGCGGGCCGAGCGCGAGGAGTTCGTCGTCGAGGGCTGCTACCTGATGCGCGACCGCTTCAAGGGCCGCGAGATCTTCGAGCAGCTCGACATGCCGGTCGACCGGTGCATGGAGTACGTCGACAACTCCGACATGTACACGCTCTATCAGTCGCTCCTTTTCAGCCGCATCGTCCCATGCGTCCGGGACGTGGGCCTCTGGGGTGACAAGGTGCAGGCCGCCTACCAGGACATGGGCGTCCTCGACAACGCCAAGGCCGACCTCGAAGCCCTGATGAGGCAGGACGAGGAGATCGCCGAGAAGGTCGACGAGGAGCGCTACGCGACCGAGCTCGCCGCCCGTCAGGACGAGGTCGACGAGGCCATCTCCCTCGGCGCGGCCGAGTAGCCGGACCGCGGCCGGGCGGGGGCGTCCTCCGGGACGCCCCCGCCCTTTGCTTTATCCGAAATTGTCGGCATTTGGCATTTCGCCGAACAGCTATGATCAGTTCATCTAGATCTTTCTGGTTTCCCCAAGTCATTTTCGAATCGGCCGCATCCGGCCGCGCGGTGTACTAGCGTCCCCGCTCGACGGTGCGCCGGGATTCACCAGCCGCTCGGGCGCACGCCACAGGTGCACGGCCAATCCGAAAACCCCGGGGGAAAGAATGAACCGCTCCGCCAGAAGCCTGTTCAGGGTCTCCGTCCTCGCCTCGTTCGCCGCCGCGATCGCCCTGGCGGCCGCCCCGACGGACGCCGCACCCGCGAAGGCGGCGCCGAGCGCGGCGTCCGGCCCGTCCACGCTGCTCCTGTACGAGACCGCCTCCACGGGCCATACCGTCATGCGCACCCTCCCCGCCCCCGTCGCCGGGACGGGCGGCCGGACCGCGGAGCTGGGCACCGGCGCCGCGGACGGGCTGCTGCGGGCCGCGCCGGCGGGCTCGGGCATGCGCACCGCCCGCGCCCGGTGCCGGGTGCGCCCGGACGAAACGCTCGGGTCGAGCACCGGGCTTGGGCTGCCGGACGCGCAGCTGCCGTCCGTCGGCCAGGCCCCGATCAGTGGGCTCCCCCAGGGCGACTGCCCGGGTGCGACCCACCGCGACGCCCGCGCTAGCAAGCCCGGGACGGCGCTGCCCATCCCGCCCGGTGGAGGGGGTGACGTCCCCGGCACGCTGCTCGGCGGCGTCGGCAAGCTCGGCAAGGGCCTGCCCACAGGCAAGCTCCTGCCCGCCGGCAAGCTCGGCAACCGCGAGGCCGCGCGTTCGGCCGCGCCGGACGCGCGCGCCGCCGAGACGCCCATCAGCCTGGCGGGCCCGGGGCCGAACTCCGGGCTGCCGGACCTCGGGTCCCTGCTCGGCGGCGCGACCCCCGGCGGCCTGCCCCTCGGCTCGGTGCTCTTCCCGCGGGCCGCCCGGTACGCCGGGCCCGCCCCGTCCGGCGACCTGGTCGGGCAGGCCGGCGGCACCGTGGACAAGGCCAAGTCCGGCCTCGGCCGGCCCGAGGGCGGCGTCGGCAACGTTGTGGACGTCCTGAAGGCGCGTGACGGCGCCGCCCGCAGGACGGCTGACGGCGGGCCGGAGGACGGCCCGCTGTCCATGCCCGACGCGTCCGTGCTCGGCGTGCCGAAGGTGCCCGCGGTGCCTGCGGTGCCCGCGGTTCCGGCGGTTCCGGCCGCCGGCGGGCGCGGCTGACGCGCCGCCTGTCGTCCCAGCTCACGGGGCGGCCCAACGGAAGTGATCTTCCGTCGGGCCGCCCCGTTCCCATGCGCCGGATCCTTTGTTATCCGTCCGAGATCAGCGGTATGCGCGCAGTAAAGACGATCTTGAAATGTGGTCACCCGGTGAAGTTGATCAGCTTCGGCGGGCAAAAGGTGAGGTGACAAATCCCACAAACAACGGCTCTACGGCTTGATCTATGGAGGACACAACGTACGGTCAGGGACTTGTGCGGCGCTTCAGCGATTTCGAAAAGTGAAGATGCCTTTCCAGCCGCACCTGCCGGACGCCGATCCGCGATCATGCGGACGCGCCTGAGAGAACGGCGCGAAGCGGGCCGATGAGCCCGCGGGCGGCGGGGGATCCGGGGGACGGCCTACGTCGCCCGGCCCTGCCGCGAGAGAGCGGCGGTGAGATCCGCCGGGCGTCCGGGGTCCTGTCCCCTAACAAAGGACTCCTCTGTGGGTAGCCCTGTCAGGCGTCTTCTTCGAGCGCGCCTACGCACCATCCTGATCGTCTCCGGCGCCGCCGTCGCCGTCCTCGCCGCGGGCGCGTTCGCCCTGGCCGGACGCGACGGCCCCGCCGACTCGGCACAGGCGGCGCAGACCGCGCCCCAGGCCGCGGACCCGCTGGCGGACCGTCCGCACGGCGAGCCCACCCGCGCCGGCCGAGGCCGGCCCCGCTCTCCGGAGCCGTCACCTTCGAAGACACCCAGGAAGAGCAAGAAGAAGAAGTCGTCGAAGGCCGACAGCCAGGCCGCGAACCTGGCGAAGCCCAAGAAGAAGAAGCAGTACAAGGTCGTGAAGTCGGGTTCCTGCGAGGCCTCCTACTACTGGGAGGGCCAGATGACCGCGAGCGGCGAACCCTTCGACCCGAGCGAGCTGACGGCCGCGCACAAGACGCTGCCGCTGGGCTCGAAGGTCCGGGTGACCAACAAGAACAACGACCGTTCGGTCGTCGTCCGCATCAACGACCGCGGCCCGTACGCGGGCGGGCGCTGCCTGGACCTGTCCAAGGCCGCCATGAAGAAGGTCGGCGGCACCGGGTCGGGCGTCATCCCCGTCCGCTACGAGGTCCTGTCCAAGGGCTGACCCGCTCGGTCACCACCCGCCCGGCGGGCGCGGCAGCGTGCCCGCCGGGCGGTCAGAACCCGTGGCCCAGCCCGGCGCCCGTCCGCGCGTCCGGGGCGTTCCCCGTGCCGGACGACCACGAACCGTGCCGCCGCTCCATCGGCTGCGTGTCACCGCTCGCCTCGGCCGCCCCGCCACCGGGCCCGGCCTGCGCGGCCCCCTCGGCCGCCCCGGGCGCGAGCGTGGCGAGACGGTCGCGGAACCAGTCGGTGAGGACGCCGTCGACCCGGACGGCCTCGGTGATCGGCGGACGCGGCTCGGTGCCGGGCTCGGCGGCCAGCGCGTGCCCCATCCGGAACGTGGTCGACTCCGCCTGGCCGCCGTGCCTGCGCAGCTCGTCGCGGAGCGCCGTGATCTCCCGCGCGGGGACGACGCGGTCCTTCGCGCCGCCGACGAGCAGGACCGGGACGTCCCGTCCGGCGATGTCGCCGGCGAGGGCCCCGAGGTCGAGCCGGTCGGCGAGCGCGACGGCGTGCTCGCTCCAGGCGCGCTCCGAACCGGACCGCTTCTCCACCGCCCGCGCGGCCCGCGCCGGGGCGACGACGGGCGCGACGAGCGCGGCGGTGCTCACCGGGACCACGCCGTGCGCGACGGCGAGCAGGGCGGCCGCGCCGCCCGCGCTGAAGCCCGCGAGGCCCACCGGGCCGTCCGGGACGTCGAGGTCGCGGCGGATCTGCGCGAGCGCGTCGGGCAGCCGCCGGGCGGCGTTCTCCACGGCCGCGCAGTACGCCTCGATGCTCTCGGTCTCCAGGATCGAGCCGGAGCCGAGACCGCCGGGCGAGCGCCCCGGCAGGTCCAGGTAGACGCGCCACACGGGCACGCCCGTCATCGGGATCGCCGTCGCCAGCGCGCTCGCCGCCCGTGGCGGGTCGAAGCCGGGCCAGGCCACGATCAGCCGGGTCGGGCCGGACGCGGTCGCGTCGACGGCCGTCGGGGGCAGCGCGACATAGGCGTCGCCTGCCACGGTGCCGTGGACGGGGCGGTTCGTATCGTCGCCGCTCATATCGGTACGTCAGCTCCTGCGATGCTCGACGGGCTTTGCCGGTCGTGCCGGGCGGAGGCGGCGCTCCCCCGGATCGCCCATGCTCGCAGCGGCCGCCAGCCGACACGCCGCGAACCGCCGCACGTCGACCACGAGAGTGATGAACACCTCACCTGAGGTCACCCGGATCGAGCGCGATCGCCCGATCCGATCGATGATCGTGCTGGCGAGAGCCGGATCGGCCCGGGTGTGACCCGCACCTCATGATCGATCGAAGGGAACAATTCCGGCACTCGTCGCGTCCTAGTCGTACGTGGGCGTTGCGGGGGCGCGCCCGCCCAGACGTCCCGATTCAAGGAGTGCTGGTGGACAGGAAGCGCAGTGCGGCCGCCGCCGGGCAGGCCTGGCATATCTACCGCGAGACGCTCGAACCCGACGCGCCAGGATTCTGGGAACGCTTCCGCGCCGTTCCCAGGATGCTCAAGTCAGTCCTGCGCGGGCAGTACAAGGGGATGTCCTTCGGGACGCTCGGACTGCTCGCGCTGGGGCTCGTCTACATCATCTCCCCGATCGACGCCATTCCCGATGTCATCCCCGTCGTGGGCATCGCCGACGACACCGGGCTGGCCCTGTGGCTGGCGACCGTGCTGGTGAAGTCCGCGGGAGACTTCGTCACCTGGGAGCGCAGCGGGCGCCCCACCGTCATCGTCGGCGAGCCCGTCGACTGACGACCGCACGGACTCAGGAGGCGTTCGGCCCCAGTTCCTTGGCGAAACGGTCGGCGGCGTCGCGCATGATGGGCACGACGCTCGGAACGGCCTCGTGCGTCATACGCCCTGAAGGCCCCGACACCGAGATGGCCGTCAACGTCGGCGCACCTTGCAACGCCACCGCGACGCACCGGACACCGAGCTCCTGCTCCTCATCATCGAGCGCGTAGCCCTGCCGGCGGATCTGCTCCAGTTCCGTCAGCAGGGCTTCTGCGTCGGTGAAGGTGTTGGGCGTGTGCGCGTCCATGCCCGTCCTGGCGAGGATCTCGCGGACCCGAGGGTCCGGCAGCTGCGCCAGGAGCGCCTTCCCCACACCCGTGCAGTGCGGCTGGACGCGCCGCCCCACCTCGGTGAACATCCGCATCGAGTGCTTGGACGGCACCTGCGCCACGTACACGGCCTCGTCCCCCTCCAGGACCGCCATGTTGGCCGTCTCGCCGACCTCCTCCACCAGCCGCGACAGCACCGGCCGCGCCCACGTGCCGAGCAGGCGGCTCGCGCCCTCGCCGAGCCGGATGAGGCGCGGGCCCAGGGCGTAGCGCTTGGACGGCTCCTGCCGGACATAGCCCTGGTTGACCAGCGTCCGCATCAGCCGGTAGATCGTCGGCATCGGCAGCCCGGAGACCTCCGTCAGCTCCGACAGCGCCATCTCGCCGCCCGCGTCCGCCAGATGCTCCAGCAGCTCGAACGCGCGGGCCAGCGACCGAACGCCCTCCGTCACCCGTGACTCCTCTCCATCGCGATCACCCGATTCTACGAAGATTCGATTTCGCTGTGCGAAAGAGGGTGGGTTGCCGGGATGCGACACGTTACTCCGGCGAGTGACGTGGCAATAACTCCTTGTGTCCGACATCGTGAGCGCGGCCCCCGGGTGCCCACGAGGAGACCGCTAGGGGGAGCGTGTGCGAGGGGAGCGCCGAGGAGCCCGCTGGGGCGCGATCACTGTGAGCAGCGCGCTGGCCGCGCCGCTCACGCTGATGAGCCCGGTCGCCCAGGCGGTGCCGGAGACGGCCCCGCCGAACGTCCGGTTGCGAGTGGCCACGAAACCCGACGGCGTCACGTTGCAGGGATCCGACTACACGCTGGCCTTCACCGTCCGCGTCAGCGCCCGGGGCGGCGTCGCCCGCAAGGCCGGCCTGCGCCTCACTGCCGACCGCCCCTTGTCCTGGACGAGCCGCACAGCCGACTGCTCACCGCTCGGCTCCGGCCAGGGGCTGCGCTGCGTCCTCGGCGATGTGGGTCCGGAGGGGCGTGAACGCAGGGGGACCGTCCGCTTCCCGGCCTCGCTGGTGCAGGGACCGTCCGCGAAACCCCTGAGCATCCTCGCCGTAGCAGACGCCGCCAACGCTCCCCGCCGCTCGACCCGCACGTTCTTCGATTTCACCAAGACCGCCCGGAACGCGTTGAACGGCGCTTCACCTAACCCGTCCAGCGCCGGCCAGAGCCCCCCGAGCGGCGATGAGTTCACACCCTGCACCAACGACAAGGCGAGCCCCGCCACGGAGTGGTGCCCAACAGCCCCCCTGCCCGGCGCCACCAAACAGACGCAATGCAAGAAGAGCAACACAAGCCCGCCCACCCGCCCATGCCCGCCACCTTCTGGCAGCGATCCGGCGCAGGCCAAGCCGGACTCCAGTGCGAAGCCCGGCGCGGGTGGTGGGCCGTTGCAGTGTGCGGGGGGTGCGTCGGGCGGGGGCAGTCCGTGTGCGTCGCCATCCGGTGGGAAGGCGGCGCATGGGGCCAAGACGAGCCCTAGTTCGCAGCTGAGTGGGCCTTGTGTGCGGGGCAACGCTGGCGGCGGGGGGCGGGCGTGTCCGTCGCCGTCCAGGGGGAACCCGACGCCTGGTGTCACGTCGTCTGGGTCTTCCCCAGGAGCGGGTGGCGCACCCTCGCACTGTGTGGAGAGCAACTCTGGTGGGAGTGGGCGGCCGTGTGTTTCGTCGAGCCACGGTGTTAAGCCGTCCCCCGGGGCTCATCCGCGGCCGGTGGGGCCGGGGGGTCCGTCTACGCCGTGCGTGGGAAGCAGTACGACCGTGGAGGGGTGGCCGTGTCCGGCGACAATCCATGGAAAGACGCCTCACGTTGCGGTGCCGTCCGACAGCGGTAAGCCAAGTCAGAGCGCGAAGCCGTCATCTCATGTCCTGCCGCCTCACAGCACCAAGCCGAGCCACAGCGCGAAGCCAAGCCACAGCGCGAAGCCAAGCCACAGCGCGAAGCCAAGCCACAGCGCGAAGCCAAGCCACAGCGCGAAGCCGAGTCATGGTGTGAAGCCGAGTCATGGTGTGAAGCCGAGCCACGGTGGGGCGCCGTCTGGTGGTGCGGGGCCGGGTGTTGGTGTTAAGCCGCCGGACAGTGCGAAGCCGAGTGTGGGCGCTAAGCCGGGTGAGAGTGGGAAGCCGAGCCTGGGCGGTAAGCCCGAGGCGGGTGCCCAGCCGGGCGGGGGCGGTCTGCCGCCTGGGGGCGGGCCTGTTGTGGACGGGCCGGGGATGCCGGGCGGGAGTGGGCAGCCGAATACCGGGGTTCCGGTCGCTCCGAATGTGCCCGGGCAGGTGCTGCCGGCGCCGTCGGCGCCGGTCGTGCTGCCGCCGGTGAAGCCTCCGGCCCTGCCGCCGGTGGCGGACGCGAGTCATACGTCCCTGATGTCACCGGCCGGCGTGGAGGAGGGGGACGGGACGGACTGGGCGGTCGTCCTCGCCGTGGCGCTGGTGGCCGAGATCGGCCTGCTGTGGGGCGCGGCCTGCATCGTGCTGGCGCGGCGCCGGGTGGCGCTCGGCCACGCCGAGTCCAGGGCAGAGCAGGACAGAACGGGCTGATGCCGACGAAGGGGCTAGGGCGACGCGAACGGGCGCGCGTCCCGGTCCCGCGTCCGAATCGGCGGACGAGTGTCCTGGTATCGACCCGAAAAGGGTCCAGTGTCAGTATGCTGACCGGCGACGGTAAAGGCGGGCGTGACGGACAGGGGATCCGGTATGTCAGACGCGACGCTGCAGTGCCCGAAGTGCGACTCCAAGCTCGACACGCACGAACGCCACGGGGTCGTGATCGAGGAATGCCCGGGATGCAAGGGCGTCTTCCTCGACCGCGGCGAGTTGGAGCAGCTCATCGACGCGGAGAGCCGCTACCTCGCCGAACTTCCGGACGAGGTGAACCCGGAGACGACGTACCAGGGGCGGCACCGGCGGGGCATCATGCAGCAGATCTTCTCCGCCGACCGGTAGCCCCGGGCACGGTCGGTGACCGGCCGGAAGCCCAGGCGTGAAAGGCGATTTCCTCTTGTCACGGGGATGACAAACCGTGCTTCGGCGAATGTGAGCGGCAGCTAATATCGCGCACTGACTACCATCCGGTAGCTTTGTGATCATCGCCGGTCACCGGGGCGTCCAGACAGAGTCGTCCGGCGGGCGCGGCGCACCTGCGCCGGCGGAGTGCGACCCCTCACGGCATCGTCCACGGCCCCGTCCGGCCCGTCCCCTCGGGAGATGATCAATGGCATTGGGCTCGCTGCTTCCCGAACTCCTGCCCGGCGGCTCCGGCCGCACCCCGCTGATCGAGCGGGTCGCGCGGTGGGCGAGGCAGAAGCCGGACGCCCCGGCCTACACCTTCGTCGACTACTCGGCCGACCCGTCCGGCGCGCACCTCACGCTGAGCTGGGCCGAGACCGACCGGCGGGCGCGCGCCATGGCGGTGACGCTCCGGCAGGTCACCGGGCCCGGGGAGCGCGCCGCGCTGCTGCTGCCGCAGACGCTCGAATACATGATGACCATGCTCGGCGCCCTGTACTCGCACGTCATCGCGGTCCCGCTGTTCTCGCCCGACCTGCCGGGGCACGCCGACCGGCTGATCGGCGCCTACACCGACGCCGAGCCCGCGGTGATCGTCACGACGCGGAACGCGCTGCCGCACGTGGAGAAGTTCCTCGCCGACCACGACGTCCCGCAGCCGAAGGAGATCGTGTTCGCCGAGGAGGTCGACCTGGCCCTGGCGGACCGCTGGCGCGACGAGACGGTCGCCTTCGACGACGTCGCCTACCTGCAGTACACGTCGGGATCGACGCGCCGTCCCGCCGGAGTGGAGATCACCCACGGGAACGTGACGGCGAACGCCGCACAGCTGTGGGCCGGGTGGGCGCCCGAGAAGCCGGACCCCGAGCTGGTGAGCTGGCTGCCGCTGTTCCACGACATGGGGCTGATCGCGACGATGGCGCTGCCGCTGGTGCGCGGCGACCACGCCATCTACACCGACCCCGTCTCGTTCATCATGAACCCGATGCGGTGGCTGCAGCTCATCGCGGGGCGTCCCGGCAAGAACGTCTACACCGCCGGTCCGAACTTCGCCTACGAGTACGTCGCGTCCATGGCCGCGCCTGAGAAGATCGCCGATCTGGACCTGTCCGGCCTGACGACCTGCCTGAACGGCGCCGAGCCGATCCGCACCTCGACGCTGTCGACGTTCGCCGACGCGCTGGCGCCGGCCGGGCTGCGTCCGGGCGCGCAGGCGCCGGGCTACGGGCTGGCCGAGGCCACCGTGTTCGTCACGGCCGCCGCCGAGGACGTCCCACCGAAGATCATCTCGGTGGACCGTGAGGCGCTCACCCAGGGCGACCTGCGGCTCCGCGAGGACGGCGCCGAGGGGACGACCGCGCTGGTGTCGTGCGGACGCCCGTGCGGGCAGATCGTCGCGATCGTCGACCCCGAGGCCCGCGTCGAGCAGCCGGACGGGCGGGTCGGCGAGATCTGGGTCCACGGCCCCAACACGGCGCCCGGCTACTGGCGCAACTCCGAGCGGAGCCAGGAGACGTTCGGCGGCGAGCTGTCCGAGCCAGGGGGCCTGCCGTCCGGGCCGTGGATGAAGACCGGCGACTACGGGGTCGTCCACGAGGGTGAGCTCTATGTGACCGGCCGTATCAAGGACCTCATCATCGTGGACGGCCGCAACCACTACCCGCAGGACATCGAGGTCACCGCGCAGGAGGCCCACCCGGCGGTCCGCCCCGACCACGTGGCCGCGTTCGCGCTCACCGGGGAGGAGACCGAGCGGCTGGTGGTCGTCGCCGAGCGCAACCGCCGCGTCCCCCTCGGTCGGCTCGACGTCGACGAGGTGGAGTCGGCGGTCCGCGCGGCCGTCAACGTCGAGCACGAGATGAGCGTCCACGCGTTCGTATTGATCGAACCGGGTGGCGTGTCGCGCACCTCCAGCGGGAAGATCGCACGGGCCGCGACCCGGCAGCGCTACCTGGACGGCGACCTGGCGACGACCGCGGACCGCCTCGCGTCCCGCAGGTGACGACGGAACCGGCCGTGCGGGGGCGAGGGAGCCTCCGGGCGGCCGTGGAAACAGGAGGAACATGCTTTCGGGGCTGGGGCGTCTCATCCACCGGCGACGCTGGACCAGCCTCGTCCTGATCCTGATCATGACCGTGGTGGCGGGCGCCTGGGGGCTCGGCGTGTTCGCCAAGTTCAAGGAGGGCGGCTTCGAGGACCCCGACGCGTCCTCGACGCTCGTCGCCAAGCTCGGCGCGACCTACTTCGGCAGCACCAACCCCGACGTCCTCGTGCTGTATTCGAGCGACACCATGACGGTGGACGACCCGCGCTTCGAGGCGAGCGTCGTCACCACCATCGCACGGCTGCCCAAGGCCCAGGTCGAGGAGATCATCTCCTACTGGTCGTTCAACGGCGAGGCCGCGCGCACGTTCGCCTCCCACGACCGGCACTCGACCTTCGTCGCGGTGAAGCTGAAGGGCAAGGAGGCCGCGGACAAGACGGAGAACTACCACGCCGTCAAGGACCGCATGGCCGCGCCAGGACTCGACGTCCGGTACGGCGGCAGCGTCCCGCTGGGCGAGGAGTTCGGCAAGCAGGTCGTCGCCGACATCGTCCGCGCCGAGACCATCACCATGCCGCCCCTGCTCATCCTGCTCGTCATCCTGTTCGGCGCCGTGGTGGCCTCGTCACTGCCCATCGTCGTGGCCGTCTTCTCGACGGTCGGGGGACTGGCCGTCCTGCACGTGGTGACGTACGCGGCCGACGTGACGTCCTTCGCGCTGGAAGTCGTCACGATGATGGGCGTCGGCCTCGCGATCGACTACTCGCTGTTCATCATCAGTCGTTTCCGTGAAGAACTGCAGCGCGGCATGGCCGCGCAAGGTCTGCCACCTGGAAAACCCTGGAAGCGGGAAAACGGCAAGGCAGCGCGCAAAGCCGCCAAGAAAGCGCACAGGACGGCTCTCAAGCCCATACGCGAAGCCGCCCTGGCGGCCACCATGGCGACGGCGGGCCGCACCATCATGGTCAGCGGCATCACCGTCTCGGCGGCTCTCGCGGGCCTCCTGCTCTTCCCGCAGATGTTCCTCCGGACGATCGGGCTCGCCGGCATAGCCACCGTCATGGTCGCGGTGTTCGGAGCCACCGTTCTGCTGCCGACGCTCTTGGCCCTCCTAGGGCCGCGTGTCGAAGGCGGGCAGATGTGGTGGCGGCGTCCCTCGTCCAAGCGCGCGCGGCGAGACCCCGAGAGCGGCTTCTGGTACCGGCTCGGCCACAGCGTGATGAAGCACCCGCTCCCATACTTCGCGGTCGTGCTCGTCATCCTGGGCGTGATGTTCGTGCCGTTCCTGAACGTCCAGTTCGGCAGTGTGGACGCCCGCGTCCTTCCCAAGGACAGCCCCACCCGCGCCGTGGTGGAGACCATCAAGAAGGACTTCCCCAACGGATCCGTTGAGCCCATCGATGTGGTGGTGTCCGGAGACCTCATCCCGCGCGACTGGACGCCGTCCGGCAAGGGCGACCCCATCCCGCCCTACCTGGAGCAGTTCAGGAAGCAGCTCGGGTCGCTCCCCGGCGTCACCGAGGCCCAGTTCACCGGCTACTCCGGTTCGTACGGGGGCGTGCGCATCTCCGTCACGCACAAGTACGAGCCGATGGACCAGCACGCCCAGGACCTCGTCACCAAGATCCGCGGGATGAGCCTGTCCAAGGACGGCTACCCGATGCACATCGACGTCGGCGGCAGCACCGCGTCCCAGATGGACCTGATGTCGAGCCTGATGAGATCCCTGCCGAAGATGGCGCTCGTCGTCGGGATCGCCACGTTCGTCCTGCTCTTCATGTTCTTCGGCTCGATCGTCCTGCCGCTGAAGGCCATCGTCATGAACGTCCTGTCGATCGGCGCCTCGTTCGGCGCGATCGTCTGGGGCTTCCAGTACGGGCACCTCGCGGGGCTGCTGAACTTCACCCCCACCGGCGGCGTCGAGGCCACCAGCATGATCCTCATCCTCGCGGTCGTGTTCGGCCTGTCCATGGACTACGAGGTCTTCCTGCTGAGCCGCATTCGCGAGGAATGGGACCTCACGCACGACAACCGGGTCGCCGTCGCGTCCGGAATGCAGCACACGGGCGGCATCATCACCAGCGCCGCGCTGCTCTTCCTCCTCGTCATCGCCGCGTTCAGCATGGCCGGGATCACCGTCGTGAAGCTGATCGGCGTCGGCATGTTCGTGGCCGTCGTCGTGGACGCCGCCCTCGTCCGCTCCCTCCTCGTCCCGGCCACGATGCGCTTCATGGGCTCGGCCAACTGGTGGCTGCCGGGCTTCCTCGCCGGCCTGCACGCCCGCATGGACCTGCGCGAACGCAGCGTCCTCGCCCCGGCCGGCGCCACCGCGACCCCGCCCCGCCTGCCGGACGAGCAGCCCTTCCCGTACGCCATCAACTGGGAGGAACCGACCACGCCTCCCGCGGGCACCGTGCCGCCGGAAGGGCACGTCCGCCCGGACACCGCCGACCCGGCCGGGATGCGGACCGCGCCGGAGCCGCTCACCCCTCAGGACCCCGGACCGTCCGGCACGCCCGTCGGCCCGGAGTGGCAGGACGCTCCTGCACGCAGGACGGCCAAGGCCTCCGGGGACGTGCCGCGCGCCCGTCAGCGCCCGGACGCGAACGCCGCGTTCCAGGCCGCCCCGCAGCCGAGCACGGGCGAGTCGCCGAAGCTGGTCTTCCAGACGGCTCCCGGCGGCGTGGGGTCTGGCGCGTCCAAGCCCGAGGGAGCACCGTGGGCGCCATGGGCAGACGGCCCACCGCAACCGAAGCCGCACACCGCCCCGCGCACCAGACGCGTGATCGTCGCCAACCCGGACGGCTCAGGCTGGCACTGGGCCGAAGAAGCCGAAACACCCTGACGCCCTGATCAGGCGAGCTTGCCTTCGATCCAGCGGACGCCGAAGTCCACAACGTCGGACGCCTCGAACAGGTGACTCGCGGCAGCGCCGACCTGCCCTTCTCGCCCGAGTCCGGCGTGGAGCATGTCGCGGGCGATGGTCTCGAAGGGTTCCACCCCTTCGGGCACGACCGGGGTGTAGTCGAAGGCGCCGTTCTCAGAGTCGATGTCGTGGAAGCGCCGCCATACGCGCTCGCCGTTCACGTTGATGGGTTGCTCGTAGGTGACGAACCGCTTCGCCGGCGCCTTGGCGAGCGCCTCAGCGTGGTGCAGGAGAGTGAGGGTGTCCAGGGGCGCGCCCAGCAACAGGACCCGACCGCCCATCGCGGTGAGACGGGCAAGGGGACTGCCGGGGCCGTGCGGGTCGTCCCAGGGGTGGTCGTCCATCAACGCATGCGCCGCCGGGCCGAGGGCGACGAAACTCGCGCCCGGATGGCGGCTGCGGACCGCGCCCGGCCATCGGCGCAGCGCCTCGGGCAGCCGTCCGTTGGCGTGGTCGGCCTCGCTGGTCCGGGGGTCATAGGCCGGGTGCTCGGCACGCACGGCGGCCTGCCAGTCCGCCGGCCAGTCGGTGAAGTCGTACGGCAGGGCGTCGTTCCAGCCGCACGTCACCATCAGAGTGCCCCTGTCGCCGACCGCGTCCCGCAGCGCATCGATGACCGTCTGAGAGCCACCCGCGACAAACCCCAGGGCCGACATCCGGGTGTGGAACATGACGATGTCGCCGTCAGCCAGCCCGAGCCGGGTCAGAGCCCGAACGAGCCTCCCGCGCGTGACCGGACCGCTGGAACGTTCAAGAAGTTCGCGCTCACCCATGGCCGAAACGTAAGCGCCTCCTCCCACGGCGGCCACTCCTTTTCAGACCGCGCCAGGAGCGCCACCCCCGACTGCCTCTCCCCCTCGGGCCGCGCCGGGAGCGCCGTCCTCGACGTGGACCCTCTCTTTCCGGGCCGCGCCGTATGCGTCGGCCCGCCGCCAGGGAGCGACGTCCCCGACGTGACCCCTCTGCTTCGGGAGGCGCCTGGCGCGCCGTCCCCGACGTGACGTTTCCGCGAGGCTTGCCTTTCCCGGACGTAAGGCACACGGCACCTCGCTACCCCGTCGGAGCAGGACCCGTCGGCGCGATGTGAGTACGACGTCCCGTCAAAGGAGCGAGTCGATGATCTCCTGTGCCCGTCCGACGCCGTCCTCGTCCCGGATGCGCTGCCCCAGCTCACTCGCCCGGTCGGCCATCCCCTGATCCTGGACCGCGCGCCGGATCTTCTTGGCGAGCCGCGGCACGGTCATCGCGCGGAACGGCAGCGGGGCGGGCCCCGCCCCCAGCGCCGCGACGCGTTCGCCCCAGTACGGCTGGTCGCCGAAGAACGGGCACACCACGGTGGGCACCCCTGCCCGAAGCCCCGCCGCCGTCGTGCCGGCGCCACCGTGGTGCACGACCGCCGCCATGCGCGGGAACAGCCATGAGTGCGGCACGTCCCGGACGGCGAAGACGTCCTCGTCCGACGTCGCCGGGTCGCCCTGCACGATGCCCCGGACCCCGGCGAGCTTCAGGGCCGCCCGCACGGCCATCCCGGTCATCTCGGCGTCCTTGGGCACCATGCTCCCGAACCCGACGTACACCGGCGGGGGCCCCGCCGCCAGGAACTCCGCGAGTTCACCGGGCGGCTCCCACTCGGGCTCGTCGAGGAACCAGTAGCCCGTCAGGTTCACGTTGGAGGCCCAGTCCTTGGGGCGCGGAACCACCACCGGACTGAAGCACGCCAGCACCGGGCCGCCGTCGGCCCGCCGGCCTCGCAGCGGCAGCCGCGGCAAGCCCAGCGCCTCGTCCCGCCACGGGTTGATGAACGGGCGCGAAAGCTGCCACGCGATCTGATCGACCGCGAGGAAGGTCGCCCGGTTCGCCCATGGCCCGAGCACGCGCGCCTGCGGGACGAACGGGTGCGGGAACGCCCCGGTCGGCTCGCTCGGCTGGAAATGGATCAACGCCCACGGAACACCGAGATGTTCGCCCAGATGCCGAGGAAGGAAACCCAGTGTGGGGCCCAAGATCAGGTCCGCGCCCTTACAGGCGTCCGAACACTCCGCCAGCAGCCGCTCGGCCATCGGCCCGAGGATCCGCCGGAAGCCGCCGAGGAACTTCACCGGATTACGCCCGCCGGCCAGCAACTCCTGCCCGGCGTCCGATTCGAGAATCTCCATCGGATCAGCCGTCAGCGGCGCCAGCTCCAGCCCCGCCGCGACGACCATCGGCGAGTACCGCGCACTCGCCACCAGCCGCACGTCGTCCCCCCGCGCCCGCAGCGCGCGCCCCAGCGCCACGCAGGGCTGGATGTCCCCCCGCGACCCCGCCGCGAAGATCACGATCCGGCTCACGCTACCTCCTACCAGGCATCACTACGCGGGACGATGTGCGGCTTCTCCGCCGGCTCCTCTTCGGGCACATAGGGCTCGTACCACCCCTCAGGCGGCGCGGGCCGCCCCCCACTCCCGCCATCGGCTCCCGCCGACCCACCGTCCACCAACGACTCCGCGCCCCCGGCCCCACCCTCCGAGCCGCCTCCGAGTAGCCCGTCGCCCATCTCGGGCGAGGCAGCCTCCGGAAGATCAATCGACCGCCCGCCCGGCGCCGCCTCCGCCCCCTCAGCAGGCCGCGCGGCGGCTTCGGTGGCGTTTCCCGGATTGCCGGGTTCCTGAGACTCGTACTCGGGCGTGGCGGTCTCTGCGGGTGCGGTCGGGCGCTCGTGCGGCGCCGCCTTCGGCCCGTCAGCCGGTCGCGTGGTGGCTATGCCTGCGTTGGCCTCTGGCCCGTCGAGCCACTGCTCACCGCTTTCGCCGAGATCGGCACGCTCGCCAGGTTCTGCCGGGTGTCCGTACCGAGCAGCGGTCGGCTGTTCGTACCTGGGAGCGGCCGTGCTCTCGGTCGGGGGTTGTCCGGTGCTTTCGGCGGCGGCTCCGGAGTTGCCGCTGAATGGGGCCTTGCCGCCCTCGGTGGGTGTGGTGGGGTGCTTGTGAGCTGGCGTCTTGGTGGCTTCGACCGGGCGCGAGGTGGCTACGCCTGCGGTGGCCTGCGGGCTGTTGGGCCGGCCCTCGCTGGGAGCGCCGAGGTCGGTGTGTTCACCGGGGGCTGTTGGGTGTTCGTATCGCGGGCCGGTCGTGCTCTCGATCGGGAGTTTTTCGGTGCCCTCAGCGGTCGTTCCCGAGGTGTTGGTGAGTGGGGCTTCGCCCCCCTCGGTGGGGTTGGTCGGGGGCTTGTGCGGTGGCCTTCTGACGTCTTCGGCTGGCCGTGTGGCGGCGACGCCTGCGGTGGTCTGCGGGGTGTCGGGGCGGTGCTCGCTGCTTTCGGCGGGGGCGGTGTGTTCACCGGGGGCTGTTGGGTGTTTGTAGTGGGAGGCGGTCGTGCTGTCGGTCGGAGTTTTCTCGGTGCCTTCTGCGGCGGTTCTCGAGCTGTTGAGGAGGGGGGACTTGATGCCTTCGGTGGGCTGCCCGGGGCCGGCCTCCTGGCCGGGGTCTTTCTTGGGGTGTTTGGCGGCGTGTCCGAGATGTGGGGAGGCGGGCTTGTGTTCTTGTTCGGCGGCGCTGGGGCGGGGCGCTGAGCCGTTGTCGAGCGGACGGTCTCCAGGGGCGACGGTGCCGGGTGTGCTTTCGCGCGGCGGTGCCCATTCGTGGCCTGGGGAGTCGGAGACTCCTGCGGTTTCGCTTGCGTCGCGTGGGCCCGGGCTGTGCGGGGGTTCTGCTTGACCGCCGGGAGCCGTGAGGTTTCCGGGGGGCTCGTTCGGGGGTGGGGCGGTGCCGCCAGACGGCTTGGGGGCTGGGGGGTGCGGCTGGTTCCGCTGCGAGGGTGGGGTGGGGGGAGTGCTTGGGGGGAAGTTGAGCGGCGGTGGGGTGGGGGGCGTGTCCGAGGGGGGTTTGTTGGCTGGGGGTGGGGCGGCGGTGGGCGGTGGCTCCGCGGCGGCGGTGGGCGGTGGGTCTGTGGGGGTGGGCCAGTCTTTCCAGGGGTTGGGGGTGGGCGGGGGTGGAGGCCAGGGGGTTTCGGTCGTCCAGGTGTAGGTGTCGTCGTGGGGTTTCGGGGGGGTGTCGGTCCACCAGTGGGGGCCCGGGGTGGGGTCGGGCATGGGGTCTTCCTCCCAGGTGAGGGGGAGTGGGAGGGGCTCGCCCGGCGGAGTGGCGACGGCGACCGGGGCGGTCAGGGCGGGGACGGGGTCGCGAGGGGGTGCTTCGGGGCGGCGGGGGGTGGGTTCGACGAGGGGCGAGGACTTGCCGTGCTTGGGGCCCAGCCATCCCCGGCGGCTGGGGAGGGTGAGGCCGCTGATCAGGCCGCCGATGAGGACGAGGACGGCGCCGAGGATGAGGCCGGAGGCGGTGCCGCTGCGGAACGTCTCCAGCTCGGCGGCGCTCGCGCCCTCGTCGGGGACGTGGTGGATGAGCAGGCCGACGATGGCGATGCCGAAGGCGCCCGAGGCCTCGCGGATGACGTTGATGATGCCGCTCGCGACGCCCGCCTGCTGCTCCGGGACGGCCTTCAGGACGTACATGACGAGCGGCATGCCCATCGCGGCGCCCACGCCGACGATCATGACGCCGGGCATGAGGTCGGCGTAGCCGTCGCCCTGCTGGATGGTGGAGAACAGGAACATGCCGAAGGCCATGAGGGCGAGGCCGCCGCCGATCGCGGGGCGGGGGCCGAGCTTGCCGGCCAGCCAGAACGCGACGGGCGTCATGACCATGATGGCGATGGACGGCGGCAGCATGACCAGGCCCGCCTGGGGCGGGGAGAAGCCGAGGAAGCGCTGCAGGAACGTCGCCGAATAGAAGATCATCCCGTTGAATCCGATGCCGTAGAGCATCTGGGAGAGCAGGCCGCCGGCGAAGACCCGGTTGCGGAAGAACCGCAAATTGATCATTGGGTCGGGGGCCCAGCTCTCCACCAGGATGAAGCAGGCCAGGGCGATGAACGCGAGCGCGAACACGCTGAGTACGGACGGGTCGGCCCAGCCGTGCTTGTTCCCCGACTCCAGCCCGTAGGTGAAGGCGAACAGCATCGTGGCGGAGATGAGGACGCCGGGCAGGTCGACGCGGGCGTCGCGGTTCTCGCCCTTGCCGGTGAGGACGACGAGGCCGAGCAGGATGACCAGGATGCCGGGGACGATGTTGATCAGGAAGATCCAGCCCCAGCTCCACTGCTGGACGATGAAGCCGCCGATGGTGGGGCCGAGGGCGGTGGCGCTGGAGCCGGCGCCGACCCACACGATCGTGCCGAGGGAGCGCTGCTTGTCGGTGCGGCCGACGGTGACCATGACCTGCGTGGCGGGGAGGGCCAGGGCGGCGCCGGCGCCCTGCGCGACGCGGGCGAGGATGAGGGTCGCCGAGTCGGGGGCGAGGCCGCAGACGGCGGAGGCGGCGGTGAAGACGACCATCCCGGACACGAAGGTCACGCGGCAGCCGAAGACGTCGGTGAGCCGCCCGCCCGCCACCATCAGGCAGGAGAACATCAGGATGTAGCCGGTGGCGACCCAGTCCTTGGCCGAGTTGGACATGTCGAGGTCGCTCATGATGGTGGGCAGCGCGTTCGCGACCACCGTGTTGTCCATGGTGATCATGAATGCGCTGACGGCCACCACCGCCAGCGCCCATCGGTATCGGCCGCGGGTCAACAGTCCGTACGGCGTGAACTTCCGCACCGGACGCGGAAATCCGCCGCTTCCCCCTAAAAACAGTCGTCGCTATTGTTACTATTGGTTGGCGCTTCGTTACTCGGCCCTGACTCCAGGCCGTGGTACCACAACTATCCCATCAGGCCACATTGGTTACTGCCGAGTCTTGTCATCGCCGTGACAAGACGAGAGGGAGAAAAGTGGCCTGGGTGCGCATCGTGAGTCGGTCATCGTAAGACAAAGTGGTCCCTCCGCTTCGACGAACGATCCCGGTTTCATGGGGGGACCCCACCGCATGCAGAGCAACGATCGTTCCGGAGCCGCGCGGGAGAACGCGCAGGACGAGACACGGATCAGCGAGGATTCGGTCCGCCGGCACTTGATCGAGCAGATCGCGCGCCGCTCCAGGACCACCGCCGCCGAAGTCGACCCCGACCGGCCGCTGGAGGAGTTCGGTCTGGCCTCCAGGGACGCGGTCGCGATCGCGGGCGAACTCGAGCAGATGCTCGGGCGGGCCCTCCCCGCCACCCTCGTCTGGGAACACCCGACGATCAACAAGCTCTCCGTCGCGCTGGCAGGCGGGACCCCCGAGGACGCCCCGGCGCCGGAGCCGGTCGTGACGCGGGCCGCGAGCGACGAGCCGATCGCCGTCGTCGGCGCCGGCCTGCGCTTCCCCGGCGGCGGCCGCGACCTGACCGGCCCGGACGACTACTGGCGCTTCCTGACCGGGCGCGGCGACGCGATCCGCGAGGTGCCGGACGGCCGGTGGGACCCGTTCGACGACGGCTCCCCCGAGGTCGGCGACCTGCTCGGCAGCACGACGCGGCTCGGCGGCTTCCTGCAGGACGTCGCCGAGTTCGACGCGGCGTTCTTCGGCATCACCCCGCGCGAGGCCGCGGTCATGGACCCGCAGCAGCGGCTCGTCCTCGAAGTGGCGTGGGAGGCGTTCGAGCACGCGGGCATCGGCCCGGCGTCGCTGCGCGGCAGCCGCACGGGCGTCTTCGTCGGCGTGTCCGCGCCGGAGTACGCCGCGTTCACGGCGTCCGACCCGGCGTCCCTCGAACCGTTCACGGCGACGGGCGCGGCGCTCAGCATCATCGCCAACCGGCTGTCGTACCTGCTCGACCTGCGCGGCCCCAGCATGATCGTCGACACGGCGTGCTCGTCGTCGCTGGTCTCGGCGCATCTCGCCGTGCGGGCGCTGCGCGACGGTGAGGCCGACGTGGCGCTGGCCGGGGGCGTGAACCTGCTGCTGTCGCCGACCGTCACGATGACTTTCGACCTCGCCGACGCGACGGCGGCGGACGGGCACTGCAAGGCGTTCGACGCCTCCGCCGACGGCATGGTCCGCGCGGAGGGCTGCGGCGCCGTCGTCCTGAAGCGGCTGTCGGACGCGGAGCGGGACGGCGACCGGATCCTCGCCGTGATCCGCGGCTCCGGCGTCAACTCCGACGGGCGCTCGAACGGCCTCGTCGCCCCGAACTCCGACGCGCAGCGCGCCCTGCTGCGGGACGTGTACGCGAGCGCGGGCATCGACACGCGGGAGGTCGACTACGTCGAGGCCCACGGGACGGGGACGTTCCTGGGCGACCCGATCGAGGCCAAGGCGGTCGGCGACGTCCTCGGCGCGGGCCGCGACCTGGACGGGCCGCTGCTGATCGGGTCCGCGAAGTCCAATCTCGGGCACATGGAGTCCGCGGCGGGGATCGCGGGCCTCATCAAGACGGTCCTGGCGCTGCACCACCGGGTCATCCCGCCTAGCGCGCACTACAAGGAGCCCAACCCGCACATTCCGTTCGACGAGCTGCGCCTTGCGGTCGTCGCGGAGGAGACGCCGTGGCCTGACAGGGGACGTCCAGCACGGGCGGGCGTGTCCGGATTCGGCTTCGGCGGGACGAACGCGCACGTCATCTTGGAAGAGGCGCCCGCGCAGGAGGCGACCGTCCATCCGGCCGTCGTCAGGACGTTCCCTCTGTCCGACACCAGTGACGACCGCATTCGCGACCATGCGGCCCTCCTGGCTGGGTGGCTCCCGAACCAGGACGTGAAACTCGCCGACGTCGCTCGCACCCTGCACCGGCGCGCCGGACGTGGACGGGCCCGCGCCGCCGTCGCCGCCAGGGACCGCGCAGGGCTGGTCGAAGGGCTGACCGCTCTCGCCGAGGGCCGTCCCCACCCGGGCGTGGTGACGGGTACGGCGCTCGGGGCGCCCGGCCGTCCCGTGTGGGTGTTCTCGGGGTACGGGGCGCAGCGCGCGGGCATGGCGCAACGGCTCCTGGAGGAGGAGCCCGCGTTCGCCGAGGCCATCGACGACCTGGACGGCATGTTCGCCGAGGAGGGCGGCCCCGACCTGTGGGCTCTCCTCGAAGAGGGGCGCAAGCCGGACGGCCCGGCCGACACGATGCCGGTGCTGTTCGCGGTCCAGGTCGCCCTCGCCCGCATGTGGCGTGCGTACGGCGTCACGCCCGGCGCGGTGGTCGGCCATTCGATGGGCGAGGTCGCGGCGGCCGTCGTCGCGGGCGCGCTCACCGTGGAGGACGGCGTCCGCGTCATCTGCCGCCGGTCCCGCCTGCTGACGCGGCTCGTCGGCGGCGGCGCGATGGCGGTGCTCGGCGCGTCCGCCGCGGAGGTCGCGCGCCTCGGCGAGGGCCTGCCCGAGGTGTACGCGGCCGTGCACTCCTCGCCGAAGCAGACCGTGGTGACCGGCGACGCCGGCCAGGTCGCGGAGATCGTGGAGCGGGCCGAGGCGGAGGGCCGGCTCGCCCGGATGGTGCAGGCCGAGGGCGCCGGCCACTCGCCCCAGGTCGACCCGCTCGTTCCCGAGCTGCGCGAACTCCTCGCCGACGTGGGCGCCGAGCGGGGCGCCCCGCTCGCCGAGGGCATCAGGCTCTACACGACCGCCCTGGACGACCCCCGCGCCTACCTCGACTCCGCGGCCGCCCTCGGCGTCGACCACTGGGCGGCGAACCTGCGGAACGCGGTGCGGCTCACGGACGCGGTCGCGGCCGCCTCCGAGGACGGGTTCCGGACGTTCGTCGAGGTCAACGCGCACCCGATCCTGGCGCACGCGGTCGGCGAGACCCTGGAGGGGACGGGCGCGCTCGTCACCCACACGCTCAAGCGGGCGCCGAAGGGTCAGGAGACCGACGACACGCTGACGTTCCACGCGCAGCTCGCCACCCTGTCCGCGCACGGCCACGTGATCGGCAGGCCTGTGGACGGGCGGATCGTCGACGTCCCGCAGTCGCCGTGGCGGCACCAGCGGCACTGGGTCGACCTGTCGGCGCGCGGATCGGCCGGGCGTGACGAGCATCCGCTGCTCGGTGCGCATGTGGAGCTTCCGGGCGAAGACCGGCACGCCTGGCGCGCCGACGTGGGGCTCGCCGCGCAGCCGTGGCTGGGCGCGCTGGCCGTTCACGGCCTGCCCGCCCTGCCGGTCGCGGCGTTCGCGGAGATGGCGCTCGCCGCCGGGGCGGCCGCGCTCGGCGTCGAGGACGTCCGTGTCAACAGCCTGTGGATGGAGCGGCCGCTCGCGCTCGCCGGCCACACGACCGTGACGACGACGTTCACCGAGGCGGAGCAGCGGGTGGAGATCCACGCGCTGACCCCGGCGGGGACGTGGGCGCGGCTGGCCAGCGCGGACGTCGGCGAGGACCACCGTCCGCCCGCCGCGGCCGGGCCGGGCGCGGCCACCGAGGTCGCCGCCGCCGAGCGCGGCAGCCGCCACTACCGGCTGCATCCCGAGGTCTTCGACCGCTGCCTGTCCGTCCTGTCGGACGAGGCGGCGGGCGGCGACGGCGGCGCGTGGCGGGCCGAGACGATCGGCAGCCTCCGCGTGTTCGGGCCGACGCATCGCGGCGGGCACGTCCAGGCCAAGATCGTCCGGGACGGGGAGGACGTGACGGGCTCGGTCGCGCTGCTGGCGGCGGACGGCCAGGTCCTCGCAGAGGCGACCGGCATCGTGCTGCGCCGGGTCGAGCGCCACGACGTCCCTGTCCCGCTCGCCGACAAGCTCGTCGAACTCGTCTGGGACGAGACACCCCTACCCGAGCGCGCCGAACCGTCCGAAGGCGGCACCTGGCTGGTGCTGGCCGAGATGGACGACGCGCTGGGCAACGCGACGGCCGTCGGTTTGGAGGAGCGCGGGAAGCGCGTCGTCCGGCACCGGCCGACGAACCGGCCGCCGGACGACCATCCGGCCATGGACGAGCCGGTCGAAGGCGTCGTGCTCGTCCCGTCCGCCGATCTCGTGGACGAAGAGCTCGTCCTGGCCGTCGCGGGGGTGAGCCGCTCGCTGCCCGACGGTCCCCGCCTTTTCGTCGCGACCCGCTCTGCCCTGCCCCTGGCGGGCGAAGGCGTGCCCGGCCACGGGTTCGTCAGCGCGCTCACCAGGGTTCTGGCGTTCGAACGCACCGTCCAGCGCGCCACCCATGTGGACGTCGACCGTCCCGCGGATCTCGTCGCGGAACTCCTAGCGGGCGACGACGCGCGGGAGGTCGCCTGGCGCGCCGGCACCCGGCAGGTGGCGCGCCTCGCGCAGGCCGTGCTGCCGGAGACGCCGGCCAAGAAGAAGCGCGTCGTCCGGCGCGGCGGCGCGTACGTCATCACCGGCGGGTACGGCGGGATCGGCCTGGTCACCGCGCGGCTGCTGGCCGAGCGGGGCGCCGGGCGCATCGTCCTGTCCGGGCGCGGCGGGCCCGACGCCGACGCCGAGAAGGTGATCGCCCGCCTCCGCGAGGACGGCGTGGACGTCGGGGTCGTGCTCGGCGACATCGCCCGGCCCGGCACGGCGGAGCGCCTGGTCAGGGTCGCCCAGGAGGGCGGAACCAGGCTGTGCGGCGTGGTGCACGGCGCCGGGGCGATCGACGACCGGCTGATCGCCGACCTCGGCCCGGACGATCTCCACAGGGTGTGGACGGCGAAGGTCGAGGGCGCGCGGCGGCTCAGCGAGGCCACCTGGGACCTCGACCTCGACTGGCTCGTCACGCACTCCTCGGCCGCCGCGCTGCTCGGCTCGCCGGGGCAGGCCGCCTACGCCGCCGCGAACGCCGCGATCGACGCGCTCATGGCGTACCGGCGCGCGAACGGGCGCCCCGGGACGACCATCAACTGGGGCACGTGGTCGCGGGTCGGCGGGGCCGCCGGGACGACGGTCACCGTGATCGACCCGATCAGCCCGGCGGAGGGCGCGGAGGCGCTGGAGGCGCTCCTCGTGCACGGCAGGGCGGCGACGGGCGTGCTGCGCTTCGACCCCGCCACCGCGGTCGGGCTGTTCCCCGAGATCCGGAACATGCCGTACTTCGCCGCGCTGACGGCGGCGGCCGACGAGCTGGGCACGGGCGACGCCGGCGACTGGCCCGGCGTGGACGCGCTCGGGGACCTCGACCCGGCCACCGCCCGCAAGATGATCGCCGCGCAGGTCAGGCACCGGATCGCGGCCGTGCTCGGCTTCGACCCGCAGCGCCTGGACCCGGCCGTCCCGCTGACCGACCTCGGCCTGGACTCCCTCGTCGCGGTCCGGATCAAGAGCGGCGTCGAGCACGACCTCGGGCTGACCGTCCCGGCGTCGGTGCTGCTCCAGGGCGCCAGCGTGAACGTGTTCGAGGAGTGGGCGGCCGGCGAGCTCGGCCTGGCCGGCGCCCCCGCCCCCGCCTCCGCGGCGGTGTCGAACGCCGAGTCCGGGTACGTCATGCCGCGCGATGCCGCCGAGCGCCTCGCCGTCCGCATCTTCGAGGACGTCCTCGGCCTCGACCGCGTCGGTGTCACCGCCGACTTCTTCGCCGACCTCGGCGGGCAGGACCACCACGCCGACCAGGTCGTCGCGATCGTCGCGAGGGAGCTCGGCGGTGAGGTCACCCGCGAGGAGCTGTTCGAGACGCCGACCGCGCAGAACGTCGCCGAGTACCTGAGGGCGGCCGACGAGGAGGCGGCGCGGCAGATCGTCCGCCCGCTGAAGGGGCGCGCGGGGTCGTCCCCCCGCGATGACCGGCCCGCCGGCGACCGGCGGCCGATCTTCATCGCGCATCCGGCGGGCGGCACCACGGCCTGCTACCGCCAGCTCGTCGACCTCCTCGGCGACGACCAGCCGGTGTACGGCCTGGAGCGGTTCGAGGACGCGCCCCCGGTCGAGGAGCGCGCCGCCCGCTACGTCCGCGAACTGCTGGAGGCGCAGCCGGAGGGCGCGTTCCGGCTCGGCGGCTGGTCGTTCGGCGGCGTCCTCGCCTACGAGACGGCCCGGCAGCTGAAGGCGGCGGGACGCGAGGTCGAGTTCGTCGCGCTGTTCGACGCGGGACTCCCCCTGGCCGTGGACGACGAGTCCGACACGCTCGCCCGCCGCTTCTCCGCGTTCGCCGACTACATCAACGAGACCTACGGCCTGGAGGTCGCCCTCACCTACGAGGAGCTGTCCGGGCTGGACGAGGAGTCGCAGTTCGCGCTGGTCATGGAGCGTGCGGCGCCGCTGGTCGACCACATCCCCCCTGCGGCGCTCACCCACCAGCTCACGTCCCACCAGGACACCCGTTCCCTGGAGGCGTACAACCCGGAGCCCTACGACGGGCACGTCATCCTCTACTACGCGCCCGAGGAGACCCCCTGGGCCGTGCGGGATGCGCGCTATGTGCTCGACGGGACCAACGGTTTCGGCGGGCTCTGCGCCGACCTGGAGATCGTCACGATCCCCGGTGCGCACCATCTCAACCTGCTCGATCCGCCCGGTGTGGGCCTGCTCGCCGCGCACCTGGAGGCCCGGCTCGCGGGACGGCGGGAGAGCGACGCCGTCCCCACGCCGATCACGGCCCGCTGAGGGCCGCCCCCCCGAACCCCGTTCCACGGAGGACACCCCCATGGCCCAGTCCGGCCCGTCCCACGCCCTGCTCGACGCCGTCCGGTCCGGCGCGAGCGGTCCCGAGCTGCAGGAGATCGACCTGCCGACCCGCTTCCGCGCGGCGTTCACCCGCAAGGACGAGGTCGGGATCTTCGAGGGCCAGACCGACAAGGACGTGCGCCGCTCCCTGCACGTCGGCGAGGTCGAGATGCCCGAGCTCGCGCCCGACGAGTGCGTCGTCGCGGTGATGTCCGCCGCGATCAACTTCAACACCGTCTGGTCGGCGATCTTCGAGCCGGTCCCGACGTTCGCGTTCCTGGAGAAGTTCGGCCGGCAGGGCTGGTACGGCGCCCGGCACGACCTGCCGTACCACATCCTCGGCTCGGACGGCTCGGGCGTCGTCGTGCGCACCGGCAGCGGGGTGAAGAGCTGGAAGGTCGGCGACAAGGTCGTGCTGTCCCCGTCCTACGTGGACGAGGAGGACCACGGCTCCTACGACGACGGCATGATGTCGGAGAGCCAGCTCGCGTGGGGCTTCGAGACGAACTTCGGGTCGCTCGGCGAGTACTGCATCGTCAAGGCCAACCAGCTGATCCGCAAGCCCGCCCACCTGACCTGGGAGGAGGCCGGGTCGAACACGCTCTGCGCCGCGACCGCCTACCGGATGCTCGTCGGGTCCCACGGCGCCCGCATGAAGCAGGGCGACGTGGTGCTGATCTGGGGCGCGACCGGCGGGCTCGGCTCGTTCGCCACGCAGCTCGTCAAGAACGGAGGCGGCATCCCGGTCGCCGTGGTCTCCTCCGAGGAGAAGGCGGAGATCGTCCGGTCGCAGGGCTGCGAGCACATCATCAACCGCAACGACCTGGAGCTCGGCGAGCAGGGCCTGCGGCACCCGAAGGCGGGCCGGATGCTGGGCGAGGCGATCCGCCGGCTCGTCGGCGAGGACCCCGGCATCGTGTTCGAGTACCTCGGCCGCGAGACGTTCGGCGCGTCCGTCTACGTCGCCAAGCGCGGCGGCAAGATCGTCACGTGTGGCTCCTCCACCGGGTACCGGCACGAGTACGACAACCGGTTCCTGTGGATGCGGCTGAAGAGCATCATCGGCTCGCACGGCTTCAACTACCACGAGGCCGTCGAGATCAACCGGCTGATCGGGCTCGGCATGATCCACCCGACGCTGTCGACGGTCTTCCCGCTGGACGAGGCCGGGGACGCGACCCGCGCCGTCCAGACGAACCAGCACATCGGCAAGGTCGCGGTCCTGTGCGGCGCCACCGGAGAGGGCCAGGGCGTCGACGACCCGGCGCTGCGCGAGCGCATCGGCGAGGAGAAGCTCAACCTCTACCGCCGCTGACGCGTGCCTGCGGGACGGGCCCGGAGCGCGGGGCCCGTCCCTTTCTTCTACGGCTTCTGAAGGCGGATTGAAAAACGTTTCGTTGACAGTACGAGACGTGGATGGCGATTCTTTTGGACGGTATCAGCGCGCGCTAGCAGACCGCCCCCGCTCAAAGGAGTCGCGTGATGCAGCGTCGAACCCTGCTCGCCTGCGCCGTTCTCACCGCCTTTACCGCCATTCCCGCCGCGAGCGTTTCCGCGGCGTCGGCTTCCTCCGCTCCCGACCCGTCCGCCCCTCGAATCGGAAACGTCGCGGGCGCCCGCGCATTCGTTCCCGACGCCCGCAACGCCCAGGCCGTGCAGAGGTTTCGCGACCTGCACCGCTCCCGCCTGAACCGCGAGCAGATCCACCACTTCTGGGGCGTCGAGCCGGCCGCGGGTTCCCATGACGGAATGGCGGCCACCCACAGCGTCGACACGAGCTACCGCGTGTCCAACAGCGCCGACTTCACCTACACGCCCACTATCAAGGCCGCCGGGTCCTGCATGGAGATCACGACCGTCTACTCGCAGGCCGTCGGGAACGAGATCTGGGCCTGGGACTGGTGCGGCGGCAACGGCCCCGCCAAGGAGGTGAAGATGGACGCGAACTTCCTCCAGAGCTACACCAAGAGCGTGAACGGGCACCCCGCCTACAGCGTCCAGCTCGTCAAGACGAACGCCTCCACCAACGCGTGGTCGGCGTACCTCTACAACTACACGACGAATTCCTGGAGCCTCTTCTACAGCAAGTCGGGCCGGGACACGAGCTCGCTCGCCTACGGCTGGGACATCTTCGAGATCTACGCGACCCGCAACCCGAGCACGGGCACCGCCTACTACTGCGCGGACGCGAAGAACGTCGTCTTCGAGAGCAGTTCCATCCAGCTTCGCCGGAACGGCGCCTGGAGCCCGGCGACCCCGTCGGACTCGCCCTGGCAGCCGACCGCCACCCCGAACCCTGGCGACTATCTGTGCCCGTCGCTGCGATTCGTCCGCGCCGGCGCGAACGACCACTGGATCGTCGAGCAGTAGCTCAGGTGGGCAGCGGCCGATCGTTCACGACGTGTTTCATCACGAGCGTGGAGTTCAGCCGCTGCACCCCCGGCAACGCCGCGAGGACGTCGTCCTCCAGCTCCTGGTAGGCCTTCAGGTCCGCGGTGACGATGCGCAGCAGGTAGTCGGGGTCGCCGAACAGGCGCTGGGCCTGCACCACCGCGGGCACCTGCGCGACGGCGGCCTCGAAGCCGAGCAGCGTGTCGCGGTCCTCCTGCCGCATGGTGACGAAGACCAGCGCCTGGAAGGTCAGGCCGAGCGCGGCGGCGTCCACGACCGCGCGGTATCCGCGGATCGTGCCGCCGCGCTCCAGTTCCCGCAGCCGCCGGTGGCACGGCGAGACGCTCAACCCGACCCGCGCCGCGAGTTCGGTGACGGTCAACCGCCCGTCCTCCTGGAGCACGGCAAGGATCTGCCGATCGATGGCGTCCACAGAGCAGATTCTTCCACAAAAAGGCTAGAGTGGGGCAAAAGTTGAAACCATTTCCTTTCACTTCAATCGTATTCTTCCCGTAATGGCCGACCGGGGAGGAATGCGATGGCAACGGGATCGGTGCTCGCGTTCTGGGCGGTGGCGCTGCTGCTCATCGTCGTCCCGGGCGCGGACTGGGCCTTCACCATCGGCGCCGGCCTGCGCGGCGGTTCCGTCGTACCCGCCGTGGGCGGTCTGGTCACCGGCTACGGCGCGGTGACCGCGATCGTCGCCGCGGGCGTCGGCGCACTGGTCGCGGGCTCCCCGTCCGTCCTGACCGGCCTCACCACCGTCGGCGGCCTCTACCTCATCTGGCACGGCGCGACGACCTTCGCCCGCCCCGCCGCCCTCGACGTCCGGGCCGGTGCCGGCACCGACTGGGGCACCTTCCTGCGTGGCGTCGGCGTGAGCGGCCTCAACCCCAAGGGCCTGCTGATCTTCCTGGCCCTCCTGCCCCAGTTCACCGATCCCCGCTACGCCTGGCCCGTGCCCTTGCAACTCGCCGTCCTGGGACTGACCTTCATGACCACCTGCGCCGCGTTCTACCTCTGCCTAGGCACCCTGACCCGCACCGTCCTGGACCCCCGCCCCGCGGCCGCCCGCACGGTCACCCGCCTCTCCGGAGCCGCGATGACCGCCATAGGTGCCTGGCTTCTCCTGGACCGCCTCCTACCCTGACCAGCGCCGCAACCGCCCCTGGCGACCAGGCCGATGACGCGATCGGGCTACCGAGATCCGCCCTCCATGGCCCGTAGGGAGGGAATCGATCCGTTAGCTCTATGTTGCCAAGTGATTACTCTTAGCTTGCATGCATGCCCACCAACAATCACGAGCTGCCGCTGGAGATGGTCCGCAACAGGCCGCAGCTCGTCCCCGAGATGTTGCGGACCGTCTTCGGACTCGACGTGTCCGACCAAGCCCGCGCCACGCTGGCGTCGGAGTCCTACGCCGACACGAATCCGGCTGAACTGCGCTGCGACGCCACCGTCCTGCTCGGCGACCCGAAGTCTCCCGTCATGGGCGTCGTGGTGGAATCCCAGCTGAGGGCCCTCAAGCAGAAGTCCTACAGCTGGCCCGCCTACCTGGCGTCATTACGTCTGCGGCGCCGCTGCCCCGTCATGCTCCTCGTGCTGTGCCCGGACCCGGCCACGGCGAGAGGATGCGCCGCCCCGATCGACATGGGACACCCCGGATGGGTCCTCGAACCCCTGACCGTCCACCCCGGGATGCTGCCGCCGATCACCGACCCGAACCAGGCCCGCCGCCTCCCCGAACTGGCGGTCCTCAGCGCCCCCGCCCACGCGGACGGCCCGCAGTCGCAAGCCGTCCTCCAAGGCCTGTCCGCCGCCATCGGCTCACTCAGCGGTGACACAGGGAAGCTCTACTATGACTACGTACTGTCGCGGTTCTCTGACGCCGCCCGCAAACTCATGGAGGAAACGGTGAAACTCGACAACTACGAGTGGCAGTCAGAGTTCGCCATAACCCACCGCGCCGAAGGTCGCGCCGAGGGCCTCGCTGAGGGAGAAGCGAAGGGGGAGGCCAAGGGAGAGGCCAAGGGAGAGGCCAAGGGGGAGGTCAAGGCCCTCCTGCTGATGCTTGAGGCGCGCGGTCTCGACGTTCCCGCGGATGTCCGGGCTCGGGTTCAGGGGTGCACTGATCTCGAGCAGATCGAGCGCTGGATCCAGCGTGCCATCAGCGCCGATTCGGCTGAGGACATCTTCACCTGACGCCCTGCCCCGCAGCGCGGTGGACGATGAGCCTCGGTGCGCACAGAAGAACCGGCTCGTGCCCCGGAAGGGCACGAGCCGGCCTGTCGATGTTCTGTTGTGGTCGTGCCGACCCGCGCCCGAAGGCGCGGGCCGACACGATGGGTGGTCACCGGCCCGCTCTGGAGCGGGCCGGCTCGGGATGAGCGTGAACTCCCCTTACAGGGCGCTCAGCCAGCCCTCGGCGCGGGCCAGGGCCATGATCGCCTTCGCGCGCGCCGCGTGCACGAACTTCTGGGGGGTGTTCCCCCAGTGCTCGCCCGTTTCCGGGTCGACCTCCTCCGGGAGGAGGAGGATGCGCGAGTCGAAGGTCCGCAGCTCCCGGAGCAGCTTGCGGGCCCGGTCGGGCTCGCCCATCGCGACGTAGGCCTCGACGAGCCAGTAGGAGCCGATGAGGAACATCTTCTCCTCACCCTCCAGCCCGTCGACGTACTGCGCGTTCAGGTAGCGGAAGTGCAGACCCAGGTGGGTCAGCTCCTCCTCCACCGCCCGGACGGTGGCGACGAACAGCGGGTCCGTCGCCGGCAGGAACCCTTCGAGGGCGAAACGGACGCAGTACACGTCCATCGCGTCCATGCCCTTGGCCGCGGTGAACTTGCCGCGGTACTGGGCCTCCTCCAAGAGCTCCTCGTAGAAGCTCTTGGCCTGGGCCTCCCACCGGATGGCGTCCTCCACCTTGCCGAAGGCCCGGGCGATCTCCGCTCCGTCGACGAGGGCGGTCCACTGCATGAGCCGCGAACCGTTGAAGAGGCGGGGTTCCCCCCGCTGCTCCCACGGCCCCGCGTCGGGAACGTTCCAGGTCGCCCCGGCGGTGTCGGTGGTGTACCTCACCAGCCGGTACAGCTCCGGGGTGAGCCGGTCCATCTCGAAGAGGCGGATCGTCCGGTTCACCTGCCCCATCAGGTCGAGCTGGAGCTGCTTCGCGGCGAGGTTGCCGACGTTCACCGGCGTGGCCCCGCCGTACCCGGCCAGGTGGTGGAGCACCCGCTCGGGCAGCAGGAACTGGCCCCGCGGCCCGAACATGATCTGGGGCTTGGTCCGGAAGTCCGGGAGCCCCAGGAGGAACCTGATGTACGCGTGACCCTCCTGCTCGAAGCCGGCGAGTCGCAGCGCCTCCAGGACCTCCTTGGAGTCCCGCGGCCAGCACGCCCGGTAGTCCCAGTTGCGGGGACCTCCCGGCGCCTCCGGCAGCGAGAAGGTGGGCGCGGCGATGACCGCCCCCGTGTCGAGACACGCTCCCTTCATGGCGAGCAGGTCCCGCACGAGCTCCTGCCGGAGCTCGTGCTGGGGGATGTTGCCCGTGGCGAGCCACGAACGCCACCCCTGGATGGTGGTGGTCAGCTGCTTGCGGGCCTTCTTGTAGGTCCGCGGCAGCTCACGGTCACCCCAGCCCAGGGCGATGAAGACGCGGTCGCCCTCGTGGAGGGTGACGCGGGCCGCCGCCCGGGAGCCCTGGAACCTGAGGGCCATGTCGCTCCGGAGCACGAGCTCGACTCCGTCGTGACTGGTACGGCCCTCGCGGTAGCCCTGGTACTCCCGCCGCTGCCAGCTGGCGGGGATGGAACCGTAGTCGAAGTGGACGTCGCAGTCGACGTCCATCACGACCGTTCCCCTGGTGACCTCGACCAGCCGCAGCAGCGTCTGGCCGGATCCCTTCTCGGGGGACCAGTCCAGCGCGTCGACGACCTTGACGTCACCGGTGGGCGTGAGCCACGTGGTCTCCAGGACGTTCGTCCCGGGGATGTAGCGCCGCTCGTCCGGCACACTGCACCCCATCGGAGCCAGCCTGAACTGGCCCCTGCCTCCGAGGAGCCTCGTGAAGACGCTCGGGTCGTCGACGTACCCGGGGGAGAACATCAGCACCGTGCCGCCGGGCGACACCGCGGCCGCCGTGCGGCAGTCGTACAGGAAGGCGAGGTCCTTGATCGGGACCTCTCCCATTCCGGGGGGCCGGGGCGAATCGCCCGGGCCCGCCGGGGTGAACGGACTCGATGAAAACATGAGTCCTCCTAACTTTTGTTCGTGAGCAACCCGGCTTGGCCGGAGCTCTGTGTGTGCGCGTCAAATGGCGCGCAAGTAAGACAGTCCGAGGAGTTAACGGAAGGTCAACACAGGCGAAACTCGGAGGACACGGGTAGGACGTCGCCATACCTTCATGTCGAAGTGGCTATTGCCTTGGCGGCTCGGACGGCTATAGCCTTTTCGGCCTTTCGGAGCGTGGACATCGATCGGAAGGTAGTGCTCCCAAGCCTGCGGAACGGCCACGCCGGACGGCGGAAGCGCCGGAGCAGCGGCATCCGGACCGGGCGCGCCGGCCTCCCGGGCTCGGGCGACCCGGTCGGCGGCGCCAGGGCCGGGAGGCGCGACCCATGTGGGGGCCGGGCGTGTCCGGAGTCACTAGTCAAATGGCCGCATCCGGCCAACCTGGGCGAAGACGCCGGGACGTCAAGGTCGTCCGGCTAGGGATGCTGACGCGGGTGGTGACGACGTTGCCATCTCCCCGCGCGGCAGGGGATCAAGTGAGGGTGACGCGGGGGTCGATCACTGCGTAGAGCAGGTCGACGAGCAGGTTGAGCAGGACGATCGAGGCGGACGTGAGCAGGGTGACGCCCAGGACCATGGGGAGGTCGCCGCTCTGGACCGACGTGAGGGCGAGTTGTCCCAGGCCGGGGATGCTGAAGGTGTTCTCGGTCAGCACCGCGCCGCCGATGAGGAGTCCGAGGTCGAGGCCGAAGACCGTGACGATCGGGGTGAGGCACGAACGCAGCGCGTGCCTGGTCACGACGAGTCTCTCCGGGACCCCCTTGGCGCGGGCGGTGCGGATGTAGTCCTCGTCCAGCGTCTCCAGCATGCCGGCCCGGGTGAGGCGCGCGTACATCGCGGCGTAGAGGAACGCCAGCGTCACCCAGGGCAGCACGAGCGCCTCGAACCAGGTCAGGGGAGCGTCGGTGAGGGGACGGTAGCTGCCGCCGCCCGGGAAGATCTTCAGGGTGTAGGAGAACAGCGCGAGGGAGACCAGGCCGGTGAAGTAGATCGGCAGGGAGACGCCGCCCAGTGCGATGATCATGGCGGTGCGGTCCCAGACCGAGCCTGTGCGCAGTGCCGAGAGCACCCCGGTGGCGATGCCGGCGGCCAGCCAGATGATCGCCGCGCCGGAGGCCAGGGAGAGGGTCGCCGGGGCCCGGTCCAGCAGCGTTCCGAGGACCGGCTGGCTGCTGCGGAACGAGTACCCGAGGCACGGCACCGGGCAGCGGTCGGTGACGGGGCCGGCGTCGTAGTCGGCGCCCGCGACGATCGACTTCAGGTACTCGCCGTACTGCACCACGACCGGCTCGTCGAGGCCGAGCCTCTCCTTGGTCGCCTCGATCGCCTCGGGGGTCGACGCGCGGCCGACGTAGGCGGCGGCGATCTGGTCGGTGCTCTGCCCGGCCAGCTTCGGTAACCAGAAGAAGATGCCGAAGGTCACCAGGGTGATCAGCAGGAGCATGAGGACGGCGCCGATGAGGCGCCGGACGAAGTAGGCCAACACGTGTCTCGGTCCCGTCCGGCCCGGTGCCCTCGCGCCGGGCCTGATCCCAGCGTGCGCGCCCTGGCGATCAGGCCGGTCTCGGTGAAGTCACAGAACCGCTTCCCCCGGTGGCGAAGAGTGTGAATTTTTCTCACGTCACCGGCCGAACCTGGTCGTTCGCCGACCTAGACTTTGCGCCTCGGGCACGTCGCGGGTCATGATTTGCCCCACACAGGTCCCATAAGTAAGTAATTACCCCGTGTGTACGGCGCGCAACGCAGGGGGACGGAGCTGGGAGGTTCTGTGGCGAACGACGGTTCGACCACCAGCGGGCGCCCGTGGGCGGATCTGCCGAGGGAACTGGCGGATCACATGCGACCCCACCTCGACGAGGTGGCGGACGACATGATCCAGGAGATTCAGACGCGCGTCAGGGAGTACGACCGGCCCGGGGACGGCTCCTACTCGGGGACCCTCCGCCTCGCCGTCGAGCGCGTGCTCCACTTCTTCGTCGAGCGGGTGGCCGATCCCGGCCATGATCCCGCTCCGGTGACCGACTTCTTCCGGGCCATCGGCCGCGGCGAGGCGGGCGAGGGACGCAGCCTCGACGCGATGCAGACGGCGATGCGGGTCGGCGGCATGGTGGCGTGGCGCCGGATGACCGAGGGCGCCGAGGCCCTGCAGGTGCCGCCCCGCACGCTCGGCGCCGTCGGCGAGGTCCTGATGCAGTTCCAGGACGAGTTGGCGCACGCGGCCGCCGAGGGGTTCTCGCAGGCCAAGGCGGCCGTCGCGGGCGAGATGCAGCGCCGCCGCAAGCGCCTGCTCGACCTGCTGTTCGCCGATCCGCCGGCCGCGCAGGAGGCGATCGCCGACCTGGCCGCCGCCGCGCACTGGCCCGTCCCGCGGACGGTCGCCGCGGTCGCGCTAGGCCGGCACCACGCCGACACCCGCCAGCCCGCGTTCCCGCCGGACGTGCTGGCCGACCTCACCCGCCGCACCCCCAGCCTGATCATCCCCGACCCCGACGGCCCCGGCCGCGCCAAGCTCGTGGACCGCGCCCTGTCCGGCACGCTCGCCGTCGTCGGCCCGACCGTCCCGCTGATGGAGGCGGCGCGCTCGATCCAGTGGGCGCGCAAGACGCTCTGCCTGGTCCAGCGCGGGGTGATCGAGGCCGACAGCGGCGTGATCCGCAGCGTGGAGCACATGTCCACGCTGATCCTGTTCCAGGACGAGGGGCTCATCACCTCGCTGGCCGACCTGCGGCTCGCGCCACTGGCGCATCTGCGGGCCAGCCAGCAGGACCGGCTCGCCGAGACCCTGCTGGCGTGGTTGCAGTCGGGGCGCAATGCCAACGAGGTCGCGATGCGGCTGCACGTCCACCCGCAGACCGTCCGTTACCGGCTGCGGCAGCTGGAGGAGCTGTTCGGCGACCAGCTCCTGGACCCGGACCTGCGCTTTGACCTGGAGATCGTGCTGCGCGCCCGGGCGCTGCTGGCCGACAACGCGGGAGAGCGGATCATGCCGCCGGCCCGCGCGGCGGTCGGCGAGTCCGGGGAGGTCGTCAGCCTGCGGCGGGGCTGATCAGGCGTGGTGGGGGGCCCGCAGCCGCTCGGCGGTGGCGACGCGCTCGGCCAGCCGGGTCTGCGCGTCGCACAGCAGCCACAGCTCGCCCTCGTCGGCGGCGACGATCTCCTCGAGGCAGCCGTTGAGGAGCTGGTAGTCCGACAGGGGGGTGAGGCGGGTCGCGCGCAGGCCGGTGCCGGAGCGTTCGCTGTGCCAGCCGGGCATGCACATGGTCGCCGACATGAAGCGGGGCTCCCTCGGTCGGTTCATGGTAGGTCTACCATAGAACCACCAAACACTGACCACAATGCGTTCGCCGCAACCCCAAGAGGGTGCGGGAGCAAGTGGGATCTGTACGGTATGAGGTCAATGCACCGACCAGGAGCAGGATCTGGTATGCCGCGACCCCCCGCGAAGGCACAGGCGATCAGCAACGCGCTCGCCGCTCGTATCGTCGAGGGCGAGCTGGACCCGGCCGCCTGGCTGCCGTCCGAGCGGGAGCTGGCGCGGGTGTACGAGGCCGACCGCTCCACCGTCCGGCGGGCGCTGCGGCTGCTGGCGGAGCAGGGCCTCGTCCAGCTGCGGCACGGCGCGGGCGCGCAGGTGCGGGCGGCCCCGAGGGTGCGGCGCGCGGCGTCCGACATCACGCGGCAGGTCGGTGACTGGCGCGGGTTCCACGTGTCGGCGCGGCGGGACGGCCACACCCCGTTCACCCGCACGACCGTCGCCGAGGTGGAGGCCGACGACCGGCTCGCGTTCCGCCTGGACGTCCCGGCCGGGACGCGGGTGCTGGAGCGGGCGCGCGTCCAGGGCGTCGAGGGTGAGCCGCCCGTCCAGACCGCGACGACCTGGGTGATCCTTGAGGTCGTGGAGCGGGTCCCGGTGCTGCGCGAGATCGACACGGGCCCGGGCGGCATCTACTCCCGGCTGGAGGAGGCGGGCTACCGGATCACGTTCGAGGAGTCGGTGACGTGCCGCCTGCCCGGCCCGGACGAGCAGGAGGCGCTGGAGATCAAGCCCGACCAGCCCGTCCTGACGCTGTGGCGCCGCGCCCACGACCAGCGCGACCGGGTCGTCGAGGCCACCCACCGGGTGGTGGTCGGCGACCGGCACGAACTCGTCTACCGCTACGGGGAGGGCGTATGAGCGGCGAGGAGCGGCCCGCGGTCCGCCAGGTCGCGTCGCGCGTCGTCTACGAGAACCCGTGGATGGTCGTCCGGGAGGACGAGGTCGAGCGGCTGGACGGCTCGCGCGGCATCTACGGCGTGATCGACAAGCCCGACTTCGTGGTGGTGATCCCGGAAGAGGGCGACGGGTTCCACCTCGTCGAGGAGTACCGGTACCCGATCGGCAAGCGCACGTGGAGCTTCCCGCAGGGCTCGGCGCCCGGCCGGCGCGAGGCCGACCCTGAGGAGCTCGCCCGGCGGGAGCTCGCCGAGGAGACCGGGCTGCGGGCCGGGACGCTGCGGCGCATCGGGTACCTGAACTGCTCGCACGGGATGAGCGGGCAGGGCTTCAACGTCTTCGTCGCGTCCGACCTGGAGGCCGGGGAGGCCGACCGGGAGCCCGAGGAGCAGGACATGCGGCAGAAGTGGGTGTCGCGGGAGGAGTTCAGGGCGCTCGTCCGGGACGGGCGCATCACCGACGACTCGACCCTCGCCGCGTACGCCCTGCTCACCATGGAGCCGGACGGGTAGCGGGGTCCGCGGGGATCACGACGCGGATGCGGCAGCCGGTGGGGGTGTCCATGACGGTGATGTCGCCGCCGTGCAGCTCGGTGGCCCAGTTCGCGATGGCCAGCCCCAGCCCGGTGCCGCCGCCGGGCGTGCCGGAGCCGGGCGCGGAGCCGCGGGAGAAGCGCTCGAACACGCGGGCGCGCTCCTCGGGCGGGATGCCGGGGCCCTCGTCGGCCACCTCGATGACCAGCCCGCCGGGCGGGCCCGCGGGGCGGGCCGTGACCGTGACGGGTCGGCCGTCCGGACCGTGCCGGGCGGCGTTGTCGAGCAGGTTCGCGACGACCTGGTGGAGGCGGTCGCGGTCGGCGGCGGCGCGCAGGCCGGGCGTGACGTCCGGCTCGAACACCGCCTCCGGGCGTCCCGCCCGCGCCTCCGCGACGACGTCGGCGACGAACGCGGCGATGTCGATGTCGGCCACGTCGAGCGCCGCCGCGCCCGCCTCGACCCGCGACAGGTCCAGGAGCTGGGTGACGAGGCGTCCGAGCCGCTCGGTCTGGTCGAGGGCCGTCTCCAGGACGTCCGGCGTCGCGGGCGTGACGCCGTCCGCGACGTTCTCCAGCACGGCCCGAAGCGCGCTGATCGGGGTGCGCAGCTCGTGCGAGACGTTCGCGACGAACTCGCGGCGCTGCCGGTCGACCTCGGCGAGGTCGGCGGCCATCCGGTTGAACGCCTGCGCCAGTTCCCCGACCTCGTCGCGCGAGGTGGCGCGCACGCGGCGGCTGTAGTCGCCGCGGGCCATCGTCCGCGCCGCCGCCGTCATCTCGCGCAGCGGCGCGGTCATGCCGTGGGCGAGCAGCTGGGTGACGACCAGCGAGATGAGCACGCCGACCGGCATCGTCTGCCGCGCGCGGAAGCCCAGCGGATACCCCCACAGCACGATCAGGACGGCGACGCACGCGGTCACGACGACCACGACGCCGAGCTTCACCTTGATCGAGCGGAGCGGGTCCAGCGGGCGGGGCAGCCGCGCCCACAGCCTGCGGGCGAACCGGGCGCCCTCGGCGGTCACGGCGCGGCCTCCAGGCTGTAGCCGACGCCGTGCACGGTGCGGATCAGCTCCTGGCCGAGCTTGCGGCGCAGCGCCTTGACGTGGCTGTCGACGACCCGCGTCCCGGACGCGTCCGCCCAGTCCCACACCTGCTCCAGCAGGACGGCGCGGGTGAGCACCGTGCCCCGGTTGCGCAGCAGGCACGCCAGCAGGTCGAACTCGGTCGGAGTGAGGTGCACCTCGCGGCCGTCGCGGCGGACCCGGCGGGCCCGCTGGTCGACCTCCAGATCCCCGACGCGCACCGCCCCGTCGCCGGTGTCCATCGCGGGGCGTTCGACGCGGCGCAGCACGGCGCGGATGCGCGCCACCAGCTCGCGCATGCTGAACGGCTTGGTCACGTAGTCGTCGGCGCCGACGCCGAGGCCGACGAGCAGGTCGGTCTCGTCGTCGCGCGCCGTCAGCATCAGCACGGGGACGGGACGTTCCGCCTGGACGCGGCGGCAGACCTCGAGGCCGTCGAACCCGGGCAGCATCACGTCCAGCACGATGAGGTGGGGCTCGTACGCGCGGGCGCGTTCGACCGCGCAGGGCCCGTCCCCGGCCGTCTCGACGCCGAACCCCTCGGCCGCGAGCCGGTCGGCCACGGCCCGCGCGATCGTCGGCTCGTCCTCCACGATCAGGACGCGTGTCTCGTGTCCGCTCACGCCCCGACTCTAGAAGGCCGGTTTGTGAGGTTGTCGTGTGATGTGTGCGGGAGCTGTGAAGATCTTCGTGTCACCAGGTGTGGACGGGCTCGTTGTCGCGCATGTGCTCGACGTAGGCGCGGGTCATCATGCGCAGGGCGTCGTGGCGGCCGACGCCGTGCTCCTCCTCCAGGGCCCGGACGGTGTCGATCTGCCAGGCGGCCCCGGTCTGGCCGGTGACGCAGCGGCGCTCGATGATGCCGAGGAGGCGGTCGCGGCGGGCGGGGTCGACGCCCCAGCGGTCGAGGCCCTCGTGGGCGAGGGGCAGCAGCTTGCGCAGGATGAGCTCGGCGGCGGGCACCTCGCCCATGCCGGGCCAGTAGAGGGTCGATTCGAGGCCGTCGCGGGCGGCGCGGTGCAGGTTCTCCTCGGCGGTGGCGAAGGACATGCGGGACCAGACGGGGCGGTCCTCCTCGGCCAGCATCCGGACGACGCCGTAGTAGAAGGCGCCGTTGGCGACGACGTCGGCGACGGACGGCCCGGCCGGCAGGACGCGGTTCTCCACGCGCAGGTGGGGGCGGCCCTTCACGACGGCGTAGATCGGACGGTTCCAGCGATAGATCGTTCCGTTGTGGAGGGAGAGCTCGCCGAGCTCGGGGATGCCGCCCTGGTCGAGCACCTCGCGGGGGTCCTCGTCGTCGCACAGCGGCAGCAGCGCCGGGAAGTACCGGGCGTTCTCCTCGAAGAGGTCGAAGACGGAGGTGATCCAGCGTTCGCCGAACCACACCCGGGGCCGGACGCCCTGCGTCTTCAGCTCGTCCGGGCGGGTGTCGGTGGCCTGCTCGAACAGGGTGATGCGGGTCTCGTGCCAGAGCCGGTGCCCGAACAGGAACGGGGAGTTGGCGCCCATCGCCACCTGCGCGCCCGCGATGGCCTGGGCCGCGTTCCAGTACGCGCCGAACTCGTCCGGGCTCACCTGCAGGTGGAACTGGACGCTGGTGCAGGCCGCCTCGGGGATGATCGTGTCGGTGTGCATGCGCAGCGGCTCGGGACCGTCGATGGCGATGCGCATCTCCTCCCCCCGCGCGGCGAAGATCTGGTCGTTCAGCATCTTGTAGCGGGCGTTGGACGACAGGGTCTCCTCGCCGATGTCGGTCCGCCGCAGGGTCGGCAGGATGCCGATCATCACGAGCCGGCCGCCGACCTCGCGGGCCCGGTCGTCGGCGTGCGCGAGGTGGTCGCGGACCTCCGTCTCCAGGGCTCCGGTGCCCTCGCCGCCGAGTTCGCGGGGCGGGATGTTGATCTCCAGGTTGAACTGGCCCAGCTCGGTCGCCCACGCCGGGTCCGCGATCGCCTTGAGCACGTCCGCGTTGCGCATCAGCGGGTCGCCGAGCGAGTCGATCAGGTTGAGCTCGATCTCCAGGCCTATGTGGGGGCGCTCGAAGTCGAACTGGGATTCGCCCAGCATCCGGGCCAGTACGTCGAGGCACCTGCGCACCTTGTCGCGATACCGCCGCCGGTCCTCGCCGCTGATGGCGACCGAAGCCACGTCCCTGCCCATGTGTGTCCGTCCCTGTACTCCGGAGGGAATCGTCATAAAACGGGATGTCCCAGGAGGCGAAGGTGAAAACACTGCGTGCAATTTCGGGCTCCCCGTTTCGTGACCGGCCGGTAGCGTGTGTCGTCCTGCCGGGAGACCGGTACGTCGTCATGGAGGGCCCATGCGCATGCGCCCCCGGTCGATCCGGGCCAGGGACACGCTCGTCGCCGCCGTGATCGCCGTACTGGTGCTCGGGGTCACCGCGATCGGCGCGGACGTCGCCGTGCGCAGCGCCGTCAAGGCGGAACTGCTGCGCCGGACGCAGGTGGACGCCCGGCGCGTCAGCGGCGGCGTCCGCGACGGGACGCTGGAGGGCGCGATCCGCGACGAGTCCGGCGGCCGCGTCATGATCCAGGTCGTCGAGCCCGGCGGGCGGGTGACGAACGCCACACCGGGCGCTACGGACAGGCCCCCGGTGAGCAGACTCTGGCCGCCGAGCAACATGCGGGTCCAGGACTTCACCCGGTGCCGCGGCCGGTGGCCGGACCGCGAGTGCTTCGTGGCCGAGGCCATCCGCGTGAGCACCGCGCCCGACTCCGTCGTCGTGTACGCGGCCGCGCGCCAGCCGGCCTACCTGGTGAACGGGCTCCTGGAGGGGGTGCTCGGCTCGGGCGTGCTGCTGCTGGCCGCCGTCGCCGCGGGGATCACCTGGCGCGTCGTCGGGCGCACGCTCGGCCCCGTCGAGGCGATCCGCGCCCAGCTCGCGGAGATCAGCGCCACCGACCTCAGCCGCCGGGTGCCGCAGCCGCCGGGCCAGGACGAGATCGCGCAGCTCGCCCGCACCGCCAACGAGACGCTGGACCGGCTGGAGCGGGCCGTCGCGCGGCAGCGGCAGTTCGCCTCCGACGCCTCGCACGAGCTGCGCACCCCGATCGCCGGGCTCCGGGCCAACCTGGAGGACGCCTCCATGCACCCGGAGGACAACGACCTGCGGGGCGTCATCGCCTCGGCGCTGCGCGACACCGACCGGCTGGAGTCGATCGTCACCGACCTGCTGCTGCTCGCCCGCATCGGCACCGGCGGGAGCGCCGCGCAGGAGCCGATCGACCTGGCCGCGCTCGCCGGCGCCGAGGTCCGCCGCCGCTCCTCCGAGCTGGAGATCGTCACGGAGCTGACCCGCGGCGTCGTGGTGCGCGGGGTGCGCATGCAGCTCGTCCGGCTGCTGGGCAACCTGCTCGACAACGCCGAGCGCTACGCCGGGTCGTGCGTGACGGTGCGGGTGGGCAGGCAGGACGACCGGGCGCTGCTCGTCGTCACCGACGACGGCATCGGCGTAGCGCCCGCCGACCGGGAGCGCGTCTTCGAGCGCTTCACCCGCCTGGACACCGCGCGCAGCCGCGGCGCCGGCGGCGCCGGGCTCGGCCTCGCGATCGCCCGCGAGATCGCCCGGGCGCACGGCGGGACGCTGCGGATCGAGGACCACCCGTCCGGCGCCCGCTTCGCCCTGCGCCTGCCGCTGGAGTAGCGCCTCGGCCTGCCGGCGGGGCGGTCCTGCCCCTGGAAAGCGGAAAGGCCGCCCGGTATCGGGCGGCCTTTCCGGCAGCGGGGACGCTCAGGCGCGGACGGCCTGGATCTCCAGCTGGATGTCGACCTTGTCGCCGAGCAGGGCCTTGTCGCCCGCCAGCGGGATGTTGAACTCGATGCCCCAGTCCTTGCGGTTGATCGTGGTCGCGGCGGAGAAGCCGGCGCGGGTGCCGCCCCACGGGTCCTCGCCGACGCCGTTGTACTCGACCGTCAGGGTGATCGGACGGGTGACGTCCTTGATCGTCAGCTCGCCGTCCAGGAGGTACTCGCCGTCCTGCGCGCGGACGCCCTTGGTCGTGAACGTCATGGTCGGGTGGTTCTCCACGTCCAGGACGTCGGAGGTCCGCACGTGGGCGTCGCGGTCGGCGTGGCGGGTGTCGATCGAGGCGACCTGGATCTGCGCCGCGGCGGTGGACTCCGACAGCTCCTCGGCGATCTGCACGGACCCGGTGAAGTCGGTGAACGTCCCGCGCACCTTGGTCATCAGGTGCCGGATCACGAAGGTGACCTCGGAGTGGGCGGGGTCGATGTTCCAGGTTCCGACGGTCAGCTCGGGGGCGACGGCGGCGATGCTCATGGGGTCTCCTGTCCAATGCTTGAAACTTCAACGAACTCGTCGAAGGTTAGTTGAGGGTTCAAACAGATGTCAATCCCCGCTTGTTCCCGGCAGTGCCGTACCGGCGGAAGGCGGTGGTGAAGCACGGATCGCGACTAGTTCTCCACACCGTGCAACCTCTCCGGGCCCTCGCGCGTAGAGAGCGGGCACAGAGACGAGCCGGAGCCCCTCTCCGGCGGGAGCACTTGGAGTCTTCGTGAACGACGAACCACCGCGAGCCGCCGGGCGGACGGCCAGAACGGCCCTGACGGCGGCACCGGCCCTGCTGGTGACGGCCCTGATCGTGACCGGTTGCGGCGGAGGGCACAAGGGGGCGTCCGCCGGCGCGGCCCCTGCCGGCGGCAAGGAGAAGCTGCCCGAGGCCACCACGTACACGACGCTGAACGACCTGCCGCGGGACGAGGCCCCGTCCGCCAAGAGCGACGGGACCGTGGTGCACCCGAACGACGCGGTCCCGGTGTCGGCGAAACCGGGCGCGCCCGCCGTGGCGGAGCTGCCGAGCACCCAGCTCAAGGGCCCGACCTGGGTGCCCGTCGTGGAGAGCCGCCCCGGCTGGCGTCGCGTGCTGCTGCCGAGCCGCCCGAACGGCGTGACGGGCTGGATCCCCGACTCCGGCCTGAAGTCCGCGCGCAGCTCCAGCGCCGTCAAGGTGGACCTCGGCGACAAGAAGCTGACCCTGTCCCAAGGCGGTCGCCAGGTGGGCTCGTGGTCCGTGGCGATCGGCGCGCCGAAGACGCCGACGCCCACCGGACGGACGTTCATGCTCGCCTCCCTCGCCCCCGCGAAGCCCACGTTCAGCCCGCTGGTCCTGCCCGTCGGCGCGCACTCGGCCACCCTCGACACCTTCGGCGGAGGCCCCGGGACGGTCGCGTTCCACGGCTGGCCGTCGAAGTCGGTGTTCGGCAAGGCCGTCACGCACGGCTGCGTACGGGTGCCCGCCGACGCCCTGAACAAGCTCGCCAAGGTCCCGCTCGGGACGCCCGTCCAGATCACGGACTGACGGTCCCGCGTTCCACCCCCGGCCGTACGGCCGGGCCGCACGACCCCCCACCCCATCCCCGCGATCACGAACCCCCTGAGGAGAGAACCGTGCGTTTGCAGGCACTCACCAAGTGCGCGGCCGTCGCCGGCGCGCTGGCCCTGCCGTTCGCCCTGTCCGCCGCCCCCGCCTCCGCCTCCCCGGGCGGCGCCGGCTCGGCGGTCGCCATCGCCGCCACCGGCACCGTCGTCGTCCCGCCGACGTCCTCGGTGGCCTCCGCGGCGCAGCGGCCCACCAGCAAGAGCGTGGCGGAACTGCCCGCCAACCCGCTCGTCCAGGCGCGGCTGCTGAACGGCTCCGCCTGGGCCGGGCACGGCCGCGCGTCCGTCGCCGACCTGCGGGTCGCCAAGCTCGGCCTGTCCGCCCACGCCGTCTCCGCCAAGTGCGAGAACGGCAACGGGGTCTCCCACGTGGTGGGCGCGACGCTGGGCACCCGGGCGCTGAAGGTCGGCGCGACGCCCAACACCACCGTCACCACCGACCTGAAGGGCCTCGGCAACGTCACGGTCACGCTGAACAAGCAGGTCCGCGGGCACGACGGGAACCTCACGGTCACGGCCATCGAGGTGTCGGCGACCCTGGCGGGGAAGACGCAGACGATCAGCATCGCGTCCGCCAGCTGCGGAAAGAGCGGCCAGCCGGGCCAGCCGGGCCAGCCTGGCCAGCCCGGTCAGCCGTCCCAGCCCTCCCAGCCGGGCCAGCCCTCGTCGCCCGCGACCCCGCCCGGAGAGGCCCCCGCCCCGACCCCGGTCCCCGGTGACCTCCCGGTGACCGGCTGAGCCGAACCGTCCCTCACATGAGGCCGGGGTCCGCGTGGCGCGCGCGGACCCCGGCCTTTCCCGTGGGCCGTCAGCCGATGGGACGCCCGAAGGTCACGCGGTAGTCCTTCGGGCGCCGCCCGGTGAGCTTGGCGAAGAGGGCGGAGAACGTCCCGGGGTCCCGGTAACCGACCGCGGCGGCGATGGCGGCGACCGTCCTGTCCGTGGTCTCCAGGAGGTGGCGGGCGCGGCGGACACGCGCCGACTGGAGGTACTCCAGCGGGCTCTGGCCCGTCTCCTGCGCGAAGCGCCGCAGCAGCGTCCGGGTGCTGACGTTGAAAGCGTCCGCCAGCCCGGCGAGGTCGTACCGGGCGGCGAGGTTCTGGTCGAGGTGCCGCATGACCCGGCGGGAGAAGTCGTGCCCGGGCCGCGGGAGGAGCCGGGCGTCGACGTACGGGGCCTGGGACGAGCGGGCGTCGTCCACGAGCGCCATCCGCGCGGTCGCCCGGGCCACGCCGGTGCCGCTGTGCCGGCGGACCAGTTCCAGGGCGAAGTCGTACATGGCGCTGAACGCCGCCGTGGTCGTCACTCCCGCGTCGGTGACGACCAGGAGGTCCGGCCGGACGTCGGCGGACGGGCAGCGTCTGGCCAGCTCGTCCGCGAACAACCACGCCGTCGTGGCCCGGCGCCGGTCGAGCAGCCCGGCCGCGGCGAGCAGGAACGCGCCGACGCAGATCGAGACGACCGCGCCTCCCGCGGCGGCGTGCGAGCGGACGGCCGCGAGCTCCGGGGCCAGCCCCGCGAGCTTCGCGTCCACGTCGAGGCCCGCGTGGAGCTCGAACCCGGGCACGACGAGGACGTCGACCTCGCGGAGCGGGGAGGCGGCCAGCGCCACGCCCCCGGAGGCGACGACGCGGCGGCGCGGCGACACCACCGACACCTCGTAGCCGGCGCGGTCCGGGCCGGCGACGTGCCCGGCCATCGTCAGCAGGTCGGGGACGCCGAACACCTCCGACGCGAAACAGCCCGGATAGGCCAGCACCCCCACCCGCAACGCACCCATGCCCGCCTCCCGTCCGCTCGGTGGCGAGATTACCCCCGAACATGGCGATCCGGCCTATCCCGGCGCAGGCCGCCGCCCCGCCACGCTGTCCTCATGAACACTGACAGCGGGCGCCTTGATGATGCGATCGCCGACTTCTCGCGGCGGCAGGTGGACGTGGACGGGGTGGTGAAGACGGTCTACGTCGCGGGCGCCGGCCCGGCCGTCGTGCTGATGCCCGAGATGCCGGGCATCAGCCCGGACGTCCTGCGGCTGGCGCGGTGGGTGCGGGACGCGGGCTTCACCGTCCACGTCCCCTCGCTCTTCGGCCGTGACGGCGCCTATCCGACTGTCGAGGACGGGGAGCGGATCGTTCGCCGGGCGTGCGTGAGCGCCGAGTTCCGAGCCTTCGCCGGGGGCGGCACCAGTCCCGTCACGGCGTGGCTGCGCGGGCTCGCCCGGCAGGCCCACGCCGAGTGCGGCGGGCCGGGGGTCGGTGCGATCGGGCTCTGCTTCACCGGGAACTTCGCCCTGACCATGGCGCTCGAACCGGCGGTCATAGCGCCGGTCGTCAACCACCCGTCACTGCCGCTGGACGACCCCGCCGGCCTGGAACTCGGCGACGACGACGCCCGCGCGCTCAAGGAGCGCGTCGCGCGCGACGGCCTGACCGTCCTCGCCTACCGCTTCGACAACGACCGGTGGTGCACGGGTCAGCGGTTCGCCGCCTACCAAGCTCTGCTCGGGGACGCCTTCGACGGACGCGTGCTCCCGGGCGGCGTCGCGAACACCGACCCGCCGCCGTTCTTCCGCGACGTGGTCGCGACTCCTCACAGCGTCGTCACCGCGCACCTCGTGGACGAGGACGGCCACCCCACGCTCCAGGCCAGGGACGAGATCCTCACCTATCTGACCGACCGCCTGAAGCCCTAGAGGCCGTTTTCCCCGAGATCGCGACGGAGCGGTCCGGCCGGGCTACTTGCTGGAGATGCTCCACGCGCCTTCGCCGGCCGCGGCGGCGTCGCCGAAGGCGGTCCACGCGGCGTCGTCGACCTTGAAGGCGTCGAGGAGGTAGGCGGAGATCGCGTCGGCGACGAGGACGACGCGGGCGGGGTCCTCGTCGGTGGTCTCGGCGACCGCCTCGCCGGCGACGCCGCCCAGGGTGTGCTCGCCCTCGGCGACGACGAGCAGGCTCTTCGGGGACGGGCTGAGGCGGTAGGCGTCGGTGAACCACTCCGGCCCCCGGGTGGAGAGCCGCGACCGGTCCTCGTCGCCCGCGACGACCAGGGCCGGAGCGGTCATGGTGGAGTAGTCCGGCCTCATGAACGGAAGGTGTTCGGCGGCGAAGGGGGTGAGCGAGTCGCCGGTCCCGGTCGCGGCGATCAGCGCGCCGGCCGAGACCGCGGGGTGGGAGAAGTCCTCTCCGGGGACGCCGTCGGCGTCGAGCACGCGCGCGCCGAGGATCGCGCCGGCGGTCTGGGCGCCCCAGGAGTGGCCGGCGACCGCGATGCGCTCGCGGTCGACGCGGGCCTCCAGGCCGCCGGCCTGGGCGAGGATGTCGCCGAGGCCGTCGAGGATCGCGTGAAGGTCGGAGATCCGGACGCGCCAGACCGTGGCGAAGCGCGGGTCGTCCCAGCCGATGGCGTTGCGGCGGGAGTCCAGGTGGGTGGGCTGCACCACGAGGAATCCGGCCGCGGCCCACCGGTCGACGAGGGGCTCGTACGCGTCCAGGGACCATGCGTTGCCGTGGGAGAACACGATGACCGGCAGGTTCCGGCCCGACATCGGGGCGGTGACCTTCACCTGCAGGTCGATGCCGCGGCCGGGCGCGGGGACGGTGATGGGCTTGACCGAGACGATCCGCTGGTCGAGCTGACGGTGGGACATGGGAGACCTGCGCTTCCTCCGGGGATCGCTCTGCCATACTTTGGCGGAGCGTTGTTCCGCCAAACTAGCGGAACATTGTTCCGCGAGCAAAAGGAGGATCCCGTGCCGGAACCGGCCGGAGTGCGCCGAGCACAGGCGCAGCGCACCCGCAGCGGCGTGCTGGCGGCCGCGGCGGCGGTCTTCGTGGAACAGGGCGTCCAGGCCCCCGTCCGCGACATCGCCGAACGCGCCGGCGTCGGCGTCGGCACGATCTACCGGAACTTCCCGACCCGGGCGGATCTCGTCACCGCCGTCTACCGGCACCAGATCGACACGGCCACCGCACTCGCCCCCCGGCTCCTGGAGGAGTCGGCCTCCCCGTTCACCGCCCTGACCCGCTGGGTGGACGCGTTCGTCGAGTTCCTCGTGACCAAGCACGGCCTCGGAGCCGCCCTGGGGTCCGGTGATCCAGGGCTGGAGAACCTCCACGCCCTGATGCTCGACACCCTGGTCCCGGCCTGCGCGACGTTGCTCGACGCATGCGCCGCCGCCGGCGAACTCGGCCCCGAGGTCTCCGCCTACACGCTCATGCGCGCCATCGGCAACCTCTGCATCACCGGCCCCGACTACGGCCAGGCCGACGCCAGGCGCATGGTCGCCACCCTCCTCGCCGGATGCCGGCGCGAGGCATGAACCGGGCCCGCCGATCGCTCCGGGGCCGCCGTCGGAGAACGGCCTAGGACGCGGCGGCCTCGGGACGGGCGCCGCGGAGCGGGTGCGCGCTGCCTTCCAGCAGGACCTTCGCCACGAGGGCGGGGTCGTCGGCCATGGGGACGTGGCCGCAGCCCTCCAGCCAGACGAAGCGGGCGCCCGGAAGGCGGCGCTGGGCGCGGATGGCCTGGCTGCGCAGGAGCAGGCGGTCCTTCGTGCCCCAGGCGATGGTCACGGGGACGTCGGCGCAGGAGCCGAGGAACCGGGTGGAGCGGCCCGCGCGGAGGGTGGGTTCGAAGCCCGGGGCGTCGCGCATGGCGCGGGCGTCCCCCGTGAGGGTCTCGATGTCCATCAGGTCGGGACGGCCGTAGATCATGCCGAACATGAGCGTGCGGCGGCGCGGGGAGCGGGCCAGCCGGGTGAGGAACGTCTCGGGGACGCGGGCGCCGAACCGCGACGCGCGCAGCACCGACATGCCGTAGCGGAACTCCAGGCTGTTGAAGAAGCCGGCCGGGGACAGGGCCGTCGCCGAGCTGGCGAGGCCGCGGTCGGCGGCTTCGAGGGCGAAGAGGCCGCCGAGGGAGTTGCCCGCGATGTGCGGGCGGTCCAGGCCGAGGGCGGCGAAGGCGTCCGCGAGGGCGGAGACGGCCGCGTCGAGGGTGTAGGGGGTGCCGTCGGGCAGCGGCGGGGAGTCGCCGAAGCCGGGCAGGTCGACCGCGAGAACCTCGCGTTCGGCGGCGAGCAGGTCCATGACCGGTGCCCACCCCTGGCGGCGGTGGCCGATGCCGTGCAGCAGGACGAGGGGCGGCCCCTCGCCGCGGCGCTCGTAAGCGATGTTCACCCGCGCGTTGTCCACGGGCGAAGGGTAGGCCGGAAGTTACTCAGCGGTCACTAGTGATGCTCGTCACGGCGCACTCGGCGGGACGGCGGTGCTCCAGGGCGGTGCGCAGCTGCGCGCGGCCCCGGTGGATGCGCGAGCGGACGGTGCCGAGCTTGACGTTCAGCGACGCGGCGATCTCCTCGTACGACAGGCCCTCGATGTCGCACAGGACGACCGCGGCGCGGTACTCGGGGGCGAGGCCGTCGAGCGCCTTCTGGATGTCGTGGTCGAGGTGCCGCTCGTCGTAGGCCTGCGCGGGGCTCGGCTCGCGGCCCTGCAGGCGCTCGGCGGCGTCGTCGCCGAGGGAGTCGAACCGGATGCGCTGCTTGCGGCGGGCGCGGTCGAGGAACAGGTTCGTCGTGATCCGGTGCAGCCAGCCCTCGAACGTGCCGGGACTGTAGGAGGACAGGGAGCGGAAGACCCGGATGAAGACGTCCTGGGTCAGGTCCTCGGCGTCGTGGCGGTTGCCCGTCAGCCGGTACGCCAGCCGGAACACCCGGGTCGAGTGCTCGCTGACGATCTGCTCCCACGTCGGCGGGGTCCACGCCATCGCACCTGCGCTCACCACTACCCCCGTCTGATACTCAATCGTTACGGCCAAGCATGCCGGTACCCAGATAAGAGCCGTGTAAGAACCTTGAGCGTGGCCGGATCAGGCACGTGAGATGTGACTCATCTCATTGGACCGGATGTCGACAAGGATTGAGTCGGCGCCGGTCCGCATGGAGGATCGGGGGCAGTCCCCACCCCGACACGCGAGGACGTGGCATGGCGCGAAGCTACAACCTGGCCGACCTGCTCGAGATCCTGGCCGCGGCGGGGCCGGACCGCCCCGCGCTGGTGGCCGGCGCGGAGCGGCGGACGTACCGGCAGCTCAGCGAGCGGGCGAGCCGGGTCGGGCACCATCTCGCGGAGGCCGGGGTCCGGCCGGGCGAGCACGTGGCGATCCTCGCCTACAACCGGGCCGAGTGGATCGAGGCGATGCTCGGCATCTTCAAGATCCGCGCGGTGCCGATCCCGGTGAACTTCCGCTACGTCGCCGCCGAGCTGCGCCACGTCCTGGCCGACTCCGACTCGGTGGCGCTGGTCGGGGAGCGCTCGCTGCTGGCCAAGGTGGAGGAGATCCGCGGCGAGCTGCCCGCGCTGCGGCACGTCGTCGTGCTGGAGGACGGGTCCGAGGCCGAGATCCCCGGCGCGGTCGAGTACGAGAAGGCGCTCGCGGGCGCCGCCTCCGGCGACGACTTCCCCGAACGCTCCGGCGACGACCGCTACATCATGTACACGGGCGGGACGACGGGCTATCCGAAGGGCGTCGAGTGGCGCTGCGAGGACATCTTCTTCGGCGCGCTCGGCGGCGGGAACGTCCTCGGCGACCCCATCGGCAGCCCTGAGGAGCTGGCCTCCAACGCCGACCAGCCCGCGATGGCCGTGCTCGACTGCGCGCCCGTCATGCACGGCGCCGGCCAGTGGGTCGCGTTCATGGGGTTGTTCAGCGGCGCCAAGGTCGTCCTTTACACCGACCACGTGTTCGACGCGGACAGGGCCCTGCGGCTGCTCGCGGACGAGCAGGCGAACGTGATGATGCTCGTCGGCGACGTCATGGCGCGCCCGGTCGCGAAGGCGCTCGCCTCCGGCGACCACGACACGTCCTCACTGATGGCGATCGCGTCCGGCGGGGCGCCGCTGACCGAGGGCGCGAAGGACGCGCTCCGGGAGCACCTGCCGAACATCATGTTCCTCGACAACTACGGCGCGTCGGAGACCGGTGCGTGCGGCCCGTCCGTCGGCGCCAAGGAGGGGACGGCCCGGTTCATGATGAAGCCCGGGATCACCGTCCTCGACGACGACCTGAACGTCGTGCGGCCCGGCGAGATCGGCAGGCTGGCCCGAAGCGGCCACATCCCGCTCGGCTACTACAACGACCCCGCCAAGACGGCGTCGACGTTCTTCACCGCCGCGGACGGGACGCGCTGGTCGGTGCCCGGCGACTTCGCGAGCCTGGAGGAGGACGGGACGATCACGCTGCTCGGCCGCGGCTCCCTGGTGATCAACACGGGCGGCGAGAAGGTGTACCCGGAGGAGGTCGAGGTCGCCCTCAAGGACCATCCCGCCGTGGAGGACGCGGTCGTCGTGGGCCTGCCGGACGAGCGGTTCGGCCAGCGCGTCGCGGCCGTGGTCGCCCCGCGCCCGGGTGCGTCGGTGACCCTTGAGGATTTGACCGAATATTGCCGCGAACGTCTTGCCGGCTACAAGCTTCCGCGGCAGATGACCCTGGTCGACGAGGTACAGCGAACTGCGGTCGGGAAGTCCGATTACAAGTGGGCCAGGAGTGTGCTCGCGTAGAGTTTTGGTAAAGTCACCGTGTGTGGGTTATACCACGCCCGGGCACTTTTTCTCCGGCGGCCGCCAGTCAAGAATCAATTGATGGCGAGGGAGCGTGCCTTGGGCGCGTTCCGGCGAATAACCGCCCCATGAGTGGGGATCGGCTGATACCGCTCGCGCGCCGGTATCGCCTGCTCTCTGTCGTCGGCAGAGGCGGCATGGGCACCGTCTGGCGGGCGTACGACGAGATGCTCGACCGGGACGTCGCGGTCAAGGAGGTGCACCTCCCCCCGCGCATCACCGAGAGCGAGCGCAGGGTGATGTGCAGGCGCCTGTTCTCCGAGGCCCGCGCGACCGCGGCCCTGCGCCATCCCGGCGTCGTCGCCGTGCACGACCTCATCATCGAGGACGGCCGCCCCTGGATCGTCATGGAGTTCCTGGAGTCGTGCTCCCTGCACAGGCTCGTCACGGAGGACGGCCCGCTCGGCGTGCGCCGCGCGGCGGAGATCGGCGCGGCGGTCCTGTCGGTGCTCCGCGCGTCGCACGCGGCGGGCATCCTGCACCGCGACGTCAAGCCCAGCAACGTCCTGCTGTGCGACGACGGGCGGGTCCTGCTCAGCGACTTCGGCCTCGCCGTCCACACCGGGAAGGGCGCGCAGCCGGCCGACACCCTGCTCGCCGGGATCGAGGGCTCTCCCGCCTACCTCCCGCCGGAACGGGTGAACGGCCTGCCGAGCGTGGAGGCGTCCGACCTCTGGTCGCTCGGCGCGACGCTTTACACGGCGGTCGAGGGGTTTTCACCTTTCCTGCGCTGCCACGCTCTCGCGTCGATGGTGGCGGTTCTTCTGGGCGACTATGCGCGCCCTGTGCGGGCCGGGCCGCTGGCTTCGGTCATCGAAGGACTGCTGCGGCAGCGGCCGGAGGACAGATTGACGGCCGAGGCCACCGCGGAAATGTTGGAAAGGGTCATCGGAACGGCCCCCGAACCTGGTTTCACCCGCGCGCCGGTACCGCATCCCCGCCGTTTCTCCGTGCACCGCACCGCCCTTCGGCGCCGCGTTCCGTGGGCGCTCAGCGCCGCCTGGGTGCCGAGGGACGCGCCGAGGGCGCCGGTCCCGCGCGGCCCGCGGGTCCCGTGGACGCTGCGCGGCGGCAGGCCGCCCGGCAAACCGCCGTGCGGCTCGCGGCAGGCGGGGTGGCGCGTCCCGGCGATGCCGTCGCGGCGGCTGCGGCCCGGGACGGTCGTCAGCGTGGCGCTGCTCGCGGCGCTCGCGGCCGGGGCGGGCACCTGGACGGCCCGGTGGACGTCGATCGGCAAGGGCGACGCGGTGGCGCTGCGGCCCGCGGCGGGCGTGTCGGCGAAGACGGCGAAGTATCACGAGGCGGGCGCCTACTCGGTGCGGGTGCCCGTGGGCTGGCAGGCGGAGCGCCGCGGCAGCGTGATGACCTGGAAGGACGCCGGCACGGGACGGGGGCTGCGCATCGCCCCGGCCCCCGGCGACCCGCTGACCGGGCTGCGCGCCGAGGAGCGCGGCGCCGTGGCGGGGCACCGCTATCCCGGCTACCAGCGGCTGCGGCTGGAACCGGTGCCCGAGGTCATCGACGGCGCCGCCGAATGGGAGTTCACCTGGCGGGACGGTGTGCACGACGCCGTCCGGCACGTGCTGTGCGGCCGTGCGGCCGGGTACGAGTTCTGCTTCCACGCGCCCGACCCGGAGTGGACGCCGGGCCAGCGCCTCTACGACCGGATCCTCAGGTCGTTCAGGCCGGAGAACGGTGGCTGAGCCCCGGCCGGATCGCGGGGCCGGTCAGGTCGTCTGCTGGAGGCGCAGGAGGAACTCGGCGTTGGAGGAGGTGCCCTTCATCTTCTCCAGGAGCTGCTCGACGGCCGCCTGCTTGTCCAGGCCCTGGAGGGCGCGGCGCAGGCGCCAGGAGAGGGCGAGCTCCTCGGGGGACATGAGCAGCTCGTCGCGGCGCGTCCCGGACGCCTCGATGTCGACGGCGGGGAAGACGCGGCGGTCGGCGAGGCCCCGGTCGAGCTTCAGCTCCATGTTGCCGGTGCCCTTGTACTCCTCGAAGAAGACGTCGTCCATGCGGGACCCCGTCTCCACCAGCGCGGTGGCGAGGATGGTGAGCGAGCCGCCGTTCTCGATGTTGCGGGCGGCGCCGAAGAACTTCTTCGGCGGGTAGATCGCGGTCGTCGCGACGCCGCCGGCGAGGATGCGGCTGCTGGAGGGCGCCGCGAGGTTGTAGGCGCGGCCGAGCCGGGTGATCGAGTCGAGCAGCATCACGACGTCGTGGCCCTGCTCGACGAGGCGCTTGGCCCGCTCCACGGCGAGCTCGGCGAGCGCGGTGTGGTCGCGCGCGGGCCGGTCGAAGGTCGAGTGGATCACCTCGCCGCGCACGGTCCGCTGCAGGTCGGTGACCTCTTCGGGCCGCTCGTCGATGAGCAGGACCATCAGGTGCACTTCGGGGTTGTTCTCCGCGATCGCGTTCGCGACGGCCTGGAGCACCATGGTCTTGCCGACCTTCGGCGGCGACACGATGAGCCCGCGCTGCCCCTTGCCGATCGGCGCGACCAGGTCGATGACGCGGGTCGCGAGCGGGCCGGTGTCCAGGCGGAGCCGCTCGTCGGGGAACAGCGGGGTCAGCGCGCCGAACTCGGGCCGGTTCGCCGCCTCGGCCACCGGGAGGCCGTTCACCGTCTCGACGCGGGCGAGGGTGGGGGAGTCGCCCCGGCCCTGCTTGGGCGCCCTGGCGAAGCCGGCGACCACGTCGCCGGGACGCAGGTGGTGCGCCCTGACCTGGGTGAGGGAGACGTGCACGTCCTCCGGGCCGGCGAGGTAGCCGGACGTGCGGACGAAGGCGTGCTTGTCCTGGAGGGACAGGAGGCCGTGGAAGGGGACGGTCGGAGCGTCGTCGGCCGGGCGCCGCTGCTGCTGCCGCCCGTCCTTGCGGGCGCTCTGCGCGGACACGGCGTGCGCGCCGCGTGCGGGGGCCTTGCGGCCTGACGCGGGTTCTGTTTCGAGGGTGGGGGCGGACATACGTGTCCCTTCTCAGGCTGGCGCGCGGCGGGCGGCGCCGCCCGGGGTCGAAGTCCGCGTACGGCGGCGGAACCCGCGGCGCGTACGCGAGAGGAATGCGAAGGATGCAGCTCGGTCCACCGGGCTGACGTCGGCTCCCTTGTGCGGTGGCCCCGCACGCCGTGTGCGTGCCGGACCGAAACTCACCGGGCGCTCAGATGGCCCGGGCGGGGAAGGGACGTCCTCGACGCGAGTCGTGATAGTCCAAGGACGTTGCCTCGACAGTACAGCAATCGAGGGCGCTTTCGCATTCCCCCGGTTCGGTGACGGCTTTCACGCGGATGTCCTCCTGCGTCCGTCCGGTGCCGCGGCGTCCCCCGACCCGCGTCCCCGGTGCTCCGTGCTCACGGTGGTTATGACTATCGAACCGGCCTCCGGGTTCCGGCGACCCTCCGGCGGCACCTCCGGCGGCCCGTCGCCGGGCCCCGGGCGGCGGGCGAATACGATGAGCCGCGCTGCGCGGGCGAGGGAGGACGATGGGCGAGGGGCTGCGGTTCGAGGCGTCCGGGGGCGTCGGGACGGTCACGATCGACCGGCCGGCCAAGCGGAACGCCATGTCGGCGGACATGTGGCGGGCGCTGCCCGGCATCCTGGACGGGTTCGCCGCCGATCCGGACGTCCGGGTCGTGGTGCTGACCGGGGCGGGCGGGAACTTCTGCGCGGGCGCCGACATCTCCGAGCTGGACGACATCCACCGCGACGACGACTCGCACCTGTCGACGGTCGCCGAGCGGGCGCTCGCCGCGTTCGGCAAGCCGACGCTCGCCGCGATCGAGGGGTACTGCGTGGGCGGCGGCTGCCAGCTCGCGGCCGCCTGCGACCTGCGCTTCGCGGCGCGGGGCGCGCGGTTCGGGATCACACCGGCCAGGCTCGGCATCGTCTACCCGGCGGCCGCGACGGCGCGGCTCGTCGGGCTGGTGGGGCCGTCGGCGGCGAAGTACCTGCTCTACTCGGCCGATCTGGTCGACGCCGCGCACGCGCTGCGCATCGGGCTGCTGGACGAGGTCGTCCCCGAGGGCGGCCTGCACGACCGCGTCGCCGAGTTCACCGCGACCCTCGCGTCCCGGTCCCTGCTCACCCAGCAGGCGACCAAGGACATCGTGGACGCCATCGTCGCCGCGGGCCCGGTCGAGGAGAAGACGCGGCGGTGGCTCGCCGAGGTCGCCGCGAGCGGGGAGGTCGAGGAGGGCATCGCCGCGTTCCTCGAACGCCGAGCGCCCGAGTTCCCCTGGAAGGCTCCCCTGCGGTAGCGGCCGCCTGGTGACGGTCAGGCGTTGAGCGCCGGCCAGGCGGACACGTCGCAGAAGCGGCTCTCGGGGAGGCGGTGGAGGCGCCGGGCCGCGGCGTCCGGGTCGCCGAGCAGCCCGGCGGCGTCGGGGCGGCGCAGCTCGGCGAGCGGCAGCACCCCGCACACCAGCGACTCCGGCGTCCGCACCATGAGCAGCGGCCCGATCCGCGCGCCGCCCCGGTCGACGTCGCGCAGCGCGCCAAGAAGGGCCCGCGCGGGGCCGGTGGACTCCGCGCAGTGCTCGCGCAGCGCGGCCGCGAGGTCGATGAAGTCGAGTTCCAGGGCACGCGGGCTGCGTCCGGACAGGTAGTAGCGGTCTTCGTCGGTGAGTTCGACGTGCAGCCCGTGGTGCTCGGCGAACCGCTCGAAGGGGCCGGTCAGCGCCGGGCGCGCCTCGGCGGGCGCGACGGCGAGGCACCCGGTGACCATGTCGGCGGGTTCGGCGCCGAGGGACGCGGCGGCGGCCTGGTCGAGCCGCCGGGCGAGGTGGCCGCGGAGCTCGGCCGTCTCGGCGGCCAGCCGCTCGACGGCCGCCCGCTGCTCCTCGGCGGCCTCCCGCTGCTCGCTCAGCCGGCCGCTCACCTCCGGCACCAGCCGGTCGTTGATCTGCGTGACGAGCGACCGGATCCGGGCGTCGGCCTCGCCGAACGCCGCGCGGTCGCTCTCCTGGTCGGCGGCGAGCCGGTCGAGGCGCTCGCGCTGGGACGCGCGGAACTCCTCCAGCTCGTCCCGGGTCCCCTTGAGGGCGCGCAGCTGCGTGCGGATGTCGGCGACCTCGGGCGCGCCCGGCGTCCGCCCGCGCTCGAACGCCAGGTACAGCTCCCGCCCGGCGATCGCCAGGCACAGCAGAACCAGAACCACCGTCATAGCGCCCTCCCCGGGCCCGCTCGCGGGGCAGACTACGCCACCGCCGCGCCCGGCGGCCCGCGACTCAGCGGTTGAGGTAGGCCAGGACGGCGAGGACGCGGCGGTTGTCGTCGCCGGTCACGGGCAGGTCGAGCTTGGCGAAGATGTTCGCCGTGTGCTTGGTCACCGCGCGCTCGGTGACGACGAGCCTCTCCGCGATCGCCGCGTTGGAGCGCCCCTGCGCCATCAGCTCCAGGACCTCGGTCTCGCGCGGGGTGAGGCGGCCGAGCGGGGTGTCGCGGGTGCCCCGGGCCACGAGCCGGGAGATGACCTCGGGGTCCATCGCGGTGCCGCCCGCGGCGACCCGGCGGACGGCGTCCACGAACTGCGCCGCGTCGAACACCCGGTCCTTGAGCAGGTAGCCGATCGCGCCGGTGCCGTCGGCGAGCAGCTCGCGGGCGTAGAGCTGCTCGACGTACTGCGACAGGACGAGGACGGGCAGCCCCGGGACCTGCCGCCGCGCCTCCAGCGCCGCCTGGAGGCCCTCGTCGGTGAAGGACGGCGGCAGGCGCACGTCGACCACCGCCACGTCCGGGCGGTGGTCGAGCAGTGCCTTCAGCAGGGACGGGCCGTTGTCGACGGCCGCCGCGATCTCGAAGTCGTGCGACTCCAGGAGGCTGACGAGACCCTCCCTCAGGAGGGCGAGGTCTTCGGCGAGGACAACGCGCACGGCAGCTCCATGGTCACGATCGTCGGGCCGCCCACGGGCGAGCTGAGGGCGAGGACGCCGTCGAATGTACCGATCCGCCGCTCGATCCCGCGCAGCCCGGAGCCGCCTTCCAGGGTCGCGCCGCCGCGGCCGTCGTCGGTGACGGTGATCCGCAGCATGCCGTTCTCGTGCCGCATGTCGATCCAGACGCGGGACGCTCCGGAGTGCTTGGCCGCGTTGGTGAGGATCTCCGACACCGCGAAGTAGGCGGCGGACTCCACCGGCGGCTCGGGCCGCGAAGGCAGGTCGGCGGAGACCTCGACGTCCAGCGGGTGGTCGAGCGCGAGGGCCCGGACGGCGTCCCCGACGCCGCGGTCGGCGAGCACCGGCGGGTGGATGCCGCGGACGAGGTCGCGCAGCTCGTGCAGCGCCTTGGCCGACGACGCACGGGTCTCGGCGAGCAGGATGCGGGCCTTCTCCGGGTCCCGGTCGAGCAGGTGCTCGATCGCGCCGAGGCTCATCCCCATCGCCACGAGCCGGGCCTGCGCGCCGTCGTGCAGGTCGCGCTCGATGCGGCGCAGTTCGGCGGCGGAGGCGTCCACGGCCTCCGACCGGGTCTCGGTGAGGTGCTGGACGCGCAGCGCCAGCTCCGACTTGCGCGTCGGGCCGAGGATGGCGCGGCCCCAGTGCCCGTAGGCGGTCAGCATCTTCGGGCCGATGGCGTACCCGAGGGCGATGCACGCGGTGGCGACGATCACCGTGGAGACGACCCGTCCGGTGTCGCGGCCGTACCCCTCGGTGACGTGGATGTAGGTGTACCAGTCGCTGCCGCCGTAGTGCCCGATCATGTCGCCGGCGAAGGCGGCGAGCACGTACCCCCACACTCCGTACAGGATCAGCAGCCCGGGCAGCGCCGCGGTGAACACCGAGACGATCGGGTCCGCGAGCGCCCACAGGTAGTCGCGCCAGGTGGCCGGGTCGCTGATCAGCGCGACGAACCGCTTGAGCACGCCGCCGATGCCGGGCTCGCGCTCCGGCTCGGGCAGGTACGGCCGCGCGATCTGGACGTCGGTCCACCGGTTGATGCGGACCCGGTACGCGTCGAGCCGCTCGCGCAGCAGCATCGTCGCGGACGGGAACAGCAGCACCCCGACGAAGCTCGTGATCATCGAGACGACCGTGATGAACCACAGGCCGACGAGCGTCGCGGGGATGGCGAGCAGCCAGAGGGCCAGCCCGCGCCAGGGCGCCCTCACATGCCGTTGCAGCCGTGTCTCTTCCACCAGTCCACCGTTCACCGGAGCCTCCGCGGGTCGCTTGCCTTCTGGAGTCCAGTCTTCTGGCGGCGCCCTCGCAGCACAGTGTGCCCGCAACCCGAGCATGAGGTGTACCTGAGTACACCCCTGCCCGGGCTCTCATAACTAGAACGAACATAAAAATGGGCTTGACCAACTCGGTGTGTCGAAGCTAATTTTAGGCTCGACCTATTGACTGGAGGACGTTCCATGACCGCACCCGTCCGCGCCCCGGCGGCGCGGCGACCGGACGTCGCGGTGCCGCTGCCGGCCGGAACGGCGCTCGTGGCCGGTCATGCCGCGCACGCCCTGCGCTCGGGACGGCCGCCCGCCCGCCGCCGCCTACGGCCACACCTTCTGGTGGGCGGTCGCCCTGTCCGCCCTGACCCTCGTTCCCGCCCTCTTCTACCCGTCCCGGAAGGAGAACCGATGAGGTTCCGGCTGCTCAGCGTGCACGCGCACCCCGATGACGAGTCGAGCAAGGGTGCCGCCACGCTCGCGAAGTACGCGGCCGAGGGAGCGGACGTCATGGTCGCGACCTGCACGGGAGGGGAGCGCGGGGACGTGCTCAACCCCGCGATGGACCGGCCCGGGGTCCGGGCGGACCTGCCGGCGATCCGGCGGGCGGAGATGGAGGCGGCGCGCCGGATCCTCGGCATCCGGCAGCGGTTCCTCGGCTTCGTCGACTCCGGCCTGCCCGCCGCCGGTGAGCCCCTCCCGGACGGCTGCTTCGCGCGGACGCCTCTCACCGAGGCCGCCCGCCCGCTCGTGGCGCTGATCCGCGAATTCCGTCCCCACGTGGTCGTCACCTATGACGAGACGGGCGGCTACCCCCACCCGGACCACATCAGGACGCACGAGGTGACGGCGGAGGCGTTCGACGCGTCCGCCGACCCGTCCCGCTACCTGGGGACGGGCGAGCCGTGGCGGCCCGGCAAGCTCTACTACCAGGGCGCCTTCTCGAAGGAGTGGTTCCAGGCGCTGCACGACGGGATGACCGGGCGCGGCCTGGAATCGGCCATCGGCCCAGTGCTCGCCGCATGGCCGGACACCGCGCCCAGGCTCGACATCACCACCCGCGTCCCCTGCGCGGACTACTTCGCCGTCCGGGATGAGGCGCTGCTCGCGCACGCCACGCAGATCGACCCGAACGCGGGTTTCATGGCCCACCCGCGCGACGTCGAACGCGCCGTCTGGCCGACCGAGGACTATCACCTCGCCCGTTCCAGCGTGGAGACGGAACTGCCCGAGAACGACCTCTTCGCGGGTCTGCGCTGACGCTCAGAGGGCGACGAAGGTCAGGCCGCGCTTCTTCATCTTCGGGATGACGGTGTCCAGGGCCTTGAGCGTCTGGGAGCGGTCGCCGCCCCCGTCGTGGCACAGCATGATGTTGCCGGCCTTGCCCTTCATGAGCGTGCGGCGGATGTGGCCGACGCCCGGACGGGCCCAGTCGCGCGGGTCGACGGCCCAGTCGATCGGCAGCATGTCGTGCTCGGCCACCGTCTCCAGGATCGACTTCGTCCACGCGCCGCCGGGGGAGCGGAAGAACTGGGGGACGACGCCGGTCACGTCGGCGATCCGGTCGTGCGCCTCCACGATCTCCTTGCGGACCCGCTTCTTCGACATGTTCGCGATGTAGATCGGGTGCGTCTCGGTGTGGTTGCAGATCTGGTGCCCGGCGTCGGTGATGCGGCGGGTGAGCTTGGAGAACTCCTTCACCTGCTCACCGATGACGAAGAACGTCGCGTGGATCTGGTGCTCGGCCAGCAGGTCGAGCACCCGGGGCGTCCACAGGGGGCTGGGGCCGTCGTCGATGGTGAGGGCGATCGACTCGGCGGGCGGCGGGGGAGACAGCTGCGACAGCTCGCGGACGGGCGTCTCCAGCGCGGTGAGCTTCGCCGGCGTCCACGGCGCGGGCCGGGGCGTCGGGGTCGGGGTCGGGGTGGGCGTCGGGGTCGGATGGATGACCGGGCGCGCGCGGGGGGTCGGCGCGGCCCACGCGGGCTCCCCCGATCCGTGCGGCGGACGCGCGCCGTCCGCGCCGAGCGCGGCGAGACCGGCGGCCGCCCCCATCAGCCAGAGTGCTTTGCGGCGAGATGTCCAACCTGAGTCCTCAACCTCCACAAGTCCCACGCTATCGGGGTTTTGGGGGGGTAGGAGGCCGCTCCGGGATCACAATCGGCTCACCCGAGTGGTCCGATTTCGGGCGCGAGCACGGAGCCGCAGGTCGGGCCACTGCCGGCGGCCGAGCGGCCTTCCTCGTCCGACCTGGGACAGGCCGTCCGGAGGGGTGTCGCGGCCCACGCGCGGCGCCGTGCGGACGGCGACGACGGTGCCGGCGGAGGTGTTACCGTCTTCAGTGCGATTCGGGGGCCGGACGTCCCTGCCCGGGAACGAGGCGGGACGGCCGAGCGAGCACGGCCCGGCGCAGCCGGCGTGCGGTGACCGTTACCAGGCAGTGCGCCGCGGGGGCCGATCTGTACTGGACGACGCCCACGCCGCTGACCCCGTCGCCGGGTCGATCCGACGAAGACCGCGCGGCCCCGCGGTGTTCACCGGCCCTGGGAACCCACCCGCCGGCCCGCTCCACTGCAACCCGGTGGCGGCGGCCGGGGTTGGTCCCCCATGTCCTCCGTCTCCGCGCCCGCGATGGGCGAACCCCCGGCCCCGGGCCCCCGGCGGCCCGGCCTCATGCTCGCGGTGCTGCTCGCCGGGCAGTTCATGGTCAACGTCGACATCGCGGTCGTGAACGTCGCCGGTCCGTCCGTCAGGCAGGATCTGCGGCCGTCCGGCGGCGCCCTCGAACTGGTCGTCTCCGGGTACACGCTGGCGTACGCCGTCCTGCTGGTGACCGGCGCCCGGCTCGGGCAGGCCCGCGGCCACCGGCGGATGTTCCTGCTCGGGCTCGGCGCGTTCACGGCGGCCTCGCTCGCGTGCGGGCTGGCCCCGTCCACCGGCGCGCTCGTCGCCGCGCGGCTGGCGCAGGGGGCGGCCGGGGCGCTGATGGTGCCGCAGGTCCTGTCGGGCATCCAGCTCCATTTCACCGGCCCGGCGCGGGCGCGGGCGCAGGGGCTGCTCGCGGTGGCGCTGTCCGGCGGCGCGGTCGCCGGACAGGTGCTCGGCGGCGTGCTGGTCTCGGCCGACGTGGGCGGGCTCGGCTGGCGCCCGGTCTTCCTGGTCAACGTGCCGGCCGGGATCGTGCTGCTCGCGGCCGGCGCCCGGCTGCTGCCGGCGGACGCGCCCGGCCGCGGCGCGCGCCTCGACCTCGGCGGGGCGGCCCTGCTGTCGGCGGCGGCGCTGCTGGCGGTCGTTCCGCTGCTGTTCGGGCGCGAGGCGGGCTGGCCGCCGTGGACGTGGGCGTCGCTCGCGGCGTGCGTGCCGGTGGCCGCCCTGTTCGTCAGACGGCAGCGCCGCGTCGAGTCCCCGCTGCTCGCCCTCGGCGTGCTGGGCCGCCCGGTCGTGGCGTGGACGCTCGGCGCCCTCGGCGCGGCCACCGGCACCTTCTACGCGATGATGTTCGTCCTCGCCCTCTACCTCCAGGACGGCCTGGGCCGCAGCGCCCTGTTCTCCGGTCTGGTCCTCGTGCCCTGGGTCGCCGCGTTCGGGATAGCCGGGCCGCTCGTGCCGCGCCTCCCCGCCCGCCTGGCCGCCCGCGCGCCCATCGCCGGCTACCTGCTGCTCGCGTCGGTGTACGCCACGGCGGGGCTGACCCGCGCGGACGGTGCGGCGCTCGCCGCCCTGCTCGGGTTCGGGGGGCTCGGCCTCGGCTTCGGGTTCGCGCCGCAGCTCGGGCGGCTGACGGCGCATGTCCCGGACCGGCACGCGGCCGACCTCAGCGGCCTGGTCAACATGAACTTCCAGCTCGCGGGCGTCGCGGGCGTCGCCGTCTTCGGCACCCTGTACCTCGGCGTCCCCGGCGGCCACGGCCCGGCGTTCACCGCCGTGATGCTCGGCTTCGGCGGGACGGCGCTCGCCGCGGCCGCCGCCTCGTTCGCGGGGCACCGGGCGGCGCGGCGCGAGGATCAGGGGAGCAGCCCGGCGCGGCGGGCGGCGGTCACGGCCTCCAACCGGGTGTGACTGTCGAGCTTGCGCATCGCCGACCGCAGGTAGCTCTTCACCGTCTCCGGCAGCAGCCCGAGCCGCTCGGCGGCCTCGGCGTTGGTGCAGCCGATCGCGACGTAGGACAGGACGTCCAGCTCGCGGGGCGACAGGACGGGGCGCGGCGCCCCGGACGGCTCGTCCAGCCCGGCCGCCGCGAGGCGCAGCGACGCCTCCCGCAGCCGGTCGCGGGTCGGCAGGTCGCGGACCCGCTCGGCCAGGGCGCGCAGTTCGGCGTGCACCGCCCGGACCTCCTCCCAGCGCGCCGCCGACGTGCCGGGCGGCGTCCGCGCCAGCGCCTCGTCCGCCCGGTCCTGGACGGCGAGGTCCTGTTCGAGGTCGCGGGCCGCCTCCACGGCCGCGCCCACGACGCGGTCGGCGAGCGACAGCGGTTCCCGCAGCGCGCCGTAGAGGACGCCGCGGACGCGGCGGCGCACGACGATCGGGACGGCGACGATCGACAGCAGCCCCTCGCGCCCGACCGGCTTGTCGTAGTCGTGGCTGATCGACGCCGAGCACGGGTAGTTGCTGACCCACGCGGGACGTCCCATGGCCATAGCCTTGCCGCCGAGCCCGTTGCCCTGGCGCACCACGAGCCCGGTCAGCGAGTCCGTCGTGTTGCCGACCAGCTCGGTGATCACCAGCCGGTCCTGGCCGCTGAGGGCGCCCCCGAACACCATGGGCAGGCCGGTCGTGCGCTGCAGCGTCAGCACCGCCGACCGGACGGCCCCCACGTCATCGCCCATGCATCGAGGATGCCCTGCGTGCCCCCCGCCCCGAAAGTGGCGGGGCCGACGAACCTCGGCCACGCGCGCGAACGCGTGACCTGGCCGGTGGAGCGAGGCCGGAGGCGAGCGGAGCCGGGCAGATCGCGAAGCGATGCCGCGTTCGCCC
>NZ_JBEZJI010000038.1:0-86482 GCF_040649435.1 Actinomadura sp. NPDC048955
ACGCTGTTGAGTTCTCAAGAAACGGACACCCACCGCGCTGGATCCGCTTTCGCGTTTCCCGCTCCGGGGCGACTCGACTTACTTTATCAGGTCCGCCCGGACTGTCAATTCCGAGCTTTTCCGATACGCCATTCCGGTTCCGCTTGCGCGGTCCCTTTCCGGCGGTGGAGCTATTTCATCAGATCCGGCCCGATTGTCAAAATCGAGCCTTTCCGACCCACCACGGCACGGCAGGCACGGCGAGACCGTGTCGGCTGGTACGCAGGTGGTTTCCCCATGCTTCGGCCGGCCGCCATGCGGGCGTCCTGCATCCGTGAGGGGACGAGGGGTTAACTTACGCGGCCTGAGCCCCCTCGTCAAATCAGCGCCCCGGCAGGACGGTCCCCTGCCAGGTTGCGGCGTATTGGGGGAACCCGGCGTGCCCTGTCACCATCTACGTAAGTAGATCACCCAGCCCAAGCAGGAGAGGTACCGACATGGCCTACCCACCCGCACCCCCGCCGCCCCCCACCTCCGGAGCCGGCTCCCCGCCCCCGAACCACCTCCCGTGGGCGATCGCGACCACGATCCTCTGCTGCCTGCCCGCGGGCGTCGTGTCCATCGTCTACGCCGCCCAGGTCAACTCCAAGTGGCAGGCCGGCGACCAGGCCGGTGCGCTGAAGTCGTCCAACAACGCCAAGACCTGGGCGATCGTGTCCGCGGTCCTCGGCGTGGTCGTCGGCGCCATCTACTTCGTCATCGCCCTGCTGGGGAACAGCAGCTGACGATGACGAACGAGTCCCGGCCCGCCCCGCTCTCGCGGGGCGGGCCGGTCCCCGAAGTACCGGACGGTGCCGGACAGCCGCTCGCCGTCCGGTTGCTGCGGCCGGGCGGGGTGCTGATCCTCAGCGTCACGGCCGTCCTGTACGTCGCAGCGGTCGATCCCAATGAGGCGGGGCACTACCCGACCTGCCCGTTCCTCGCGCTCACCGGGTTCCAGTGCCCGGGCTGCGGATCGATGCGCACCGTCCACGCGCTCGCCCACGGTCATCTCCACGAGGCTTTCAGCCTGAACGTGCTGACCGTCGCGATGCTCCCCGTCCTGGCGTTCTTCTGGCTCCGCTGGGCCAGAGCCCGCGCCCTGGACCGTCCGGTGAGGACGAAGGTGGCGCACCCCGCGCTGATCTGGGTGCTGTTCGGCGCCATCCTTCTCTTCTGGCTGATCAGGAACCTGCCGGTCGGATCGGCTCTGGCCGCCTGACCACGAGCGGCCAACGGCCCGGCGATCCGCGACCGGGACCGCCCCGCACGACCTGAGTCGCCTCCTCGCCCGTGCCGGGCCGCGGACGAGCTCGGCGAAATTCGTTCGCGCAGGTCCACTCCCTACCACCAGACTCCGTAGGTGAGCGAAGTAGCCTTGACCCCTTTGGACGAGCCCGCACTGGCGCGGCTGCTCGATGCGGCCGTGGCCGGCGCGGACCCTCTGGAAGTGATGCCGCCGGTCGGCGGCCCGCCCGGCTGGACCCCTGAGCGCCGAGCGGCGTTCCTGGAGTTCCACCGCGCGAGGTGCCTGAATTCGGCGACGGCGGTGGAGCGTACGTGGGTGGTCGACGTCGACGGCGAAGCGGTCGGGGCGGCACGCTTGCAGCCTGATGGGGACGCGGTGGAGGCGGGGATCTGGTTGAGCCGCTCTTCCCGGGGCCGCGGGATCGGCGCGAGGGTGACGGCTCTGCTGCTGGCCGAGGCCCGGTCGAGCGGAGCGGCGAGGCTCCTCGCCTCGACGACGGCGGGCAACCGAGGCGCCCGCGCGTTGCTGGAGGGCGCGGGCGCCACGCTCATCGTCGAGGGGGACGAGGTGGCCGTGGAGCTTCCGCTGAGCTGAGGTCCAGAACCGTCACGGAGCGTCGCTGCTTGTGGGCGGTGTCCGGTGCTGCACGAAGTCCTCTCTGGGCGGGCACACCAACCTGGCGTGCCCGCCGCACTGCTCTCCCGGATCGCCGCCGTCGCGGCGGCGACGCCCACGTGGGCGCATTGATCGCCGAACGCTCCCGGTGGCGTTCGCGGTGCGGGAGATGGCCCCTCCCCCTGGCAGGACCACCGTCCTAGGGGCCAGCGGGCCGGTGGCGTGCGTCAGGCCGGGTCGGTGAAGGCGGGCGGGCGCTTGTCGAAGTAGGCGCGGACGGCCTCGACCTGGTTCGGGCTTCCGCGCAGGGCATCGAGCGTCCGGGACTCCTCCAGGAACTGGCCGGCCAGGTCGGTGTCGGCGGCGCGGTTGAGGAGGCGCTTGGCTCCGCGGACCGCGTCGGGGCTGTTGCCGGCGATCTCGCGGGCGAGTTCCGTCGCGGCGGCGTGCGGGTCGTCGGCGGTGCGGGTGGCCAGGCCGATGCGGACGGCGTCCGCGCCGGAGAGCGTGCGGCCCGTGAAGGTGAGCTCCTTCGCGACGTCCTCGCCGACGAGGCGGATCAGCGCGGCGGTGCCGGTCATGTCGGGCACCAGGCCCCAGCGGATCTCCAGGACCGAGAGGCGGGCGTCCGGGGCGACGATCCGGATGTCGGCGCCGAGCGCGATCTGCAGGCCGCCGCCGAGGGCGTGGCCGTGGACGGCGGCGACGACGGGCTGCGGCAGCTCCCGCCACACGTGCACGGCCTGCTGCCCGAGGTTGGTGATGCGGCCCGGCTCGCGCGCGGTGATGTCGCCCGCGCGCCGCCCGGCGCCGTCGCCGGGAATGGCGGCGAAGCTAGCGAAGTCCAGGCCGGCGCAGAACGCGCGGCCCTCCCCCGACAGGACCACGGCCCGCACGGACGCGTCCGCGGCGAGGGCGTCGCCGGTCCGGGCGAGCGCCTCGAACATGGACGGGTCGAGGGCGTTCAGCTTGTCGGGACGGTTGAGCCGCACGTCGGCGACTCCCTCGTGGACGTGCACGGTGACGCGGTCGGTCATGGCGGGGTCCCTCTCGTCCTCGCGGTCGTCTCCCGGGGGACGATTCCATGCGGCGTCGCGCCGGTCGAGGGCGAGGGTCAGGTCACGGGGACGATCCGCGCCCCGGTGAGCCGGCCGTCGTGGATGTCCAGGAGGCCGAGGGTGCCGTGGGGCTGGCGGCGCCGGTCGGTCGGCGACCCCGGGTTGAAGATGCGGACGCCGTCGCCCGTCTCGTCGAGCGGGATGTGCGAGTGGCCGAACACGACGAGGTCGGCGCCGGGGAACCAGCGCCGCATCCGGGCGGTGCGGCCCTTGGACTGGCCACTGTCGTGGACCATCGCGACGGCGAGGCCGTCCAGGTCGAGTTCGAGGCGTTCGGGCGCGCCCCACTCGGCGACGTCCGGCCCGTCGTTGTTGCCGAGGACCGCGTGGACGGGCGCGTACCCGGCCAGCTCGTCCAGGACGGACGCGACGCACACGTCGCCGGCATGCAGGATCACGTCGGCGCCCCGCAGGTGCTCGGCCACCCGCGGCGGGCACGACTTCCAGCGCCGGGGCGCGTGGGTGTCGGAGATGGCCACCGCTCTCATGCCTCCCATCCTCCCCCAGGGAGCAGAATGGATCGGGTGCGGATCGACATCGGCGGTGTGCGCCTCTACTTCGACGTCGAGGGCGCCGGCCTGGTGCCGGACGGCACGGCGATGGCCGAGCGGCCCGTGATCGTGGCGCTGCACGGCGGGCCGGGCGCCGACCACTCCATGTTCAAGCCGGTGCTGGGGCGCGCCACCGAGTTCGCGCAGGTCGTCTACCTGGACCAGCGCGGCAGTGGCCGGTCGGATGTGAGCGGTCCCGCGCTGTGGACGTGGGAACGCTGGGCCGACGACGTGGTCGACTTCTGCGACGCGCTGGAGATCGACTCCCCGGTCGTCCTCGGGACGTCGAGCGGCGGTTGGGTCGCGCTGACGATCGCCCATCGCCACCCGGAGCGCGTCGCCGCGGTCGTGCTCGACAGCGTGATGCCGGGTCCCGCCGGGGAGCGGCTGGAGGTCTTCGAGCGGCTCGGCGGCGCGGAGGCCCGCGACATCGCGCGCCGCTACTGGGACGGCGAGGACGTCCAGGACGAGTGGGAGCGCGTCTGCCTGCCCCTGTACTCGCGGCGCCCGGGCGGCGCCCCGGAGGCGAGGGACAGGCTCGCGCGCATCCGCTGGAACCGCGACGTCATCGAGCATTTCCGGCGTTCGCTCGCCGCCGCGTTCGACCCGTGGCCGCATCTGGATCGGGTCGTCCGGCCCGTTCTGGTCCTCAACGGCGAGGACGACCCCGTCGCGACGGTCTCGGCCGCGCGGGGCCTCGTCGAGGCACTGCCGGAGGGCGCGTCCGAGTTGCACGTGCTCCCCGGTGCGGGCCACGGCGTGTTCAGGGAGGATCCCGAACGCGCGGTCGCCCTGCTCCGCGAGTTCGTCGCGCGGACGGCCGCGGGGAAAGGTGAGTGATTTTGCCACGGCGGGTTCCGGACACGCGTGGGAAACAACTGTAAACACGCAGTCATTACCCAGGGCTGAACTGCGGAGTTACGCTCGAATTCCTCGCGATCGTCCAGAAGGATTCGGCCGTACGCCCCCGGTCGTTCTTCCCGACACGGCGACCCAGCACCGCGAGGGCACAGTGAGGGCGGCCGGGCCCGAGGAGGATGACACTCCCTTGCACCGGCCCCGGGCCCGGCCGCCTCTCCGCACGCCGCGCGGGGGCTACGAGGTCAGGTAGAGCTTGCGGTCGAAGACCCCGGAACCCGGCGTGCTCTCACCGCGGGCGGTGGCGGAGCCGCTGCCGGTGCCGTTGGATGGGCACAGGCCGCTGCTTCCCGACTGCCGGACCAGCGTGATGTCGTCGGACCTGCCCTGCGCGTCGTCCTGCCCCGGCAGCGGGCGGTTCGGGTTGTCGCGGTTGTAGACGTCGAAGCGCAGGCCGTCGGTGCCTCCCGTCCGGAAGCCGTAGTAGCAGGTGACGGTGAAGCCGAGGATCTTGCCCTCCATCTTGAAGCGCAGGCCGCCGCTGATGGACAGGACGCCGTCCCGGCCGCCGGGGACCGGGTCGTAGGCGACGCTCCCGCTCCGGTCGGGCATCTGGCCGAGGTCGAGGTCGGTGGGCGGGGAGCTGAGGCCGTTGGAGGTCCGGCACGCGCCGATCGACGCGGCGGTCAGCTCGCCCGGGCCGGTGGACTGCACGGTGCCCTGGAGTTCTGCGCCGTCGCAGGAGCCGGTCACCTTCGCGCCCAGGTAGTCGACGGAGAACGTGAGCGCCCCGACGGTGGCGACCTGCCAGTTGCCGGAGTAGGGCGCTCCGGTGGCGGTCTCCTGGCGGATCGTGGTGGTGGCGGCGGACGCGGCGGGCGCCGTCAGGGCCAGCGCGGCGGTTGCGGCCGCCAGGGGCGCGGCCAGTCTGATGGGAGCCTTCACGGGGTTTCCTCCTCGGGGAGAGGGATTTGATTTTTTCTACCCGAGTGGCCGTGGAAAGCAAGACCCTTTCAAACGCTTATTCATAGTCTAGAGAATTTTGCTAAAGCAGAGCGGCCGAACACTAAGCTGACCGTGAAATAGACGGCGGAGTCAATCACTTTGTGCGCGGAAACAGGGGATGGCGCGCGGCCGGGACGGGAGGTTCGGACGGACCCCGGCCGCGCGCCTGGCCTGTCAGTGGAACACGGGCTTCATCGCGTACACGCGGTTCGGCTTGTTGTAGCCGAAGAAGACGCGGGTGCCGCGGCCGGCGGGCGCGACCGCCAGCCCCTCGCTCTCCCCGGTCAGCGGGATGTCGATCGCTTCGAGGATCGTCCCGGCCCGGTCCAGCACGGTGATGGTGTCGTTGGTGTAGTAGAGGACCTTGTCACCGGCCATCTCCAGGCCCTGCGGGACGCCCTGGTAGCCGAGGTCGAAGGTCGAGCGGACGGTGCCGTCGAGGTCGGTGAACGCGAACACGAAGGGCCCCTGGTCGCCCGGCCCCGCGTGCACGAGCAGCCCGTCGCGCCGGTTGTCGACCGCGACGAGGCCGGAGTTGCCGAGGGAGCCGAAGTCGATGGTGCGCACGACCTCCGGCTCACCGCTCCAGTCCACGACGTTGACCTTGGTCGGGTTGGTGCCGCCGCCGGTGGCGACGTAGAGGAGCCCGTCGCGGTCGCGGACGCTGATCTCGGCGGCGTGCCCCACGGCGAGCGGCGCGCTCTCCTTGAGGGTGGTGCCCTCGCGGTCGTACTCGCGGATGACGCCGTGGCCGCCGCCCACGTCGAAGCCGACGTAGAAGCTGCCGCGGCGGTAGGCGAGGCCCTGCATGTTGTCGGTGTGGGGGACGTCGAACAGCAGGTCGAAGGTGTAGGAGCGTTCGGTGGCCGCGGCGGGGCGGGCTCCGGCGAGGGCTGCGGCTCCGGCGAGCGTGGCGGCGCCCGCGAAGCCGAGGACTCTGCGGCGGGTGAGAGCGACCTCGCCGGGTCCGGGTCCGTGCATCGTGCCTCCTTGTGACGGGGGTGACGGGGAGGAAGGTCAGGGGCGGGCCGGGCGGCGGGCCTCCAGCACCTCGGGGTTGGCGCAGTGCAGGAGGGGCTCGCCGCGCAGGTGGCGGCCGACGTCGGCGGCGAGGATGCGGGCCGCTTTGGCGGCGGTCTGCTTGCTGGCGCCGGCCAGGTGGGGCGTGACGATGATGTTCGGGGTGGTCAGCAGCCGCGACCCGGCCGGGATCGGCTCCTCGGGGAACACGTCGAACGCGGCGGCGAACAGGTGGCCGGACTCGGCGGCGTCGCAGACGGCCTCGTAGTCCAGCAGCGACCCGCGCGCGCAGTTGACGATGATGGAGCCGGGCGGCATCGCGGCGATCCGCCCGGCGTCGATCATCCCGGTGGTCTGCGGCGTCGCGCGGGCGTGCAGGGAGACGATCTGCGCCTGCGCCAGCAGTTCGTCGAGCGGGACGAGTTCGGCGATGCCGGCCAGGTCGCCGAGGTCGTCCAGGTACGGGTCGTGGACGAGCACGCGGGCGCCGAGCGCGGCGAGCATCTTGGCGACGCGGCGGCCGACGGCGCCGCAGCCGACCAGCCCGGCGGTGCTGCCGTTGATCTCGATGCCGACGTCGTCGTAGCGGTAGTAGTCGCCGCGCCACTGCCCCGCCATCAGGTCGACGTGCGTCTGCGGGATGCGCCGCACCGCCGCCAGGATCAGCCCGAGGGTGTGCTCGGCGGTGGCGCCGGCGTTGCGTCCGGGCGCGAAGCAGACGGCCACGCCGTGCTCGGTCGCCGCCTCCAGGTTGGCGTTGACGGGCCCGCCGCGGCTGATCCCGAACAGCCGCAGGTCCGGCGAGGCCTCCAGGATCCGCCGGGTCAGCGGGGCCATCTGGGTGACGCAGACCTCGGCGCCGCGCAGCGCCTCGATGAGCTGCTCCTCGGTCCCGGACGCCTCGTCCACCTCGGCGACGCGCCCGAACGGCTCCACCGGCCACGGCAGGGTGACCTCCGAGAACGCCAGGTCGCCGGGCGCCTCGGCACGCAGGGCGCCGATGAGCAGCTCGTTGCGGACGAATAGGTCACCGGCCGCGAGCACGCGGGTAGTCATTCATCGCTCCAGTGGGGTGTTGAACTCCAGGAGGGCGGCCTCGCCGTCCCGGAGCCGGATCTCGGTCAGTGCGCAGTTGCCCAGCGACGGGAACCGCCGCCGGTAGTCCTTGAGGGGAATCCCCAGCAGCCGGCACAGCGCGAGCCGGATCGCCGTGGAGTGCGCGACGACCAGGACGCGGCCGCCCTCGTGCAGGCGGGCGATGTCGTCCAGGCACGCGGTGAAGCGCCGGGCGGCGGCGGCCGGGTCCTCGCCGCCGGGCAGGTGGGAGGCGGCGGGGTCGGCCAGGAAGGCGCGCAGCTCCGCGGGGAACTTGCGTTCCATCTCCGCGCGGGTGAGGCCCTCACCGTGCCCGAAGTCCAGTTCCCGGAGCCGCTCGTCGACGTGCAGCCGCGCGCCGATCGCCGCGGCGGACGGCGCCGCGGTCAGCCGGGACCGCGACAGGTCCGAGCACCACACCGCGTCGGGCCGGGCCGTGCCCGCCCACGCGGCCAGCGTGCGGGCCTGGTCCAGGCCGCGCGGGGTGAGCGCGACGTCGCTGATCCCCGCGTAGCGGTTCTCGGCGTGCCATTCGGTCTCCCCGTGGCGGACGAGGATGAGGCGCGTCATCGGGATGTCCTCTCGCGTGCGTGCGCGGCGGTCTCGGCGGGCAGCCACCCGCGCCGTTCCAGCTCGCCGACGAGGCGCAGGTAGGGCGCGTCGAACACGGCGGTCCTCTCCGGCCGCGGGTCGATCACCGCCTTGACGGCGACCATCCGCCCGGCGGTCTCGGCGACGTCGCGGCCCGGCGCGGCGGCGAGGACGGCGGCGCCGAGCGCGGGCTCGGCCTGGCGGGGCAGCACGACGGGGCGGCCGAGGATGTCGGCGCGCAGCTGGCACCAGTACCGGCTGCGCGCGGCCCCGCCGGTCAGCGTGAGGTCGCCGCCGGTGGGCGCGCCGAGCAGGTCGAGGTGGTCGAAGCAGAGCCGCTCCAGGTAGCCGACGCCCTGCAGGACGGCGGCGAAGTCGTCGGCCTCGTCGCCCGTCCCGTCCAGCCGGAACCCGCGGGCGTCGGGCGCGAGGAACGGGAACCGCTCCCCCGCCGGGACGAGCGGGTAGGCCAGCGCCGCCGCCGGTTCGTGCCGGGCGGCGCGGCGGTCCAGGTCGGCGAGGTCGCGGCCGGGGAAGTCGCGGGAGATCGCGCCGGCGCCGGTGCTGGACGCGCCGCCGGGCAGCCACCGCCCGTCCGGGGCCTTGTGGGAGTAGACGACGCCGAACGGGTCCTGGACGAGGTCGTCGCTGACGCCCTTGAGGACGAGGGTCGTCCCGAGGACGGAGTTCCACGACCCGACGGTGAGGCGTCCCGTCCCGAGCTGGGCGGCGCAGCCGTCGGTGGCGCCCGCGACGACCGGGGTCCCCTCGGGGAGGCCGGTCGCTTCGGCGGCCGCCGCGCAGACCGTGCCGAGCGGGGTGCCGGACCGTTCCAGGGGCGGGAGAAGATCGGCGGGGACGTCCAGCGCGTCGAGGACGTCCGCGGGCCAGGCCTCGGCGATGAGGTCCGCCCCGGTCTTGAGCGCGTTGCTGAGGTCCGCGGCCACCGGGTGGCCGGTCAGCCGCCGGTTGACGAAGTCGGCCTGGTGGGCGAGGCGGGCGCCCCCGTGCGGGTGGTGCTCCAGGAGCCACAGCAGTTTCGGCAGGGCCCAGGCGGGCTGCATGCGCTGGTAGCCGAGGGTGCGCCACACCTCGCCGCCGGCCTCGTTGACCCGCTGGACGTGGCCGGCCGCGCGGGTGTCGTCGTACATGAGCGCCGGGGTCAGCGGCCGCCCGCCGTCGTCGGTGAGCAGGATCGTCCCGGACGTGGCGTCGACGGCGACGGCCCGCACGGCCTGCGCCGGGACGTCGCGCAGCGCCTCCCGGCAGGCGGCCCCCACCGCCGTCCACCAGTCCTCGGGGTCCTGCTCGTGGCGGGGGCCGTCCCGCCGGCCGGTCAGCGCCCGGCTGCCGGCCCCGGCGACGTCCCCCGACGCGGTGACGGCGAGCGCGCGCACGCTCTGCGTCCCGAGGTCGATCCCGACCCACACCGCCTCGTGCCGCCCGGTCACGGGGCGCCGCCGTCCAGGGCGGTGCGGGCGCGGGCCGCGGCGAGGGTCGGCCAGGCGGGCGCCGTGGCGGAGCGGATCGTCAAGAAGTCCTCATAGGTCTCGGAGTAGCGGGCGGCCCGGTCCGGGTCGGGCGCGTAGGTGTCGCCGGGACGGACATGGGCGTCGGCGGCCGCGCGGGCGTCGGCGGCCCGCCCGGTGGCCAGGAGGCCGACGAGGAACGCGCCGCGCGCCCCGGCCTCGCTGTCGGCCGACCGGACGACCGGGACGCCCGTGACGTCGGCCAGCATGCCCAGCCAGACGGGGCTGGCCGAGCCGCCGCCGCTGACGCGCAGTTCGGTCGGACGGGTCTCGGCCGCCGCCAGGCAGTCGCGGACGACCAGGCTGAGCCCTTCCAGGACGGCGCGGGCGAGGTGCTCGCGCTCGTGGTGGACGGTGAGGCCGTGGAACGCGCCGCGCGCCTGCGGGTCCAGGAACGGCGCGCGTTCCCCGGCGGGAGACAGGTACGGCAGGAACACCAGACCGTCGGCGCCCGGCGCCGCCCGCGCCGCCAGTTCGGCGAGCGCCGCGGGCGCGGCGAGGCCGAGGACGCGGCATGCCCAGTCGACGACCTGGCCGCCCGCGAGCGTCGGGAAGGCCCTCAGGTAGCGGCCCGGCAGGCCCATCGCGACCGTGAGGCCGGACGGGTCGCCGCCCAGGCGGGGGCCGTCCACGACCGTCTCCGTGCACAGCGTCGTGCCGAGGATCGTGCAGGCCTGGCCGGTGTCGACCGCGCCGACGCCGATCGCGGTGGACGCGATGTCGTAGGGGGCGAGGACGACGGGCAGGCCCTCCGGCAGCCCCAGCTCGGCCGCCGCGTCCCGGGTCAGGGGGGCGGCGCGCCGGTCGTCGCCGCGCAGGTCGGGCAGGAGCCGCCGCGCCCACTCCATGTCGTAGGCGCGGAGCAGGTCGTCGGAGAAGCGGAGCGCGGCGATGTCCAGGAACGGCACGGACGCGTCCGAGCCGTCCACCGCGATCTGCCCGGTGAGGCGGGAGAAGATCCAGCCGCCGCAGGTGAGGGACGCCGCCGACCGGGCGAGCCGGTCGGGGTCGTGCTCGCGCAGCCAGGTGAGGATCGCGTTCGGCAGGCCCGCGAAGTGCAGCGACCCGTTGACGCGGAACGCCCGCTCCAGCACGCCGGAGGCCGCCCAGCGCTCGACGGCCGGGGCGGCGCGGCCGTCGTTCCACAGGATCGCCGGGCCGGTGGGGGCGCCGTCGCCGTCCACCAGCCAGCAGCCGTCGCCCTGCGCGGTGAGCGCGAGGAAGTCGACGTCGCCGCCGACCTGGGCGAGCACCTCCCGGACGGCGTCGGCGACGGCCCGCCACACCGCGCCCATGTCCTGCTCGGCGTGCCCCGGCGCGGGCCGGGTGACCTCGGTGGGCCGCCGGGCGACGGCCAGTTCGGCGCCGTCCCCGGCGTAGCCCACCGCTTTGATCATCGTGGTGCCCGCGTCGACGCAGACGACCGTCATCGGCTCCCCCGTCCGTTGCGTAGTGGTCCCATCCAACCCGCGCCGGTCAGGCGCGGCCGTGCGAGGCGCGCGAGCGGCGGGCGACCGAGTCCAGCGCCACGGCGAGCAGCAGCACGGCGCCGGTGACCATGAAGCGGTAGGACGAGTCGAGGTTCAGCAGCGTCAGCCCGCTGGAGATCGACTGGATGACCAGGATGCCGAGCAGCGCCGCGAACGCGTTGCCGCGCCCGCCGAACAGGCTCGTCCCGCCGATGACGGCGGCCGCGATCGCGTTCAGGTTGACGTCGCCGCCGCCGCTGCTCTGGTTGGCCGCCGCGAGGCGCGCCGCGGCGAGGATGCCGCCGATCGCGGCGAGCGTGGTGCACATGACGAACGCGGAGGCGTAGACCGTCCTGACGTTGATGCCGGCGCGCCGGGCCGCCTCGACGTTGCCGCCGACCGCGTACACGGACTTGCCGTACTTCGTCCGGGACAGGACGTAGTGCGTCATCAGCACGAGCGCCAGGAACAGGACGAACATCCAGCCGACGCCGCGGTCCCGGTTCAGGTACCAGACCGCCACGACGAGGCCGGCCAGCAGGGCGGCGCTGCGCAGGACGAGCGTGCGCTCCGTCGTCGCGGGCAGGCCCGCCCTGCGGCGCTGGACCGCCCGGTTGTGGCCGGTCAGGTACAGCCCGGCGGCGCCCGCGACGGCCAGCGCGTACGCCAGCCAGGGCGGGAGGAAGTCGAGCTGGGCGAACGTCACCAGCCGCGAGTCGAACGGCAGGTTGATCGAGCCCTTGGGCCCGAGGACCCACAGCTGCACGCCGAGCCAGCCGAGCAGCCCGGCCAGGGTGATCACGAAGCTGGGCACGCCGAGCCGGTTGAACACCTTGGAGTAGAACCAGCCGAGCGCGACGGCCAGCGCCACCGCCACGACGATGGCCAGCCAGGACGGCCAGCCCTGGTCGACGAACAGCACCGCGACCACGGCGGCGCTGAGCCCGCTGACCGATCCCACCGACAGGTCGATCTGCCCGACCAGCAGCATGAACACCACGCCGAGCGCGATCACGCCGACCGGCACGCACTCCAGGGCCAGGTTGACCAGGTTCGCGCTGGACAGGAAGACCGGGTTGAGGATCTGCATCACGGTCCAGATCACGATCAGCCCGCCGACCACCGGCGCGACGCCGAGGTCGCCGCCGCGGACCCGGTCGGCGGCCGCCGCCAGCGCGGCGCGCACGCCCCGGTCCCCGGGCTCGCCCGGCAGACCGGCCGTGGTCTCCGGGGGCGCCATGAGGTCACTCATCGCCCGCTCCCTTCCTCATCCCGCCCGGTGCGACCCGCTCGGGCCGGTCGCCGTCCGGCTCGTCCGCGTCGCCGGGTGCGTCCTCCGCCTGCGCGGTCCCGCTCGTCTCGTCCCCCTCCACGGGGGCGTCCTCCGCTTCGGGACGGAGCTTGCCGGCGCGGCGGCTCACCACGTTGTCGGTCGCGCCGGTGATGGCGGCGACCAGTTCCTCGGCGGAGGTCGTCCGCGCGTCGAACACGCCGTTGTTGCGGCCGAGGCGCAGCACCGCGACGGTGTCGGCGACGGCCTGCACGTCGGCCATGTTGTGGCTGATCATCAGGACGCCGTGGCCGCGCTCGCGGAGCCGCTCGATCAGGTTGAGCACCTCGGCGGTCTGCGCCACGCCGAGCGCGGCGGTCGGCTCGTCCAGGATGATGACCTTCGGGTCGCCGAGCAGCGACCGGGCGATCGCCACGGTCTGCCGCTGGCCGCCCGACAGCGCCGCGACCGGGACCCCCACCGAGGGGATCTTCGCCGAGAGCTGGGTGAGCAGCTCGCGGGAGCGGACCTCCATCGCGACGTCGTCCAGGCGCAGCGCCCGCATCTCGCGGCCGAGGAACAGGTTCTCGATCACGTTGAGGTTCTCGCAGAGGGCGAGGTCCTGGAAGACGGTCGCGATGCCGAGCTGCTGCGCCGCGGCCGGGGTGGGGATGCTCACCTCCCGCGACTCGAAGGTGATGGTCCCCGCGTCCGGGGCGTGCACGCCGGACAGGACCTTCACCAGGGTGGACTTGCCGGCGCCGTTGTCGCCGACGAGGGCGACGACCTCGCCGGCGGCGACGTCCAGGTCGACGCCGGTGAGCGCGGCGACCGCGCCGAAGGACTTGCTGACGCCGCGCAGCGACAGCAGCGAGCCCGCCGCTCCGGCGGCCGGGGTGGGCGTTGGTGACATGACGAACCTCGGGAGATCGCTACTTGAGGCCGAGCTTGGCGCAGGCGGCGGCGTACTCGGCGGTGCAGACCTTGTCGGCCTTGAGGGCGCCGTCCGGGCCGAGCAGGACCTTGCCGATGTTGTCCTGGGTGACGACGGTCGGGGTGAACAGCTCCGACGGCGTGTTGAACAGCGTCGTGTTGCCCTTCGGGGTCTCGCCCTGGACGAACTTGTGGGCCGCGGTGGCGGCGGCCTCCGCGACGATCTTGATCGGCTTGGAGATCGTGTTGTACTGGTCGCCGGCGATGATCCGCTGCGCGGCGGCGAGCTCGGCGTCGTTGCCGGTCACCGGCGGGACGTCGGTGCCGGCGGCCTTGAAGGCGGCGACGGCGGCGCCGCCGGTGCCGTCGTTCGCGGCGACGACGCCCGCGATCTGGCCGCGGTACTTGCTGATCTGGCCGCTGACCCACTGCTGGGCCTTCGCGGGCTCCCAGCCGGGCGTGTCGTACTCGGCGAGCAGCTTGAAGCCGCTCGGGTCGACGGAGCTGTGGATGCCCTTCTTGATCAGGTTCGCGGCGGCGTCGGTCGGCGAGCCGTTGACCTCCAGGATGCCGCCCTCGGCCTTCTCCTGCTTGAGGTGGTCGACCAGCGACTGGCCGATCATCGCGCCGATCTTCTCGTTGTCGAAGGAGACGTAGTAGTCGGCCTTGGCCGCCGGGATGGGGCGGTCGTAGGCGATGACCTTCACCTGCCGGGACTGCGCCATCCGGACGATCGAGGCCGCGGCGGCCGAGTCGACCGGGTCGATCACGATGGCCTTGACGCCCTGGGCGAGCACCGAGCTGGCCTGCTGCTGCTGCTTGGAGGCGTCGGCGCCGGCGTTCTGGTAGAGCACCGTGCAGCCGCCGCACAGCTGCTTCATCTTGGCCTTGAACAGCGGGGCGTCGTACAGCTCGTAGCGGGTCGAGGCGATGTCGGGCATGAGGAACGCGATCTTGGCGTTCTTCGCGTCGCCGCCGCCGGACCCCGCGCTCTTGGAGGAGCACGCCGCGACGGGGGCGAGCGCGGCGAGGGCCGCGGCGGCCGCTGCGACCGTCCTGAGAGAGGGCTTCTTCACAGAGTTCTCCTCGGGGTACGCCCGTGAAGGGGGCGATGGAGCCGGTGCGGCGTCCGCGCGACCGGGGGGTCGGCGGCCACCGCGGGGAGAACGTAACATCAAGAACGTTAGAAGTGTCAATACATCGGCGTTAACTAACACCCACGATCGTGACGATGATCGTTCGGAAGAGCCGGAAAGGCCTGGTCACAGCTCAGCATCGATCCCGTGAGCACTCTAGGCGCGCACGGGTCAGGCGATGTTAGTTATAACGTCCGCTCTCACAGAGGTCAGCGGCGCCGGCACACGGCGACGTCGTACTCGACCTTGTGCTTCGCCAGCTCGGCGAGCGCCTCCGGCGCCGCCCCGTCGTCCACGACGACGCGCTCGAAGTCGCTGAGCGGCGCGACCCGGTGCAGCGCGGTGCGGCCCAGCTTCGTGTGGTCCACCAGCAGGACGTTGCGGACGGCGCTGCGCAGCATGGCCCGCTTGACGACCACGACCCGCTGCTCCTGGTGGCCGGCGTTGCCCGCCGACACCGCCGAGGTCGACACGAAGCACAGGTCGACCTGCAGGGACTCGATCATCTCGACGCACGAGACGCCCATGAACGAGTTGTGCAGCGGATCGTAGTCGCCGCCGAGGGCGATGAGCCGGATGCCCTGGACCGGGGCCAGCAGGTTCAGGCCGTCCAGGAAGTTGGTGACGATCGTCAGCGGGCCGAGGCCCGGGAGCCGCCGGGCGAGGGCGAGGGCCGTGGTCGAGTCGTCGAGCATGATCGCCATGCCGGGCTCGACCAGCTCCACCGCCCGGGCGGCGACCGCCTCCTTCTCCTCGCGCATCGTCTTGGCGCGATAGGCGACGCTGCTCTCGAAGACCCCGGACCGCTGCGCGGTGACCCCGCCGCGGTACTTGCGGACGATCCCCTGGCGCTCCAGCTCGTCCAGGTCGCGGTGGATCGTCATGAGGCTGACCCCGAACCGCTCGGCGAGCTCGGCGGCCGTCCCCGATCCCGCGGCGAGCACCGCCTCGGCGATCGCGTCCTGCCGCTGCGCGGGCCCCCGCCGCTGCCGGTCGCTCATGCCCCGCTCCTCCGTCCGGACGCCAGGCCAGAAGTTAACACCAGGAATGTTAAGAGCTCAACTCACCGGGTCACCGGGCGCCGCCCCCGGTCGTCGGCAGGCCCGCCGCGCGCCACGCCTTGAAGCCGCCCACGACGTCGGTCGCGCGGGTCAGGCCGAGGTCGTGCAGGGACGCGGCGGCGAGGCTGGAGGTGTAGCCCTCCGAGCAGAACACGATCACGCGGAGGTCGTGCCCGGTGGCCTGGGGCAGCCGGGCGCCCGAGGACGGATCGAAGCGCCACTCCAGGACGTTGCGCTCCACGATCAGCGCCTCCGGGATCTCGCCCTCCTCCGCGCGCTGGGCGGCGGGGCGGATGTCGACCAGCACCGCCCCGTCGCTCAGCTCGGCGTGGGCCTGGTCGGGGTGGACGCGCGCGAGCCGGTCGCGCGCGGCGGCGAGGATCTCATCGATGGTGCGTGCCATGGACCAAGCATGGCAGGCGGTTCAGGCCAGCTGCGCCTCGGCCGAGGCCAGCACCTCCTGGATCCGCAGGCCGTGGGCGGCGTCCAGAGCGGGGCTCGTCCCGCTCCGGACGGCGACGGCGAACTCGGCCACCATCGTGGCGAACGCGTCGTCGCCGAGCTGCGACCAGTCGAGCCGCGCGTGGCCGCCCCGCCCGTACACCTCGACGTGGGCGGGCGGGAGCTCCCCCATGCCCGCCATCGACACCGACGCCTGGCTGATCGCGCCGCCCTCGTGCTCCAGCGTCAGCCCCAGCCAGCCGAGGGGGTCGCCGTGCGCGCGCACGGCGGCGACCCGGCCGAGCGCGGCGTCCAGCAGGTCGACGATGTGGGGGCCGAGGTCGAGCAGCGCCCCCTTCTCCAGCCGCCACGGGGTGGCGAAGGGGCCCCCGCTCAGCACGGACGAGACGAACGAGCCGTAGCCGCCGAACGGCTCCAGCCCCCGCGTCCGGTCGAGGAAGTCGCGGGCGGCGCGCGAGTAGCGCAGCGTGAGGACCATCTGCGAGACGACGCCCGCCTCGGCGACGGCGCCCGCGAGGCGGCGGGCCCCGTCCAGGTCCATGGCGAGGGGCTTCTCCAGCAGGACGGCCTTGCCCGCGCGGGCGGCCCGGGCGGCGAGGTCGGCCTGCACGTCCGGCGGGACGGAGAACGCCACGGCCTCGCAGGCGTCGAACAGCTCCTCGATCCGCTCGAACGAGGGCGCGCCGTGCTCGCCGGCCAGCGCGGCGGACGCCTCGGGGCGCCGCGCCCACACTCCCGCGAGCCGGGTGGACGGGCCCGCCGCCAGCGCCGGCGCGTGCACCATTCCCGCCCAGGGACCCGCCCCGACCAGCCCCACCGCCACGGAATCACTCATGGGACAAACCTAGACGATCTACCAGCTTCCCGGCGCAGGGTGCGGGCGGCGGCGGGCGTCAGCCGAGCTGGACGCCGAAGAACAGCGCGAGGAGCGCGCCCAGGGCCCCGAGCGCGCCCCAGACGGCGAGCCCGGCCTTGGACGTGGCGCGGGTGTGCAGGAACGCCGCCGCCCCGGACAGCAGGACGAACACCAGCTTCACCTCCAGGGTGCGCTGGGCTGCGCCTTCCAGGTCGCCCGCGACGATGTTCCAGACGCCGGTGAGGACGAGGACGGCGAACGCGGGCCAGGCGATCGTGTTGAACCGGCGGGCGGCGGCCTTGGTGACGCCCTCGTGGCCGCGCAGGGCGGGCACGAGCGCGCCGAGGGTGATCTGCCCGCCGACCCAGATCGTCGCGGCGAGCACGTGCAGGAAGATCCGCACGTCGGCGGTGGTGACGGCGAGCACGAGGGGCCTCCGAGAGCGTACCGGGCGGGTGGTGGGACGGTGGCGGAAGGGATCGCCTCCGGACGTTACCGCCCGTACGGGCGGTGCCCGGCACCGGGCCGGGACCTCAGGTGGGACGCTCCCAGCCCCGCCGCGGCGGGTGCGTGCCCAGCCGCTCGTCGCGACTGCGGTAGACGATGTAGGGGCGGGTCAGGTATCCGATCGGCGCGGTGAGCATGTGCACCAGCCGCGTGAACGGCCAGATGCCGAACAGGACGAGCGCGCTGATCGCATGCAGCTGGAACAGGATCGGCACGCCGGTCATCAGGCCGGGGTCGGGCCGCAGGTAGAAGATCGACCGGAACCACGGGGACACCGTCTCCCGGTAGTCGTAGCCGCCTCCGATGATGTTCGCGGCGACGGTCGCGGACAGGCCGAGCACGATGGTCAGCGCCAGGACGGCGTACATGAACTTGTCGTTGCGGGTGGTGGCGGAGAACACCGGCCCGACCGTGCGGCGCCGGTAGATCAGGATCGCCAGTCCGGCCAGGGTGCAGAAGCCGGCGACGGTCCCGAGCACCACGGCGAGGACGTGGTAGACGCCCTCGGACACGCCGACGGCCTCCGTCCAGGTGTCGGGGATGAGCAGCCCGCCGACGTGACCGAACGCCACGAGGATGATGCCGAAGTGGAACAGCGGGCTGCCGATGCGCAGCAGGCGCCGTTCGTAGAGCTGGGACGAGCGGGTCGTCCAGCCGAACTTGTCGTAGCGGTAGCGCCAGATGTGCCCGAGGACGAACACCGCCACGGCGACGTAGGGCAGGGCCACCCAGAGGAGGATGCCGGAGACGCCGGGATCGCCGCCGTTCTCAGCGGCGAGAACGGGCAGGTCACTGGTCATGAACGGGCTCCAAGGACGGGGTCGGGCAGGAAGACCGGCCCCATGGCGGTCGCGTCGGCGCCGTAGGGGGCCAGGCCGACCTCCTCTTCGGGCGGGCCTTCGGCGATGAGGCGGGCGACGGCCTCCTCGGTCCGCCCGGTCAGCGGCGGCAGCGTGGCCGTGACGGCGTCCAGGACGGCCGTCCACGGCGATCCGGACTCGGTGAGGGACAGGCGCAGGAGTTCCAGGCCGGCGCGGTGCTCCAGCAGCAGCCGGCGTCCCTGCGCGAGGTCGCCGGAGGCGGCGAACTCCAGCACGACGGCCAGGTGGTCGGGCAGCTCGCCTTCGTCCAGGTCGAGCCCGGCCGCCTGGTACGCCTGCTTGAACCGCACCAGGGCCATGCCGCGTTTGCGGGTGTCCCCGTAGGCGTAGTAGGTGAGGTAGAGGCAGCAGCGTCTGCGGTGGTCGAACGTGGCGACGTAGTCGGCCGCCAGTTCGCGCGGCGGGGTCGCGTCCAGGTGGTCGAGGACGCGGTTCAGCGGCTCCGCGAGGGGCGGGGGCAGGCTCGCCACGGCCCGGCGCAGCAGCGGCCGCCGCCCGAGCAGCTCCTCGTCGGGGTAGCCGAGCAGCAGCGAGGCGACCTGCCAGGCGGTGGCCAGCTCGGTGTCGGTGAGGCCGGCCTTGCGCGTGGGTCTGATCTTCACGGCCTGGGCTCCGTTTCCGCGTCGTCCGACTCCGCGGGCGGGTCGGTGCCCTGCGGTCCCGCGCCCTCGTCCTCGCGCGCGGGGAACAGTCCGGCGGGGGCGCCCTTGCCGTCCCAGTTGAGCAGGTTGACGCGCCTGTGCTTGTCGGCCGGATCGACCGGGCTGTCGGAGGTCTGCCGCTCCCTGAGCATGTGGAAGTTCTCCACCGCGATGGGGCTGGCGCCGCCGGAGGCCTCTCCGAACGGCCCCGAGCCGCCGCCCATCCCCGCTCCGCCCATCCCCGGCCCGCCCTCGTAGTCGAGCGCGCACTCGGTCGCCAGTTCCTCCAGGCCGTGGGCCTGCTCGGCGTGCGCGGGCGGGATCACGTACCGCTCGTCGTACTTGGCCAGCGCCAGCAGCCGGTACATGTCGTACATCGCCTCCCCCGACATCCCGACCCCCTGGGGGATCGTGTCGTCGGGTTCGCGGCCCAGGTTGATGTCGCGCATGTAGGACCGCATCGCGGCCAGCCGCCGCAGGACCGCGTCCACCGGGGCGGTGTCCCCCGCGGTGAACAGTTCGGCGAGGTACTCGACCGGGATGCGCAGCGCGTCGATCGCGGCGAACAGGTTCCCCTTGTTCTCGGCGTCGTGGCCGGTGTCGCGGACGACGTCCACGACCGGCGACAGCGGCGGGATGTACCAGACCATCGGCATCGTCCGGTACTCCGGGTGCAGCGGCAGCGCCACCTTGTAGGTGTTGATCAGGGCGTGGATCGGGGAGCGCTGCGCGGCCTCGATCCAGTCGGCCGGGATGCCGTCGCGCTCGGCCGCCGCCACGACCTCGGGGTCGGCCGGGTCCAGGAACACCCGCCGCTGCGCCTCGTAGAGGCCGGTGTCGTCGGGGGTCGACGCGGCCTCCAGCACCCGGTCGGCGTCGTAGAGGACCAGCCCGATGTAGCGGAGCCGTCCCACGCAGGTCTCCGAGCAGACGGTGGGGATGCCGACCTCGACGCGCGGGAAGCAGAACGTGCACTTCTCGGCCTTGCCGGTGCGGTGGTTGAAGTACACCTTCTTGTACGGGCAGCCCGACACGCACATCCGCCAGCCGCGGCAGCGGTCCTGGTCGACCAGGACGATGCCGTCCTCGGAGCGCTTGTAGATCGCACCGGACGGGCAGGACGCCGCGCAGCTGGGGTTGAGGCAGTGCTCGCAGATCCGCGGCAGGTAGAACATGAAGGTCTTGTCGAACTCCATCTTCACCTTGTCGGAGATGTCCTTGAGCAGGACGTCCTTGTCGCCGTGCTCGATCGAGCCGCCGAGGTCGTCGTCCCAGTTCGCCGACCAGGAGACCTTCATGTCCTTGCCCGACAGCAGCGACTTCGGCCGCGCGACCGGCGTGTGCTCCTGCAGCGGCGCGTTGGTGAGGGTCTCGTAGTCGTAGGTCCAGGGCTCGTAGTAGTCGTCGATCCCGGGCAGCTTGGGGTTGGAGAAGATCGTCAGGAGCTTGCGGAGCCGCCCGCCGCCCCTGAGCGCGAGCCGGCCGCGCCGGTTCAGCGCCCAGCCGCCGCGCCAGCGCTCCTGGTCCTCGTACCGCCGGGGGTAGCCCTGCCCGGGACGGGTCTCGACGTTGTTGAACCACACGTACTCGACGCCGCTGCGGTTCGTCCACGCCTGCTTGCAGGTGACCGAGCAGGTGTGGCAGCCGATGCACTTGTCGAGGTTCATCACCATCGACATCTGCGCCATGACGCGCACTAGTACTGCACCTCCTGTGAGCGGCGGCGGATGACGGTGACCTCGTCGCGCTGGTTTCCGGTGGGGCCGAGGTAGTTGAACGCGAACGACAGCTGCGCGTACCCGCCGATGAGGTGGCTCGGCTTGATCAGCAGCCGGGTCAGCGAGTTGTGGATGCCGCCGCGGCGGCCGGAGGTCTCCGAGCGCGGGACGTCGATCAGCTTGTCCTGCGCGTGGTACATGTACACGGTGCCCTCCGGCATCCGGTGCGACACGATCGCCCGGGCGACGACGACGCCGTTGCGGTTCACCGCCTCGATCCAGTCGTTGTCGCGCACGCCGATCTTCGCGGCGTCCACCCCGCTCATCCAGATCACCGGGCCGCCGCGCGACAACGACAGCATGAACAGGTTGTCCTGGTACTCCGAGTGGATCGACCACTTGTTGTGCGGGGTGAGGTACCGGACGGTCAGCCCCAGTTCGCCCGTCTCGCCGAGCTCGGGCTCGCCGAACAGGGCGGACATGTCGAGCGGCGGCCGGAACGTCGGCAGCTGCTCGCCCAGCTCGGCCATCCAGTCGTGGTCGAGGTAGAAGTGCTGCCGCCCGGTCAGGGTGTGCCACGGCTTGAGCCGCTCCACATTGATCGTGAACGGCGAGTACCGGCGCCCGCCGGCCTCCGACCCCGACCACTCCGGGGAGGTGATGACGGGGACGGGACGCGCCTGGGTGTCGGCGAACGTGATCTGCTCGCCCTCGTGCTCGGCGGCCAGATCGGCGAGGGGCCGGCCGGTGCGCCGCTCCACCGCCCGGAACCCCTGGGCGGCCAGATGCCCGTTCGTGGTCCCGGACATCGCCAGGATCGCCTCGCAGGCGTGCACGTCCCGCCGCAGCGACGGGCGCCCGTCCGCAGGGCCGCCCCGCACCACGCCGTTCTTGTGCCCCAGGTACTCGACCGGGCCTTCGAGGTCGAACGTGACGCCCTTGGTGGTCGCGCCGAGCCGCTCGGCGAGCGGGCCGAGCGCGGTCATCTTCGCGGCGACGGCCGGATAGTCGCGCTCCACCGTCACCAGCTTCGGCATCGTCACGCCCGGGACGGGCTCGCATTCGCCCTCGGCCCAGTCGGCGACGCGTCCGTGGGGAGTCGCCATCTCGTCGGGGGTGTCGTGCAGCAGCGGCACGGCGACGACGTCCTTGCGGACGCCCAGATGCCGCTCGGCCAGCCGGCTGAACTGGGCGGCGATGTCCTGGAAGGCGCGCCAGTCGCTCCGGGTCTGCCACGGCGGCGCGATCGCCGGGTTGAACGAGTGCACGTACGGGTGCATGTCGGTGGTGTTGAGGTCGTGCTTCTCGTACCAGGTCGCGGCCGGCAGCACGATGTCGGAGTAGACCGTGGTGCTGGTCATCCGGAAGTCCAGCGACAGCAGCAGGTCCAGCTTCCCGGCCGGGGCCTCGTCCCGCCAGACGACCTCCCTGGGGCGTTCGCCGGGCGGTGACTCCTCCGCCCGCACGGCGTCGTCGGCGCCCAGCAGGTGCTTGAGGAAGTACTCGTTGCCCTTGGCGGACGAGCCCAGCAGGTTGGACCGCCACACCGTCAGGACGCGGGGGAAGTTCTCCGGGGCGTCGGGGTCCTGGCAGGCGAACTTCAGCCGCCCGGCCTTCAGCTCGTCCACGATGTGCTCGCCGGCCGGCCTCCCGGCGGCCTCGGCCTCGTCGGCGAGGGTGAGCGGGTTGCGGTCGAAGGTCGGGTAGGACGGCATCCAGCCCAGCCGCGCCGCCTGCGCGATCACGTCGGCGGTGGTCCGCCCCGCGAGCCGCCCTCCGCCCGTCGCCGCCGACAGGGTGCCCGCGTCGAACCGGTCGTAGCGGAACTGGTCGGAGTGCAGGTACCAGAAGGCGGTGCCGATCATCTGGCGGGGCGGGCGGGACCAGTCCAGCCCGAACGCCAGCTGCGACCACCCGGTCACCGGGCGGCACTTCTCCTGCCCGACGTAATGGGCCCAGCCGCCGCCGTTCACGCCCTGCCCGCCGGTCAGCGTGGTCAGGGCGAGGAACGTCCGGTAGATGGTGTCGGAGTGGAACCAGTGGTTGGTGCCCGCGCCCATGATGATCATCGACCGGCCGCGGGACTCCTCGGCGTTCGCCGCGAACTCGCGCCCGATCCGCTCGGCGGCCTGCGCGGGGACGCCGGTGATGGTCTCCTGCCAGGCCGGCGTGCCCGGCTCCGACGCGTCGTCGTACCCGGACGGCCACGAACCGGGCAGCCCGTCCCGTCCCACCCCGTACTGGGCGAGCAGCAGGTCGAACACGGTCGTGACCAGGTGGCCGCCGACGTTCCGGACCGGCACTCCCCTGCGGAGCGTTCCCGGCGCGCCGTCGACGCCGTCGAACCGGGCCAGCTCGATCTCGGCCGTCTCGCCGCCCTCGACCGACAGCAGCGGGTCGGCGTCGCCCAGGTCCAGGTTCCACCTGCCCATGCCGGCGTCGCCGTACCGGAATCCGAGCGACCCGTTCGGCACCAGCGGATGCCCGGTGGCCGCGTCCAGGATCACGGTCTTGAACGCCGCGTGCTCGGACTCGGCCTCGGCGCCCGGGAGGTCGGCCGCGGTGAGGAACTTGCCCGGGACGCAGGTGCCGTCGCGCTCCTCCAGCCGCACGAGGAACGGCAGGTCGCTGTAGCGCTTGACGTAGTCGGTGAAGTACGGCACCCGCCGGTCGACGAAGAACTCCCTGAGGATGACGTGCCCCATGGCCATGGCCAGGGCGCCGTCGGTGCCGGGCTGGGCGGCCAGCCACTCGTCCGCGAACTTGACGTTGTCGGCGTAGTCCGGGGACACCGCCACGACCTTCTGGCCCCGGTAGCGGGCCTCGGTCATCCAGTGCGCGTCCGGCGTCCGCGTCACCGGCACGTTCGACCCCCACATGATCAGGTAGCCGGCGTCCCACCAGTCGCCCGACTCGGGGACGTCGGTCTGGTCGCCGAACACCTGCGGGGACGCCACCGGCAGATCGGCGTACCAGTCGTAGAACGACAGCATCGTCCCGCCGATCAGCGACACGAACCGGGCGCCGGACGCGTGCGAGACCATCGACATCGCCGGGATCGGGGAGAACCCGGCGACCCGGTCCGGGCCGTGCTCGGCGATCGTGTGGACGTGCGCGGCGGCGATCATCTCCGTCGCCTCGTCCCACGACGCCCGCACCAGCCCGCCGCGGCCCCGCGCGCCCTTGTAGGCGCGGGCCCTCTCCGGGTCGGAGACGATGTCGCGCCACGCGGCCACCGGGTCGCCGGTGCGGGCCTTGGCCTCCCGGTACATCTCCAGCAGGACGCCCCGCACGTACGGGTACCGCACGCGGGTCGGCGAGTAGGTGTACCAGGAGAACGACGCGCCCCGGGGGCAGCCGCGCGGCTCGTACTCGGGACGGTCCGGGCCCACCGACGGGTAGTCGGTCTGCTGCGCCTCCCAGGTGATGATGCCGTCCTTGACGTACACCTTCCACGAGCACGACCCGGTGCAGTTCACCCCGTGCGTGGAGCGCACGACCTTGTCGTGCGACCAGCGGTCCCGGTAGAACGCGTCCGCCTGCCGCCCGCCCTTCTTGGTCATGGTCCGCAGATCGGGCGAAACCTGCGCGCGGGTGAAGTACCTCCGCGTCCTCACCAGTGCGTCCTCCAGCGGGCCGTCCAGTCCGGGCCTGCCCTCGGTCGAGCTCAACTCCGCTTCCCTTCCCTATGCGTCCCGGCGGGCCGGCACGGCGCGCCGGACGACCGTGGCGGTGAACAGCGCGGCGGCCGCGGCCACGAGCGCGAGCAGCACGAGTCCGGCGGCGTAGGAGCCGTAGGCGCCGTAGACGAACCCCATGACCAGCGGCGGGACGAACCCGCCGAGGCCGCCCGCGGCGCCGACGACACCGGTGACCGCGCCGACCTTGCTCACCGGGGTGAGCTGCGCGACCAGCGCGAACGTGGCGCCGCTGCCGGCGCCGAGCGCGGCGGCCATGGCGAGGAACGCGATCGTCCCGAGCGGCATCAGCGGCGGCGCGAACGACTGCGCCGCCGCGCCCGCCACCGTCACCGCCAGGGCCGCCGTCATCACCCGGGCGGCGCCGACCCGGTCCGACAGCCACCCGCCGATCGGGCGCATCACCACCGCCAGCAGGACGAACCCCGCCATCCGGTTGGCGGCGTCCGACTGCGACAGCCCGTACTGCGTCTTCAGATACGTGGGCAGGTACACCGAGAACGCGACGTAGCCGCCGAACGCCACGGCGTAGAGGGCCGACATCTGCCAGGTCACGCCCATCCGGGCCGTCGCGACCAGCCGTTTCGCGAGCGGCTCGGTCGGCGCGGTGCGCCCGGGGGCCTCCCGCAGGACGAGCCACGCGACGGCCGCGTACACGGCGAGCAGCACGGCCATCACCACGAACGGGAACTCCGTCCCGTACCTGTCGACCTCCTTGACGGTCGTCAGCGCGCTGATCGCGGTGCCGCCCATCCCGGCGCCGAAGATCCCGACCGCCAGCCCGCGCCGCTGGGGCGGGAACCAGGCGTTGACGAAGGGGACCCCGACCGCGAACGTCGTGCCGGCGATGCCGAGGAAGAACCCGCCGACGAGCAGCGACGCCAGCGAGGAGTGCCCGGCCAGGCCCAGGTAGAGGACGGGCACGATGGTGAACAGCGAGACCGCGGGGAACATCACCCGGCCGCCGAACCGGTCGGTCAGGGCCCCGACCGGGATGCGCCCGAGCGAGCCCACGACCACGGGCACGGCCACGAGCAGGGACTGCTCGAACGACGAGAGATCCAGCGAGTCCTTGAACCGTGGCCCCAGCGGGCTCAGCAGCGCCCACGCCCAGAAGTTCACCGCGAACCCGATCGTGGCCACCGCCAGCATGACCATCGGCCGGCCGCCGCCCACCCCGGTTTCCGCGGGCCCCGCTTCCGCCGTCCGACGTGTCCCAGTCACCGTGACCTGCCTCCGTCAGCCCGATTTCGGTGGGCCTTCCCTGTGCGCCGAGCGGATAACCATGATCGGTTCCGCCGCACCACCCTCGTGGAGCGCGGTGACGCGCGGTAGGGACCTTGGTCCCGACGAAGGCCCCGCGAGGGCGCGGGCCCGCGATGACCTACCGTGGTCACCGTGACCGACCATCGTGAGCACGGCGAGCTGCTGGAGGCGCTGCGGGCGGCCGGGGTCAGCGGGGTGGACGACTCGGCGCTCGCGCGGTCCCTGTACTCGTCGGACGCCTCCCTGTACCGGGTGCCGCCGCGGGTCGTGGTGACGCCCCGCGAGGCGGGCGAGCTGCCGGCCGTCCTCGCGGTGTGCCGGGACGCCGGGGTGCCGCTCACGATGCGGGGCGCCGGGACGTCCATCGCGGGGAACGCGGTCGGGCCCGGGGTCGTCGCCGACGTGAGCCGGCACCTGAACCGCGTGCTGGAGATCGACCCGGAGGCGGGGACGGCGCTGGTGGAGCCCGGCATCGTGCAGGCGGACCTGCACCGGGCGGCGGCGGAGCACGGGCTGCGTTTCGGGCCCGACCCGTCCACCCGGACGCGCGCCACGCTCGGCGGGATGATCGGCAACAACGCGTGCGGCTCGCGGGCGCTCGGCTACGGGCGCACGAGCGACAACGTGCTCGGCCTCGACGTCGTCACCGGGTCCGGGGAGCGGCTGCGGCTCGGCGACGTGCCGGGGGCGCGGCCCGGCAGCGTCCTGCTGGAGCGGCTGCGGGGGCTGGTCGGCGAGAACCTGGCCCTCGTGCGGACCGAGTTCGGGCGGTTCGGCCGGCAGGTCTCCGGATACTCGCTGGAGCACCTGCTGCCGGAGCAGGGCTTCGACGTCGCCCGCGCGCTGGTGGGAAGCGAGGGGACGCTCGCGCTGACGCTCGCGGCACGGGTGCGGATGGTCCGGGAGCCCGCGCACCGGGCGCTGGTGGTGCTCGGGTACGGGTCGATGGCCGAGGCCGCCGACGCCGTCCCGGCGATCCTGCCGCACGGCCCGGTCGCGTGCGAGGGACTGGACTCGCGGATCGTCGACGTCGTGCGGGAGCGGCGAGGCGCCGCCGCGGTGCCGCCGCTGCCGTCCGGGTCCGGGTGGCTGCTGGTGGAGCTGGCCGGCCCCGAGGCCGGGGCTCTGCGTTCCACGGCGCGCGAGATCGTCGCCGATTCCGGTTGCGCCGACTCGGCGCTCGTGGAGGACATGGCGCTCGCCGACGCGCTGTGGCGGATCCGCGAGGACGGCTCCGGGCTCGTCGCGCGCACGCCCTCCGGCGAGCAGGCGCACGCCGGGTGGGAGGACGCGGCGGTCCCGCCCGAGCGGCTCGGCGCCTACCTGCGGGAGTTCGAGGCGCTGCTGGCCGGCTACGACCTGTTCGGCGTCCCGTACGGGCATTTCGGCGACGGGTGCATCCACGTCCGGATCGACTTCCCGTTCGGGCGGACCGGCGGGACGCGCGTCTTCCGGGACTTCCTGAACGAGGCGGCGGCGCTGGCGGCGCGGCACGGCGGCACCATGTCCGGCGAGCACGGCGACGGGCGGGCCCGCAGCGAGCTGCTGCCGCACATGTACTCGCCCGAGGCGCTGGCGCTGTGCTCGGCCGTCAAGGACGTCTTCGACCCGGACGACGTGCTCAACCCCGGCATCATCGTCCGCCCCGCGGCCGTGGACGCCGACCTGCGCGCCGTGCAGACGATCCCGCTGGACCGGGGCCTCGGCCTCGCCTACCGGGACGACCGGGGCGACCTGTCCCGTGCCGTGCACCGCTGCACCGGTGTGGGCAAGTGCCGCGCCGACAACACCGGGTCGGGCGGCGTGATGTGCCCGTCCTACCTGGCGACCCGGGAGGAGAAGGACTCCACGCGCGGACGGGCCCGGGTGCTCCAGGAGGTCGTCAGCGGGAAGCTCGGCCCGGACGGCTGGAAGTCCGACGCCCTGCACGACGTCCTCGATCTGTGCCTCGCGTGCAAGGGCTGCGCGTCCGACTGCCCGACCGGCGTCGACATGGCCTCCTACAAGGCGGAGGCGCTGCACCGGCGGTACCGGGGGCGGATCCGGCCGCGCTCCCACTACGCGCTCGGCCGGCTCCCGCGCTGGACGCGGCTCGCCGCCCGGGCGCCCGCGGCGATCAAGGCGGTGAACGCGGCGATGCGGTCGCGCGCGCTGAAGCCGCTGCTCGCCTGGGGCGCGGGCATCGACGGGCGGCGCACGCTGCCCGCGCTCGCGCCCGTGACGTTCCGGCGCTGGTTCGCCTCCCACCGAAGCCCGCGGGGCCGCAACGGCGACGTGGTGCTGTTCGTGGACAGCTTCACCGACGCGTTCTCCCCGGAGGTGGGCCGGGCGACCGTGCGGGTGCTGGAGCACGCCGGCTACCGCGTCACGGTGACCGAGCGCCCCGTGTGCTGCGGGATCACGTGGATCTCCACCGGTCAGCTGGACGGTGCGCGGGCGCAGGCGCGCCGCACCGTCCGCGCGCTGCTCCCCCACGTGCGTCGCGGCGCAAGGGTCGTCGGCATGGAGCCGTCCTGCACCGGGGTGCTGCGGTCCGACGCCGAGGAGCTGCTGAGGGGCGTGGACGCGGCCGCCGCCCGCGAGGTCGCCGCCGCGACCCGCACCCTGGCCGAGCTGCTCGCCGAGACGCCGGACTGGACGCCGCCCGACCTGTCCGGCGTCACCGGGATCGCGCAGCCGCACTGTCACCACCACGCCGTCATGGGCTGGGCGAAGGACGCCGACCTGCTACGCAAGGCGGGCGCGGACGTCGAGCGGCTCGGCGACTGCTGCGGGCTGGCCGGCAACTTCGGCGTCGAGAAGGGCCACCACGAGGTGTCGGTCGCCGTCGCCGAGCAGCGGCTGCTCCCGGCCGTCCGCGCGGCCGGGGAGGACGCGGTGGTCCTGGCCGACGGGTTCAGCTGCCGCACGCAGCTGCGCGGGCTGGCGCGGCGCGACGGCGAGCACCTCGCCGAGCTCCTGGCCCGCCGCCTGCCGGAGGGCTGACCGTCGGGAGCCCCTAGCCGCCCAGCGTGCGCGACAGGGTGAGCGCGGCGGTGTGGACGGCCGGCGCGACCGCGGCGAGCCGCATCCGCGTCGCCCAGCCCGACACCGACAGCGCGCCGAGGACCAGGCCGTCCGGGCCGAGGACGGGGCTGGCGGCGCAGACGATGCCGCTGCCGGACTCCTCCCGGTCGTAGGCGACGCCCTCCCGCCTGATCGTCTCCAGTTCCCGGGCGAGCAGCCCCGGCGCGGTCACGCTGCGCTCGCCGACCTTGACCAGCTCCGACTCCAGCACGCCCTTGACGACCTCCGGCGGGGAGAACGCGAGGATCGCCTTGCCCACCCCCGTCACGTGCGCGGGCAGCCGCCCGCCCACCTGCGACGGCAGCCGCGGGCCGCCGGAGGAGCCGAGGATCTCCACGTAGACGACCTCGCCGCCCTCCAGCACCGCGAGATGGACGGTCTGCCGGGTCGCCTCCCGCAGGTCCGACATGTAGGGGACGGCGGCGTCGCGCAGCACCCGCTGGCGCGGCACCCGCTGCCCGATCTCGAACAGCCGCAGGCCGAGCCGCACCCGCGGGCCCCGGCGCTCCAGCAGCCCGGCGTCCACCAGGTCGAGGGCGATGCGGTGCGCGGTCGACTTCGGCAGGCCGCTGCGGCGGGCCAGCTCGGCGGCGCCCAGGCCGTCGTCCTCCGGGCGGAACGCCGACAGCACCGCGACGACGCGGCGCAGGAAGCTCTCCTCGGACGGGACGGGCGGCATGAAACCAGTGTCCCACCACGCGGGACGTCCGCGTTGCCCGCGGGGCCCCGGGCGGGAGAGGCTCGGCCTGCCCATACGAACGAAAGGACGGCCCCATGGACCCGGGTTCAGTGGAGAAGGCCGCGGCCGCGCTGCTCGACGCGTACGCCACCGGCACTCCCATCGCGCCGCTGACGAAGGACCATCCGGACATGTCGGTGGCCGACGCCTACGCGGTCCAGCTCGCCCAGGTCACGGCGTGGACCGCCGCCGGAGCGCGCGTCAAGGGCCACAAGGTCGGCCTGACCTCGGCGGCGATGCAGCGCCAGATGGGCGTGGACCAGCCGGACTTCGGCGTGCTGCTGGACACGATGTTCCTGCCGGAGAGCGCCCCGATCGACACCGGCCGGTTTCTGCAGCCCCGGATCGAACCGGAGATCGCGTTCGTGCTGGGCCGCCCGCTGGCCGGGCCCGGCGCCACGGCGGCGGACGCCGTCGCGGCCGTCGACTACGTGCTGCCCGCGCTTGAGGTGATCGACTCCCGCATCGCGGACTGGAAGATCACCCTGCCGGACACGATCGCGGACAACGCCTCCAGCGGCGGCGTGGTGCTCGGCACCCGCCCGGTCCGCCTGGACGACCAGGACCTGTCGCTGATGGGCTGCCTGCTGCGCCGCGACGGCGACCTGATCGACACCGGCGCGGGCGGCGCGGTCCTCGGATCGCCGATCAACGCGCTGGTCTGGCTGGCCAACGTCCTCGGCGAGCGCGGCGTGAGCCTGGAGGCCGGGCACGTGGTGCTGCCCGGCTCCATCACCGCGGCCGTGCCGGTCGCGCCCGGACAGACGCTGACGGCGACGTTCGCCGGAATCGGTTCCGTGACCGCTCGGTTCGGAAGGAGGGAACAGGCATGAGCAAGTTGACGGCGGCGATCGTCGGGCCGGGGAACATCGGCACCGACCTGCTGGTCAAACTCCAGCGCAGCGAGCTGATCGACGTCCACTCGATGGTCGGGGTGGTGCCGGAGTCCGACGGCCTGGAGCGCGCCCGCAGGATGGGCGTCGAGGCGTCGGCGGAGGGCGTGGACTGGCTGCTGAAGCAGCCCGTGCTGCCCGACCTGGTGTTCGAGGCGACGTCGGCGAAGGCCCATCTGGCCAACGCGCCCCGCTACGAGGAGGCGGGGATCACGGCGATCGACCTGACGCCGGCCGCGGCGGGCCCCCTGGTGTGCCCGCCGGTGAACCTGGACTCGCTCTCGGACGCCCCCAACCTCAACATGATCACCTGCGGCGGCCAGGCGACGATCCCGATCGTGCACGCGGTGTCCTCGGTGGTGCCGGTGCCGTACGCCGAGATCGTCGCGTCGATCGCGTCCCGCTCGGCCGGGCCCGGCACCCGCGCGAACATCGACGAGTTCACCGAGACCACGGCCCGCGCGATCGAGCAGGTCGGCGGCGCCGGGCGGGGCAAGGCGATCATCATCCTCAACCCGGTGGACCCGCCGATGATCATGCGGGACACGGTGTTCTGCGCGATCCCGTCCGACGCCGACACCAAGGCCGTCTCCGAGTCGATCGAGAAGATGGTCGCGGAGGTCGCCGCCTACGTGCCCGGCTACACGCTGCGCGTCGAGCCGCAGTTCGACGAGCCCCGCGACATCTGGAACGGGATGGCCCGCGTCGCGGTGTTCCTGGAGGTGCGCGGCAACGGCGACTACCTGCCTGCGTGGGCCGGCAACCTCGACATCATGACCGCGGCCGCCGCCAGGGTAGGCGAGCAGCTCGCGCGAAGGAAGGCCTCCTCATGAGCGACGTCACCGAGAAGATCCGGATCACCGACTCGACGCTGCGGGACGGCAGCCACGCGATGGCGCACCGCTTCACCGAGGAGCAGGTCCGCGGCGTCGTGCACGCCCTGGACGCCGCAGGGGTCGAGGTCATCGAGGTCACCCACGGCGACGGTCTCGGCGGATCGTCCTTCAACTACGGCTTCTCGCTGGAGGACGACGTTAAGCTCGTCGCCGCCGCCGTGGACGAGGCGACCCGGGCCAAGATCGCCGTCCTGCTGCTGCCGGGCCTCGGCACGGTCCACGACCTGAAGATGGCGCACGACGCGGGCGCGTCCGTCGCCCGCGTCGCCACGCACTGCACCGAGGCGGACGTGTCGCTGCAGCACTTCGCCGCCGCCCGCGACCTCGGCATGGAGACCGTCGGGTTCCTCATGCTGTCGCACCGGGTGGGCCCGGAGGAGCTGGCGCGGCAGGCCCGGATCATGGTGGACGGCGGCGCGCAGTGCGTCTACGTCGTCGACTCCGCGGGCGCCCTCGTCCTCGGTGAGGCGCAGGAACGGATCAGCGCGCTGGTCAAGGAGATCGGGCACGAGGCGCAGGTCGGCTTCCACGGCCACCAGAACCTCTCCCTCGGCGTCGCCAACTCCGTCCTGGCGCAGCAGAACGGCGCCCGGCAGATCGACGGCGCGCTGTGCGCGCTCGGCGCGGGGGCGGGCAACTCCCCCACCGAGGTGCTGGTCGCGACGTTCGAGCGGCTCGGCGTCCCGACGGGCGTGGACGTGCAGGGCGCGCTGGCGGCGGCCGACGACGTGGTGAAGCCCTTCCTGCACCGGCTGCCGTTCGCCGACCGCGGCGCGATCACGCAGGGGTACGCGGGCGTGTACTCCAGCTTCCTGCTGCACGCCGAGCGGGCCGCCGAGCGCTACGGCGTCCCGGCGCACGAGATCCTGCAGAAGGTCGGCGAGGCCGGCTACGTGGGCGGCCAGGAGGACATGATCATCGACGTGGCGCTGCAGCTCGCCGCCGAGCGCGACCGCGCGTCATAGCGCGAGCGGGCCGCGGTCCAGATCGTCCAGGAGGGCGCGGGGGTCGTCGTAGACGGCCGCCGCGCCCGCCCGCTCCAGTTCGGCGCGGCTCCAGCCGCCGGTGAGCACGCACACGCACGGCATCCCCGCCCGCCGGGCCGCCTCGACGTCCCAGCGCGTGTCGCCCACGAACACGGCCCGCTCGGCGGGCACCGCGGCCCGTTCCAGGGCCAGCCGGACGAGGTCGGGCGCCGGCTTGGTCGCCTCCACCTCCGAACCGGAGGTGGCCTCGTCGATCGCGTCGTCGGCGTCCAGCGCGGCGCGCAGCGCCCTCAGCTCGGGCGCGGCGGCCGAGCTGGCGAGCACGACGCGGTTCCCGCGCCCGGAGCAGGCCCGCAGCAGGTCGGCGGCGCCGTCGAAGGCCTGGAGCCGCGACCAGTACTGCGCGTACAGGGCCGTGTGCGCCGTGCGGATCCCGTCGTCGGCGTCCCGGTCCCGGTCGTCGGGGAGCAGATGGTCCAGCAGCTTGTCCGACCCCATGCCGACCGCCCGGTGCACGTCCGCCATGGGGACGGTGTGCCCGTGCTGGAGGAACGCCTGCCACCAGGTGGCGGCGTGCAGGTAGTTGGTGTCGACCAGCGTGCCGTCGACGTCGAAGAGCACCGCATCGATCATGCGGCGGCCCTACCCCGTCCGGCCCCGGGGAACCGGGGACGCGCGATGATCTCGATGGTTGCAGGGTGCAAGCGTTGGGATAGCGTGGCGTGATGACCCACGAGGAGCCCCGCGCGTCGACGCCCCGCGGCCTGGCACGCCGGGAGCAGCTCGTGGGCATCGGTCTCGACCTGCTCGCCGAGGGCGGCTGGGCCGCACTCACGGCCCGGGCCGTCGCGGACCGGGCCCGGATCCGGCCGGGGCTCCTGCACCACTACTTCAACGGGCTGCCGGGGCTGCACGTCGCCGTCGCTCAGCGGGCCAGCGAGACGATCGTCGACCCGGTGGTGGACGCGCTGGTCGCCGCGCCGGACACCGAGGCCGCGCTGCGGGCGCTGCGCGAGCGCGTCCTGGAGATGCTCGCCGGGGAGCGCAACCTCAGGCTCGCCGCCGAACTGCTGGTCCGGGCGCTGCGCGACCCGCGGATGGGCGCCGAGCGGCGGGACTGGGCGCGGGACGTGCGGGCCCGCATCGCCGCGCGGCTGGAGCACCTGCGCCCCGGCTGGCCCGCCGAGCGCCGCGAGGGCACCGCCATGCTCTTCACCGCGGTGCTGGACGGCCTGATGCTCCAGCTGATCCTCGACCCCGACCTGCCGGCCGACCCCGCCCTGCACGCGACCGAGGCCCTGGCCGGCGATCCCTGACCGGCGCTCAGTCCGGGCGCGCGGGGACGATCGCGACGGCGCGGCGGGCCCGCCGGAGCACCGCCGTGCTGGTCGAGCCCAGCGGGGCGATCCCGGCGCCCCGGTCGCCGAGCACCAGCAGCCCGGCGTCGTCCGCGGCGCCGAACAGCGCCTCCAGGGGGCGTTCCAGCAGCAGGGAGACCCGGATGTCGAGCTCCGGGTACCGCGCGCGCCAGGGCGCCACGGCCGCCTCCAGCTCTCCCGCGCGCGTCTTCTCCAGCAGCTCCCTGTCGTGGAACAGCGCCAGCTCGTCCGCGTCGACCGCGGCGGGCTCCCAGCACGCGTACAGCACGCGCAGCTCCCACCGGCGCAGCGCCGCCTCGGCGGCGGCGAAGCCCAGCGCCGGGTCGCACCAGCTCGTCCCGTCCGCGCCCGCGACGACCCGGCGGGGGCCCGCCCCGTCCTTGACGACGACCATCGGGCGGGAGGAGCGCGCCGCGAGTTCCAGCACCCCCGCGCCCTCGTCCAGCCGCTCGGGGGCCCCGACCACCGTCAGCTCCGCGTCGCGGGACTCGCGCAGCAGCGCGCCGCGGGCAGGGCCGCGGACGAGGCGGCCGCGCACCGCGCCGGCCGCCCCCAGTTCGCGGGCGCGCCGCGTTCCGCGCTCCAGCAGGTTCTTCCCCGCCCGCCTCATGACGGCCTCGCCGTGTGGGTCCTCGTGCCCCTCCGGGTAGGGCCAGTGCCAGCAGTGGCACACCACCAGGTCGAGGCCGCGCAGCCGGGCCTCCTCGATCGCCCAGCGCAGCGCCGTGTCGTTCTCCGACGTCCCGTCGTAGCCGAACAGGACGTGCTTCTGGTCGTCGCTCTCCACGCCCGTCATGTCCATGTCCTCCTCCTGCCAGTCTGCGCGTTCCGCCGCGGCACCAGAAGAGGCGCGTCCCCGACCGCTTCCCGGAGCCATTAATGTCACGGACGAAGGAGGAAGAGGAGGAGGCAATGAGAAGGCTTGGACGGGTCCGCCGCCGTTTCGGCTTCGACCGCAACGACCTGCGGCGCGCCGTCGACCGCCGCCAGTGGGCGGTCGGCGTCGCCGCCGCGGTGCTGTTCACGGTGCTCGCCCCGCCCGCGTCCGTGCTCCTGGCCGTCGACGCCTACCGCAGCGGCGTCCGGGCCGAGCACCGCAACGTCCACCGCGTCACGGCGCAGGTCGTCCACACCGACTCCCAGGGCGGCGCGGGCGTGCGGCACACCTACGCCGAGCTGGCCTGGACGTCCCCCGACGGCCGGACGCGGACCACCGTCGTCCCCGCCGACAAGTCCGTCAGGCCGGGCATGGAGCAGCGCGTCTGGGTGGACGCGGCGGGCGATCCCGTCCAGCACCCCCAGACCCGCACCGCCACCCTGGCCACCACCGCCGTCGCCGCGGCCACGGCCGCCCTCGCGGTGGGGGTCCCCCTGCTGGCCGCCTACCTCCTCGCCCGCCGCCGCTGCGACCGCCGCCGCGACGCCCTCTGGGACGAGAGCTGGACCAGCCTGGCGCAGCACGCCTGACCGGCGCGGCGCGCCTGACCGGTTCCCCAAGCCGTCCCCATTTCTGGGTCACGGCGATCACCCTGAGACGATCTTCCTCGCCCGCGGGGGTAGGCCGACGGCATCGGATCCTCGGGGGAAGGGGAGAACGTGTTCAGGAGGATCGCGGCGGAGCTCGTGGGCACGCTGCTCCTGGTGTACTTCGCGGTGGGAGTGGCGACCCTGTCGTTCGGCTTCGGGGTCGCCGGGCGCAGCCTCTCGGCGGGCGTCGTCGCGACGGCGCTGGCCTTCGGCCTGGTGCTCCTCGTCCTGGTCTACGCGATCGGGCCGATCTCGGGCTGCCACATCAACCCGGCCGTCACGCTGGGCGTGCTTCTCGCCCGCCGGATCCCGCCGATCGACGCCGCCGGCTACTGGCTCGCCCAGTTCGCCGGCGGCATCCTGGGCGCGCTCCTGCTCTGGGCGACCTTCTCCGGCTCGCCGCTCTACTCCCGCTCCGTGACCGGCCTCGGCGCGGACGGGTGGGGCGACGCCAGCCTCATCCGCGTCGACATGGGCGGGGCGTTCCTGACCGAGGTCGTCCTGACCGCCCTGTTCGTGTTCATCGTGCTGTCCATGACGAGCACGGCCGCCATCCCGTCGGTCGCCGGGGTCGGCATCGGCCTCGCCCTCACGACCGTCCACCTCATCGGCATCCCGATCACGGGGACATCGGTCAACCCGGCCCGCAGCCTCGGCCCGGCCGTCGTCCTCGGCGGGACGGCGCTGTCGCAGGTGTGGCTGTTCATCGTCGCGCCCCTGGTGGGGGCCGTGGTGGCCGCGGCGCTGCACAGCTTCGTCGGGCCACCGGAGAAGGAGACCCCGCTTCCCCCCGTAGAGGACGAGGCCCCCTAGCTGTGTTTCAGAGTCCCGGCCCGCTTCGCTCGCCTGGCGGCTCGCTACGTGACCGGGGCTGGGCGAACGCGGCATCGCTTCGCGATCTGCCCGGTGCAGCTCGCCTCCGGCTCCGCCGCACCGGGCAGGTCACGCGTTCGCGCGCGACCGAGACCAGGCCCTAGCTCCCTATGGTGGCCCGGGCGCGGGTCAGTCGGTGCCGAACTCCATGGCGGCGCGGTCGAGGACCTCGGCGTCACGGGAGTCCTTGCCGCGGGAGGCGATCGCCTCGGCGCCGCCCGCCGGCATCGCGCCGATCAGCCCGGTGGAGGCCGCCTGCGCGGCGCCGATCAGGGCCGGGTGCGAGCTGCCGACCATGCCGAGCCCGGCGTACTGCTCCAGCTTGGCGCGCGAGTCGGCGATGTCGAGGTTGCGCATCGTCAGCTGCCCGATCCGGTCCACTGGGCCGAACGCGGAGTCCTCGGTGCGCTCCATGGACAGCTTGTCGGGGTGGTAGCTGAACGCGGGCCCGGTGGTGTCGAGGACGGAGTAGTCCTCGCCGCGCCGCAGCCGCAGGGTGACCTCGCCGGTGACGGCCGTCCCCACCCAGCGCTGCAGCGACTCGCGCAGCATCAGCGCCTGCGGGTCGAGCCAGCGCCCCTCGTACATGAGCCGGCCGAGCCGCCGCCCTTCGCTGTGGTAGGTGGCGAGGGTGTCCTCGTTGTGGATCGCGTTGACGAGCCGCTCGTAGGCCGCGTGCAGCAGCGCCATGCCGGGCGCCTCGTAGATGCCGCGGCTCTTGGCCTCGATGACGCGGTTCTCGATCTGGTCGGACATGCCGAGGCCGTGCCGCCCGCCGATGGCGTTGGCCTCCAGCACCAGGTCGACGGCCGACCCGAACTCCTTGCCGTTGATCGTCACCGGGCGGCCCTGCTCGAAGCCGATCACGACGTCCTCGGCGGGGATCTCCACGGCGGGGTCCCAGAACCGCACGCCCATGATCGGGTCGACGGTCTCGATCCCGGCGTCGAGGTGCTCCAGCGCCTTGGCCTCATGGGTCGCGCCCCAGATGTTGGCGTCGGTGGAGTAGGCCTTCTCCGTGCTGTCCCGGTAGGGCAGGCCGCGGGCGAGCAGCCACTGCGACATCTCCGTGCGGCCGCCGAGCTCGGTCACGAAGTCGGCGTCGAGCCACGGCTTGTAGACCAGCAGGGACGGGTTGGCCAGCAGCCCGTACCGGTAGAACCGCTCGATGTCGTTGCCCTTGAACGTCGAGCCGTCGCCCCAGATCTGGACGTCGTCCTCCAGCATGGCGCGGACCAGGAGGGTCCCCGTCACGGCCCGTCCGAGCGGGGTGGTGTTGAAGTAGCTGCGGCCGCCGGAGCGGATGTGGAACGCGCCACAGGCCAGGGCGGCGAGCCCCTCCTCCACGAGGGCGGCCCGGCAGTCGACCAGGCGCGCGACCTCCGCCCCGTACTTGGCGGCGCGGCCGGGCACGGAGGCGATGTCGGGCTCGTCGTACTGCCCGATGTCGGCGGTGTAGGCGCACGGCACCGCGCCCTTGTCGCGCATCCACGCGACCGCCACCGAAGTGTCGAGGCCACCGGAGAAGGCGATCCCGACGCGCTCACCGACGGGCAGGGAGGTCAGCACTTTGGACATGAGCACAAGTATGCACACTCCTGCATGAACATGCAACGTGGGGGCGGCGCCCGTCCGTGCCCCCAGCCGGCCCGGGCGGACGGAGGCACCCCTTCCCCCGGCCTGGCGCGCGGTCCATATGACGAAGGGAATCAGCGCGCCGGCCGGCACCGCGCCGACCGCGATGCCGCACGGCGAAAGACGTGCCGCACATCCACTGAGTGGACTTGACCGGATGCCGTCCCGTTTCTTACCCGGCGAGTCGTCCCGCCCCCGTGCGGGCGGCGGTGTCACCACGGTCCCGAAGACTCCGCTCAATCACCTACCTCTGAGTTCGCACCGGTTTCGCACCCGCGGATCATTCGTCTTTCGAGGTTCGCCGCCTACCAGGCGGGCGGTCGCGAACGCAAGTGCGTGAAGCGGCACGGGCCCATACCTCAATGCGCGACGCTTCATTCGTCGCGCATTCATTCCACGGGAGGCCCATCCTCCCGCGGCCGGTTAATACTCATCGACCCTGGCACCAATACTTGCCGCGCAAGTTTCACAACCGAAATGGGAATGACCGTAATGCGCCATTCCGAAACCTGAGAATGACCGCTTGTGGCCGATCGCCTTACAATCCGCGCGGCCTCGCGTTCCCTGGTTCTTGGCGCTGCCGGAAGCCGGTCGCACGAGCGGAGGAGGCGTTCCATTGTGGATCTGCCCGAGCCCCGGTCCGACTCCAGTGATCCTCAACGCGCCGCCACCCGACGGAGAATTGTCCGGTTGCACCGGATTGCACAGAACGGAGGGAAACGAGATGGAGTCGGTTCGGCAAACAGGCGTTCACCGCCAAAGCAGTCGGAGGTACGCGGAACCCCGCGGTTGCGGGGCGGCGGAGACGGGAAACTCGGGCGACCCGAAAGCGAAGTGTTTTCTAACGGCGCCGAGAGCTTTCCATCTGTTGGGCTCCCCGCTCTTCCAAAAGTCGACCCGGTCACGGGAAGATTGGGGACGGTAACGGAGAGCAACCACACCAACGGAAGCTTGAACTGATCATGGACACGCCCGTCAACCCCGCTGACCAGGCGTTAGCCCGACTCCGCGAGGACTTCCAAGGCCACCGAATCTGGCGCGCCACGCGCTACGACGGAAGGCTCGGCGACTGGGTCGCCACCCTGCACGACCCAAAGGCCGGCATTGACCCGACCGTTATATGCAGCACGGCAGAAGGGCTCCGCAAGGCGCTCACCAACGAGCTCAGCCGCGCGGCCTGCCGTCCGAGACCCGACCCCCGTAAGTGGGTGCGCCGGTAATGGGGTGGATCGAACCGAAGAATCTGCACGCCGAAGTCTCGACTTCCTCCATTACAAGCCATCTTGACCGGCTTGCACGGGAAGTCGTCCGGGATGGCTGGAAGGCCGAACCGCGCTACGACGGGCCCCTCCCGCTCGTGCGCGTCTTCGACCCGGCCGTCCCGGGGTTCGGGGAGAGCGTCACGCTCGCCCCCGGATCGACGTCCGACGTCTGGTGGTACCGGTCGAGCACCGGGGAGGACCTGGCTCCGCACACCGACCCGGCCCGCGCCGCCGGGCGGATCACCCGGATCCTCACCCCCTACGTGGCGGCCGCGCTCGCCGCCCGGGCGCGCCGTCCGGCGGGGGACGGCGTCGCGCTTCCGATCGCGCCGCCCGATCCCGGCATGCCCCACACCGAGACGATCGCCTACCTTCATGCCCGCTTCGGTGTCCTGTGCTGGTGGGGCACCCATACCAAGGAATGGTGGGCCCTCATCCCCTGCGCCGCGCAGTGGAGGCTCGTCAACGCGCCCGCTTCGGAGACCCTCGCCCAGGCCATCCTCGACGTCCACGCGCACAGCTAGCCCGGCGCCGGGGAGGCCGCTCCTCCCCGGCGCCGGGCTCAGTTCGCGGCGGCGGCGTCGCGGTCCCTGAGGACGGCCTTGTGGATCTTGCCGACGGGGGTCAGCGGGACGTCCGGGGTGATGACGAACTGGCGGGGGACCTTGTAGTCGGCCAGGCGGTCGCGGCAGTAGGCGGTCAGTTCGGCGGCGGTGGGCGGCTCGGCGCCCGGCCGCGGAACGACGTAGAAGCGGCCGACCTCGCCGAGGACCGCGTCGGGGACGCCGATCCCGGCGGCCATCGCGACCTTCGGATGGGCGGTCAGGACGTTCTCGATCTCGACCGGGTAGACGTTGAAGCCGCCCTGGATGTACATCTCCTTCTTCCGCCCGCGCAGGACCAGGTGCCCGTCGGGCTCCAGCGCGACCATGTCCCCGGTGGCGAGCCAGCCGTCCGGCAGGAAGACCTCGGCGGTCTCGTCCGGCATGTCCCAGTAGCCGGCGGCGACGCAGGCGCCGCGGATCTGGAGCTCGCCGGTCTCGCCCGGCGGCAGCACGGCGCCGTCGGGCGCGGTCACGCGCGCCTCGAAGTCGCCGATGATCGCGCCGAGGGTCCGGGAGACCGTCTCGGGGTCGTCGTCCATCGGGGACAGGACGCAGGCGCCCGAGGATTCGGACAGGCCGTAGAGGCCGTAGAGGGGAGCCTCGGGGAAGCCGCGGCGGATCGCGGCGGCGAGCGCGGGCTCCACGTTGGACCCGCCCGCCATGCACAGCCGGACGGACGAGACGTCGCGCTCGGCGAAGTCGGGGCGGCCCAGCATCAGCACGTACATCGTGGGGACGGCGCCGAGGAACGTCACCCGGTGGCGTTCGACGGCGCGCAGCGCGGCGTCCGGGGAGAACGCGGGCAGCAGCGCGACCGAGCCGCCGCTGACCAGGGCGGCCATGATGGTGCAGGTGATGCCGCCGACGTGGTTGAACGGCAGGTGGCCGAGCAGGACGTCCTCGCCGGACATCCCGAAATGGTCGGCCTGGGCCCGGGCCGAGGCCAGGATGCCGCGGTGCGTGATGACGGCGCCCTTGGGACGTCCCGTGGTGCCGGACGTGTAGAGGATCATCAGCGGGTCGTCCGCGTCGACCGCGTCGCGGACCTCGGTGAGGGACGGCGGCGCCGGAGCGGAGGCGAGGGCGTCGAAGCCCGCGCCGAAGTGCACGGCGGGGATGCCGGACGCCGCGAAGTACGCGGCGAAGTCGAACTCGGGCACGGCGTCGACGCTGACCACGAGCCGGGCGCCGCTCTGCCCCAGCATGTACGACAGCTCCCGCTCCCGGTAGCGGACGTTGAGCGGGACGACCACGGCGCCGATCCGGGCGGCGCCGAAGAACACCGCGAGCCACTGCGAGGTGTTGGGGCCGAGCAGGCCGATGCGGTCGCCCGGCCCGACGCCGCGGGCCAGCAGGCCCGCCGCGACCCGGTCCGCCAGCTCGTCGAACGCGCTGTACGTGATGGTGTCGTCGCCGTCGAAGAGGAACGCCTCGTCCCGCGTCGCCGCGGCCTCGAGCGCACCTCCGACCGTCACTGCCCGCATGTCGCCTTCCCTCGTCCCGGTGGCATTCGTCAGGGAGCGGTCGTGCACGCACACCTCAGAGCTTGCGGCCGACTCCGGCGTAGAACCAGATCGGCAGGGCCTCCTCGAGGGCGACCGGGCGCTCGGGCCGCCACAGCGGCGCCCAAACCAGGCCCGGGTCGACCAGTGCGAAGTCGCCGAACAGGCCCGTCACCTGGTCCAGGCTGCGCGGCGTGCCGGGCGCGTTGGTCCTCTTGTAGACCTCCACGACCTTCGCCACGATGTCGGGCACTCCGTCGGCGGAGGCGTGGGTGATCGCCATGTGGCTGCCGGGGGCGAGCGCGTCGCGCAGCTCGGCCATGATGCCGGGCGGGTCGTCCGCGTCCGGGATGAAGTGCAGGGTGGCGATCGTCAGCAGCGCGACCGGCTTCGCGAAGTCCAGCAGCCGGGTGATCTCAGGGTGCTCCAGGATCTCGCGGGGGCGGCGGATGTCGGCCTGGACCATCCGGGTGCCGGGCGAGTCCGCGAGGATCGCCCGTCCGTGCGCGACGACCTGGCCGTCGTAGTCGACGTAGGCGACGCGGGCGGCGGGGTTCACCGACTGGGCGATCTGGTGGACGTTCTGCTGGGTGGGCAGCCCGGTGCCGATGTCGAGGAACTGGTCGATGCCCTGCTCGGCCATGTACCGGACGGCGCGGCCCATGAAGGCCCGGTTCTCCTTGATCAGGGTGATCAGGGTGGGGTCGGCGGACTTGGCCTCCTCGGCGCGGAGGCGGTCGGCCTCGTAGTGGTCCTTGCCGCCGAGGTAGTAGTCGTACATGCGAGCGATGTTCGGCACGCTCGGGTCGAATCCGCCTGGCCGAAGCCGCTCGCCTGCCACCGTGCCTCCCTGCCGGCCGCCCATGCTGATCATCTTCACATCACACTGTACGGTCTGCGCCGGCGCGGCAGGACCGGTCCACGAGAACGACCGATCACGATTCGGTCCGGCGTGCGCGCCCCGCCCGCCAGGTGGGGCGAGGGGCAGGACGAGCAGCGAGACGCGGCCGCCGATCGCGCGGGGCCTGGAGGCGCTCCGCGCGGCGGCGCGGTGCTGACGATCGGCTCGCCCGGGCGGGCGCCGGCCCCGGGTATGTCGGGCGTACCGGAAAGTAGCGTGTCATACTGGGCGATTCCTAGCGGGGGCCGCGCGTCACCGCTCGGGTGTCAGCTGAAGGGAGAAGCCATGCCCTCCCCCGCGGGGCACGAGCCGCTGACCTTCGATCCGTCGGCGCCCAACGAGAGCCGGATGCACGACTACCTGCTCGGGGGCAAGGACAACTACGCCGCGGATCGGCAGGCGGCGCTCCAGGCGATCGAGCTGGCGCCGGAACTGCCGGTCCTGGCGCGCGAGGGGCGCAAGTTCCTGGACCGCGTCGTCCGGTTCCTCGCCGCCGCCGGGATCCGCCAGTTCCTCGACATCGGGACCGGCCTGCCCACCCAGGGAAGCGTGCACCAGATCGCTCAGGCGGTCGCGCCGGACTGCCGGGTCGTCTACGTCGACAACGATCCGGTGGTGCGCGTCCACGCGCAGGCGCTGCTGGGAGGGGACCCCCGCACCACGGTCGTCGAGGCCGACATGCGGGACGCCGAAGGGATCGCGCACCATCCCAACCTGCGCCGCCTGATCGACCTCGACCAGCCGACGGCGCTGCTGTTCTTCCACGTGCTCTACACCATTCCCGACGACGAGGAAGCGGCGCGGAGCGTCCGGCGGCTGGGCGAGCTGATGGCGCCGGGCAGCCACATCGCGATCTCGCATCCGGTCAGCGACCTGTGCCCGGAGGTCACCGCCAGGCTCGCCTTCCTCTACCAGCAGGAGACCCACGCGATCCGCGGCACGCCGCGCTCGAACGTCCGGACCATGGCCGAGGTGGAGAAGCTCTTCTCCGGCTGGGACCTGATCGAGCCCGGCGTCGTCTACCTCCCCCTGTGGCGTCCCGAGCACGAGACCATCGAGTCGTCCAGGCCGATCTGGAGCGTCGGGGGCGTCGGGCGCAAGCCCTGAGAGCACCCTCACCCGACCGGAGTGCCGTAGACGCTCACCTCCGTGAGGTGAAAGGTGAGGTTGGCGGTGTTGCCGGACCCGACCACCCGGATGTAGCGGGCCCTGGCCTCGGTCGTCATGGTGTCGCCCGCGTCGGCGGCGGGGCGGGGCCCGTTGCGCCCGCCGAGGGTGAACCAGTGCTCGCCGTCGAGGCTGCCCTCCAGCCGGTAGGTGTAGTAGCGGGTCCCGTCGACGTAGTTGCGGACGTTGACGCGCGAGACGTCGTTGACGGCGCCGAGGTCGACCCGCCACCAGTTCTCGCCGTAGGTCATCTGGCCGCCCCAGTAGGGCGAGTTGGCGCGGCTGCCGTCGTTGGCGGCCTCCGGCGGCCGTCCGGGCTCGGAGGACATCGCCGTCACCGGCTTGCGGAGGCTCTGCAGCGGGTCGCCCGACCCGTCCCGGGACGTGCCGGGCGAGGCGGCGATGCCGCCGTCGAACCGCGCGATCGCCTCCTGACCGGTGTGGGCGTTCACCGCGCTGATGAACATGCCGACGTCCTGGGCGCCCGCCGCGCCGGGAACGGTGCCGGAGCCGACCACGGCCCAGTTCTCGCCGTCGGAGCCGCACGCCCCCGTCATCCGGTCGCCGTCCCTGCTCAGCCGCACGCGGACCTCGCCGGCAGTGAATCCGCCGACCTCGGTGTAGTGGTCGAGGCGGCCGTCGCCGTCGGCGTCGTAGGAGAAGACGCACCCGTGCGCGGGCGTCACGGCGATGGAGGCGTACCCGGCGGACCCGGTGCGGGAGAGGTCGTCGCTCGCGACCAGTCCGGCCCGCGTCCAGTCGGACGACCCGTCCAGCATGCTCACCTTCGTGGAGACCGCGTGCCCCGGGGTCAGCCCGTCGTCCTTGTAGACGGTCGCGAACTCGTTCGTGTCGCCCCATATGTCCTTGCCGCCCGCGGCGATGCCGACCGTGTCGCCTGACCGCGCGAACTCGGCGGCGGTCGAGGCGAAGTTCTTGTAGGGCGCCCCCACCGTGCCGCCGCCGACCATGAGGAGGGAGTGCGCGCTCGCCTGCTCGGAGTCGCCTCCGGCGGTGCGCCAGGAGACCGTGGCGTCCAGGCTCGGCAGGGCGCCCGGTTTCACGTCGGCGGGCGCGGTCACCGTCCAGGTCGCGGTGGCGGTCCTGCCGGGGGCGACGTCGCCGGCGGGGCCGGACTCCGCCGCGACCTTGTAGCCCGCGGGCGCGTCCAGCCTGACGCGCACCTGCCGGGCCTCGCTGAGCGCCGACTCGTTGGTGAACGTCGCGGTGACGCGGACGGCGCCGCCCGGCTCAACGCCCTTGCGGCCGGTGGTGAGGGCCAGTGCGCCCGCCGGTTCCTCGGCCACCCGCCGCGCCAGCCGGTGGGCGTCGCCGTGCGGCTCGGCCGCGTAGCGGGTGCCGGCGCGCGCCCAGCGCTCGGCGAAGGCGCGCCAGTCGATCCGCTTCGGCTCCGCGCCGGTCCTCATGGCGCTGCCGAGCTCGTCGAAGAACAGCTTCCAGCGCTCGGCGTAGTAGCCGCCGACCAGCCCGTTGAACTCGCGGCGCGCGTAGTCCTGGAGGCCGGGGCTGCCGCTCTCCCACAGCGTGACCAGCGACTTGAGGTTGTAGTCGAGGGTCGCCGCCTCCCTGGGGTCCGCCGCCTGCCGGGACGCCTCGCGCTGCCAGGTGCCGAGGAGGAAGTTCGGGTCGGTCCCGAGGACGTCGTCCATGAGGCGGATCTCGCTCGTCCACCGGCCGGTGAGGCGCGCGAAGGCGGCGCGGTCGCCGTCCCGGTAGGCGGCGCGGATCTTCGGCAGGAGCAGCCTGCCGCGGTTCGCCAGGACCTGCCTGGCGACGTCCACGAGGTCGTAGCGGTACGCGCCGGAGCGCCGCAGCCGCGGATCGACGTCGAGTAGTTCGCGCAGGGCCTTCTCGAACTCGCCCGGGTCGTACTGCAGCGGCGTCCCGGTGGTGGTGAGGCTCGGCTGGTCGTCGAACAGGCCGGTCACGTGCCGGGTGTCCTTGCCCGCGGGCCACGCGTAGGCGGTCCGGCCGATGATCCGCCAGGCCGCGCGGGCGTGCGGGTCGGCGTCCCCGTAGCGGGCGGTGGCGTACTCGTCGAACCAGGCCTCCATGTCGACCGGGCCGTCCCGCCACGGCATGTCGGCGAAGAACGCCACCGCCGCGGGGTTGTTGTCGATGGCCTCGGGCATCAGCGCGATGCCGTTCATGGCCGTGCCCTGCCTGGCGCGCCAGGCGTGGAACTTCTCGTTCCACACGGTGAGGCCGGCGCCGAAGTTCTGGTGGCCGCCGAAGTTCCAGATCGTGCCGAACGCGTACTGCGTGCCGAGGAAGTCCTTGTCGCGGTCGGTGACGTCGGGCTGCTCGGTGATGCCGTCCACGATGAACATGCGCGAGCGGTCGACCGCCTGGAGGGTCTCCTTGCGGGGGTTGTTCTGCCAGCCGAGGATCACCCAGGTCGCGCCGGGATGCGCCGCTTCGAGCGCGTCCTGCACGGCCCGGGAGGCCTCGGGCACCGGCACGGACCCGGCCCGCCCGCCCTCGTGGAGCAGGTCCATCTTGTACATCGTGCTCGCCCCGTACAGCTGGGTCTGCGCCTTGTAGAACGCCGCCGCGACCTTGCCGAACTCGGGCCCGGTCGGGTCGAGCCAGTCGGGGCGCTCCAGGCCGTTCCAGGTGCCCTGCGGCACGGTGCCGGCTCCGGGATTGCGGGTCTCGAAGTCGGTCGGGACGGTGCCGTAGTAGCCGGGCAGCACCGGCGTCATGCCCAGCTCGCGCAGCCGGTCGACCATGCGCCGGGCGAGCGCCGCGCGCCGGTCGACGAGCTGCTGGGAGACCGGCGAGTCGGTGCAGCACATGTTCTGCAGCAGCCACCACGCCTGGTGGCCCGGCTGCGGGATCCAGGCGCGCATGTCCGCGGCGCTGTAGCCGAACTGCTGGAACGTCCGCTGGTAGACCGCGTCCTGCCCCTCGTACACCAGGACCTCGTTGATGCCGAGCAGCGCGAGCGCGTCGATGCGGCGCTCCCATTCCTCCCAGCTCAGATACGCGCCGGCGTATCCCTCGTTGGTGTCGTTGAGCGCGAACCGGTGCGCGACCGAGGAGTCCGCCTCGATCGGCGCGGACGGCAGCGGCAGCCGCGCGGGCAGGTCGAGCTGCGTCCCGCCGATCGCGACGTTCGCGTGCGCGACCTCCCGCAGGTAGCGGCCGAACCCGGCGAGCTGGACGGCCGGGGACGTGCCGGCGACGACCAGGTGCCCGCGCTCGGCGGAGACCCGGAAGCGGTCGGGGCCGGTGCCCTTGGGGATCGTCCGCAGCTCGACCTGGCCGGCCCCGCCCCGGCCGAGGAGCCGCTCCAGCGCGCGGGCGGCGGGTCCGGTGGCGCGGGCCGCCGGTTCCGCGTCGCGCGCCGCGGCGGGGGCCACCGCGGTCAGCGAGACCGCCAGCAGCGCGACCAGCAGGACGGCGGCCGACCGCAAGCGGCCACCGGTTTCGGTTCGTCGGCCCGGGACCATGGCGGACACCTCCACCGCGAGGTTTGTTAAGCTCGTTGAAAAACTGGAGCGGCCTTCATCATGAAGGCGCCGGGTCCCGCGGTCAAGGGGCCGTCCGCGATCTTCTGGAGGGGCATGGGAGAGGATCGCGCGGTCGGCACCCCGGTGCTGCGCCGCCTCAACACCGCCGCCGTCCTGCGGGCGGTGCGCGAGCGCGCGCCCGATCCGCTGCGCCTGGCCGAACTCGTCGAGCTGACCGGGCTCACCCGCCCCACCGTGGGGCAGGCGGTCGACGACCTGGTCGAGGCCGGCTGGCTCCAGCAGCACGACCCCGCCACCGCCTCCCGGCACGGCGGCCGCCCCGCCGTGCGCGTCTCGCTGCGGGGCCGCGCCGCGCCCGTGCTGGGGCTCGACGTCGGCCCCCACACGGTCAGCGCGGGGGTCGGCGACCTCGCCGGCCGGCGGCTGGCGTCCGTGCGGCGCCCGGTCGGGCGCAGCGAGGCCGGTCACCTCCTGCGCGCGGTCGACGAGGTGGTCGCGCGCGCCCTCCAGGAGGCGGATCTCGGCGCGGACGAGATCGCCGGCGTGGTGGTCGCCACGCCGGGCATCGTCGACCCCGGCGCCGGGCGCGTCCTGCTGGCGCCGAGCGTCCCGGGCTGGACGTCGGTGGACCTCTCCGGCCACCTGCGGGACCGCTTCCACTGCCCCGTCCTGGTCGAGAACGACGCCAACCTCGCCGCCCTGGCCGTCGCCGGGGAGCGCGGGACCCTGCTGGCCGTGCAGTGGGGCGAGCGCCTGGGCGCGGGCGTCGTGATCGACGGCCGGCTCCACCGGGGCTCGGGCGCCGCCGGGGAGATCGGCTTCATCCGCCCGCCCGGCCGCGTCCCGGAGACCGGCGACGGGCGTGGCCCGCTGGAGCGCACCATCGGGGCCGAGGCCATCGCCGCGCGGGCCCGCCGCGCGGCCCGCCGCCACCCCGAGTCCGCCCTGCGGGACGGCGAGCCCGACGCCGCCGCCGTCTTCGCCGCGGCCGCCGCGGGCGACGCCGTCGCCCGGCGGATCGTGGACGCCGTGGCCGCGACCTTCGCGCAGGCGATCGCCCCCGCCGTGCTGGTCCTCGACCCCGGCACCGTCGTGATCGGCGGCGGCGTCGCCCGTGCCGGGCCCGTCCTGCTCGGCGCCATCACCCGGCACCTGGCCGAGCTGACCCTCACCCCTCCGGCCGTGGAGTTCTCCGGTCTCGCCGAGGACACCGTCCTCACCGGCGCACTGCACCTGGCCCTCGACGAGGTCTGGCGCCGCCTCACCGTCTAGGACGGCCGAAGGTCATCAGGGAACCGTGTCGAAGAGATTGGGCAGGCCGGAGCGGTAGCGCTGGGCGTCGAGCCTCTTGAGGCCGTCCAGCTCGGGCGGCTGGTAGAGCCTCCACACCGGGACCCGTTCGGCGGGCGAGCCGGCCGCGTCCAGCAGCGCGTTGACGGCGGCGCGGCCGGACTCGTTCGCGCCCTCCATGGTGGCCAGGTCGACATTCGTCTGGACATAGTCCCCGGCCATGAACAGGTTCGGGATCCGCGTCCGGGCGCCCGGCCGGTTCGCCCAGCTTCCGACGGTGTTCACCATCAGCGGCTCGTCGTTGGCGTTGCTCCCGTCGGACGGCCTCCAGGTGATCGCGGGATCGAGGAACCAGGAGTGCACCAGGTCGTCGGGGAGCACGGAGCGGCCGGTGTCCTCGAGATGGTCCTTCATCTGCGCCCAGCACTCCTTGGCGATCTGCGCCCGCGTGCACTTCTTGGCGGGCTTGCCGTAGAGGATCCCGGGGGTGTCCCAGTCGGAGACGTCGAGGGACAGGCAGTCGGCGACCTGGCCGTCGCCGTAGTCGCGAGAGAAGTCGCGGTCCCAGAGCCTGCTCTGCAGGACCGCCGTGATCTGCCACGGCGAGTCCATGAAGTTGACCTCCTGGTCGAGTCCGCGCGGGCTGCGGCGCAGGAAGAACTGCAGCCCGTTCATCCACTCGGTGCGCAGGTTCCGCATCGTCGCGAGGCCGGGGTCGAGCGCGAGGACGTCAGGGGACAGCAGCGTCCGGGCGCGGTCCACCGGCACCGCGCAGACGAACCAGTCGGCGGCGGCGGAACGGCGGCGGCCCGCCGCGTCCACGAGCCGGACCGAGCGGACGCGCCCGCCGCCCGTCTCCAGCGCCTCGACGGCCTGGCCGACCTTGAAGCGGACGCCGCGGGCGCGCAGGTGGCGCACCCACGGGTCGATCCACGCCTCGTTGGTGGGGGCGTCGAGCATGCGGGCGAGGCCGCCGTCGGCGCCGAGCCCGAGCCCCGCCAGCAGGAACGCCTCCCCCATCGCGCCGACCGTCCGGGTGCTGGCGACCTCCTCTTTCACCGCCACGAGCCCGCGCGTCAGGAACCGCGCCACGATCGCCCGGTAGTCGCCGGACCTGCCCTCGGCGCGCACGAACTCCCACCACGGGACGTGCTCCCACTCGCCGAGGCGCCGCTCGGCGCTGCTGGTCAGGTAGACGAGGTAGCGGTCGACGAACAGCGCCAGCTCGGAGGCGGGGATGGCCGCCGCCTGCTGGACGAGACCGGTCAGGGTCTCCTTCAGGACGTCCAGGTCCAGGCCGCCGCCGGACGCCGGCAGCTGCGGGACGATGATGTCCGAGCGTCCGGCGTTGCGGGAGATCCGCGTCGAGCTGAGCGCGATCAGGTTGTCGTGGACGCCGGCGGAGTTGCCGGGGAACGGGATGCGGCGCATCGTGTCCGGCACGTGGCGGTAGAAGCCGGGGAAGAACCGGAAGCCGTGCTCGCCCGGCAGGTCGCGCCGCCCGCCGCTGCCCGTGCCCTCGACCGGGATGCTCCGCGCCTTGCCGCCGAGGGCCCTGCGTTCGAAGACGGTGACGGCGAACCCGCGTTCGACCAGCTCGTGGGCCGCGGCCAGCCCGGCCATGCCGCCGCCGAGCACGGCGACCGTCCGCCGGCTCCGTCCGGTCGCCGCGTGCGCGGCGGCGGGCAGCACGGTCGCCGCGCCGGCCGCGGCCGTGCCGTACAGGACGCGGCGCCGTGTGACGCCGCTCGGGCCGGGCGTCGCGCGGTGCGCGTGCGGACCGGCGTGCGCGTGTGGACTGGTCATGGTCGCCGTCTCCTCGGGCTGGGTGAGCGTGCGGGCGGGCGCAGGACGGGCACGGCCGGCGCGGTCAGGACTGCGGCAGCCGAGCACGCAGGGTGCGGATGTGCTCGATGAGCCCCAGCGAGCCGGGGACGGTGCGCCCGAGCGACTCGGGCAGCGCGAGGAGGCCGGAGTCCAGGACGAACGGGTCCACCACGTGGAAGCTCGTGCGGATGCCCGGCCGGGCGCCCTTCAGTCCCCCGGGGGTCGCGAGCAGCGAGGACGGGCAGCTCAGCGTGGTCGTCTCCGGGTAGGTGAACAGCCCTGACGTCCGCCAGCGCGACAGGCTGATCGTGGTCATGCACCCGTAGGTCTCGCGGCCGGTGACGCGGCCGACCACGCCCTGCCAGGTCCCGTCGCCCTTCACCACGCCGCCGAGCAGGGTGGCCGTCCCGTCGGGCTCGTGGGAGACGCCCCACTCCCAGCCGGAGTAGCGCTGGTCGACGACGCTGAACCGGCCCCAGTTGTGGTCGTGGTACCCGCGCCACCCGTCCACGCTGATGCGCGAGGACGCGCCGGGCGGGCGGAGCCAGCCGCGGACCCGGCTCGTCGCGACGGGCGCGCTCCAGTACATCGTCTGGTCGCCGTCGTAGCGGATCGGCCCGCCGGTGACGCCGGGGAGCGCGCGGTCGAACCAGATGTCGGCCTTGGCGAACGTGCCGTGCCAGCGCAGGTGGTAGGCGCCGCGCCCGCGGTCCCAGACCAGGCTCCCGGCGCTGCTCTCGACGGTGGGACCGTCCGCCGCGGTCACCCGCGCGGTCGGTTCCGGTAGCACGGTCTTGGCCCCCTCCTCCGGGTACCAGAAGATCACCGCGGTGGGGACGGGCGCGGTGAACAGCATCGCGATGAAGGTGCGGCGCGTCGCCGGATCCATCACGTGCGTGTACCACCACTCGGTCTCGGACCCGGGGTGCGGCCCGTCGTCGGACGGTTCGGCGAGCTTGCCGGGCACCTGGGTGAGGTCGGAGCGCTTGATGTCGGTGCGCGGGATCCAGGTGGCCGCGGGCGCCGGCTCCGGCGGGGCGGCCGCGGCCGGGCGGGCCGTGACGGGGACGAGCGCGCTGATCGCGAGCGCCAGGGCGGCGGCGCGGCGGACGGTGGAGCGGATCACGTTGAGCCTCCTCGGCTGAGCCCCCGTGACGTCCGGCCCCCGGCTGGTCGTGCGATGGAAACCGAGTCTGATTCGGTTCCCGGATCGTGTCAAGCATTGTGTCGGCACACTGTCCGATACGGGCCTCGGGGCGGTACGCTGCGCCCATGGCGACCACCACCCAGCCGCGCAGGAAGATCCGGGAGCGGCGCGACGACGTCCGGCGGCGGGTGCTGCGGACGGCGGCGGAGATGATGGCCGACGGCACGCCCTACACCGAGCTGCCCGTGCAACGCATCGCCGAGCGCGCGCAGGTGGCGCGCTCCACCCTCTACCTGCACTTCCCCGACAAGAGCCGCCTGCTCCTCGCGCTGGCCGACGAGGCGGTCGACGCGCTGTTCGGCGAGGCGGTCATCTGGTGGCGGGCCGACCACTCCGACGGGGTCGACGGCGTCGCCCGCGCCATGCGGCAGATGATCAGCGCGTACCGCGAGCACCGCCGCGTCCTGCACGCCCTGGCCGAGGTCGCCGGGTACGACCCGGAGGTCGCGGAGTTCTGGCGCGAGCGGATACGGCGGTTCGCCGCCGTCGTGCAGAACCGGCTGGAGCGGGAGCGGCGGGCCGGCACCGTCGACCCGGAGATGGACGTGCGGCCGACGGCCCAGGTGCTGATCTGGACCGTGGAGCGGACGATCTCGGCGCACTGCCACCACGACGAGGGCGCGGGAGACGAGCGGATCGCGCGCACCCTCGCCCGGACGATCTGGCTCACGGTCTACGGCACGACGCCCGTGCCGCCGCACGGTGACCGGCGCCCGGCAAACCGGTAGCGCCCGGGACGCCGGGCGGTCGCCGCTCCGGCGCGTCCCCGCCCACGTGACGCGGCTCCCGCACGCGTGGATCGCCTTCGCCCGCGCGAGCCATTCACTAATATTTCATATAGCGAATGGCCGTCGGGGCGGGCCTTTCCTCGGAGGCCGACTTTCCGGCGCGAACGCCGATGGATTGGCCTCGGTGCCGGGCGGCCGTCATGCGAATATGCGCCGCTCGCTCGTCTGGTGAACCGTTGAGCCCGGGCGATAATGCGCGCTACTCTCGACGGGAAGAGAATTCTCTGTGGCCGTTCGGTGCGGGCGGGGGTAGTGACGTGGGCTTTTCCAGGCCCCGAAGGGTCGTCATCGTCGGAGCGGGTTTAGCCGGAACCGCCACCGCCATCCGTCTCATGCAGTTCGCCCGCGAACCTTTACAGGTGGTCCTGATAGAGCGGCGGCCCGAATACCGCGCCGCGGGCGTGGCCTATCACCGCGCGGGCAACCACTGGCACCATGTCTTCAATATCCAGGCCGGCCGCATGTCGATGTTCCGGGAGGACGTCGACGATTTCGTGGACTGGGCCAACACCGAGGCCGACCGGACCGGCTGGCCCCCGCGATGGAGCGGCGTCACCTTCACCGAGTCCGGACCGGCGCCCCGCCGGCTCTACGCCGACTACCTCCGCACCCGCCTCGCCGACGCCGCCCGCGAGGCGTCGGACGGCGTCGAACTACTCGAGACCGACGGCGAGGCGGTCGACATCACGGTCGGCGACGGCAGCGTGGACGTCGTCGTGGAGAGGCGCTCGCCGCCGCGTTCCGGCGCCGGACCGGATCCGTCGACGATCGAGGCCGACCACGTCGTCCTCGCCACAGGGCTGGAGGAACGGGAGCTGCCGTTCGCGGCCGACGTCGCGGACCACCCCTGCTTCGTCCGGCACCCCTATTCCGAACAGGGGATGAAGCGGATCCTCGGCCTGCGCCCGGACGCCGAGGTCGCCATCATCGGCACCCTGCTGAGCGCGTACGACTCCGCCTCGCTCCTGCTGCGGCACGGCCACACCGGAAAGATCCACATGATCTCGCGGTCCGGGCTGACGCTGCGCACCTACCCCGCCGACCACCGCCACCACGTCCTCGAACTGCCCGCTCCGCGGCTGCGCGCGAACGGGTACGAGGGATGCGACGAGCTCGTCCGGCTCCTCAGGGACGAGTGGGAGCGGGCCCGCGACCTCGTCGCCCGGCGGCATCCCGGCGTGGCGCCCGCGGTCGTGAGCGAGCGCATCGCCAAGTCCTGGGAGCCCCACCTGCCCGAGGTCCTCGCCCGGGTCCCCTCGGCCGATCTCCGCGCGCTCCTCGACAGGTACGGCAGCCTGCTGGCCACGCTGCGCGTGAGCGCCGTCCCCGCCATCACCGAGCTCGTCGACGCGGCGATGGCCGAGGGCGGGCAGGTCGTCCTCACCACCGGCGCGGTCGGCCGGATCACCGCCACCGGGTCCGGAACCCTGCGGGTCGCGGTGTCCGGGCCGGCGCCGGGACGGACGGTCGAGGCCGACCTCGTGATCTCCAACTTCGGGCGGGAGACCGACTACGGGCGGGTCGGCTCGGCGCTCTGGCGCAACCTGCTGCGCGGGGGGCTCGCCGCGCGGCACCGGCGGACCGGGCGCGGCGTCGAGGTGGACGGCGACGGCTTCCTCCTCGGACCGGCCGGCGCGCGGACCGGCCCGATCACCGTGGTCGGCTGCCCCCGGGAGGGCGACGAGATCACCCGGTACGGCCGGATGGGCGCGTTCACGTTCAACCTCGCCGCGATCAAGAACCACTCGGTGGGGGTCGCCGCGACGGTGCTGCGCCACCTCGAATCCCGGTACGAGGAACCGACCGAAACCGCGTCCAAGGCCGTGAACCACAGCGGGGACGACGCGGTGCGCGCGGCGTTCACCCGCGCGGTCCGGCTCGACGTGCGCCGCATGGCCGCCCGGCGCCGCCGCGACCGCGAGGACCTGGCGGCGCGCTTCGCGAACGGCCTCGACGTCCTGCGCGACGCCGTGACCGCCGGTGGCGAGGCCCCCGTGCCGGACGGCGCGCTGCGCTCCGTCGTGAACGCCGCCGCCGCGGCGAGGCTCAACGACCTGTCGGTGACGCCGCGGGATCTCCGTTCACTGCTCGAACTCGACAGGCCACCGGAATCGGGTTAACCGAAAAGGCGCATCGGCATTCGAGGGGTGCGTTCCCTTGTCGACGGCTGCCACTCTCTAACCATGCTCCGCCCCGGGGCGGGCCTCACCGCGAATCGCTCTTCGCTTGCGGTCGGGCCCCCATCGCCAACCGGGGACCGGCGAGAGAGAGGACGTCCGTGAGCCCTCGCGAAGTACCAGGGGTCGTGCTCGTCGACTCACACCAGCGATCCGTCCAGGGAATCTGCAATCGCAGTGGGAGACCGGCCGGCGACGCCATTCTGGTCGTCGACGAACTCGGCCCCGAACTCTACGACGCCATCATCACCAGTTCCGCCGTGATCTGCGCGAAAGGCGGCCGGACCGGCCACATGCAGTCCCTCTGCCGCTCGCGTGGAATTCCCGTGCTGCGGGTCGCCCCGTCCGAACTGGACGCACTCGCCGGCGAGGCCACGGTCCTGCTCGACCGCGCGACGGTCGTCCTCGGCGAGGCCGCACCGGCGGAACCCGCCCCGCGCTGCCCGGCCGCCGTGTTCGGCGACATCGAGTCGATCTGCGTGGTCGTCGCCGACACCGCCGACATCCGGGCGACCAACGCCCTCGCGCCCCGCGTCGAGCACGCCGACTCCTTCTTCATCCGCGAGGAGTTCGTCTGCTTCTCCGCCGGCCTGAGCCCCATCGACTCGCTCCGGGCGGGAGCCCGCGAGGCCGAGCGCTACGGCGCCGCCGTGGCGTCGGAGCTGTGCCCGATGGTGCGCGAGCTCCTGCCCGGCCAGCGCCTGATCATGAGACTCCTCGACCTGCGCTCCGACGACGCCGCCAAGATCACCTCAGGGGACCACGTGCACGACGAGCCGAACCCCGAACTCGGCCGGCACGGCGCCCGATGGCTGCTGCGGGAGCACCGCTACCCGCACGCCTTCCGGGCGCTGCGCGCCCGGCTGCGGGACCGGCTGGGCGCGGACGCGGACCGGGTGCGCTTCGCCGTTCCGTTCATCAACGACCGGGACGAGTACGTGCGGCTGCGGCGGTTCCTCGGCCTCGGGCGGGAGACGCCGCTCGCCGTCTTCGTCGAGACGCCGGCCGCCGTGCACTCGGCGGCCGACTTCTGCGCCTCCGGGGCCGGCGAGCTGTTCGTCGGCACCAAGGACCTGATCCAGTTCTACCTCGCGGCCGACCGCGGCAACCACCTGGTCTCCTCGGTCTACCAGACGCGGCATCCGGCGGTCCTGGCCGCGCTGCGCCAGGCCGTCGGCTCCGGCCGCGCCGCCGGGACCCCGGTGCACGTGTTCGCGCTGGGCGCCGACCTGGACCACTACGTGCGGCACCTTCCGGTGCGCCGGCTCATGATGTGCGCCGCCGAGCTGCGGCACCTCGCCGGGCGGCAGGCGGCCTAGCGCGTCAGCCGGCGCCGCCGAAGGCGATCTCGTTGCCCTCCGGGTCGCGGAAGACCACCTTGGTCACGCCGTTGCCGTACTCCTCGCGTCCCGCCGGCGGGATCCCCCGCCGGGCGGCCCCCGCGACCCGGTCATCGAGATCGCCGACGAACGCGAGCACCAGGGCGTTCCCCGCCCGCTCCGGGTCCTGCACGATGTAGACGTACCGGTGCTCGGCCACCTCCCACACGGCCTCGATGTCGTTCGGCAGGAACGACGGCTCCGCGCCGAAGAACCGCTCGTACCAGGGCAGCGCCTCCGCATAGTCGGAGACGGGGATGCCGGCGAAGAGATCGAGTGACATGTCGTTTCCCCAAGCGTCGTGGACGGGTCACTGGTGATGACCGCGGCGGCGCCGCGAACTCATCGGTGCCCGGCGGCTGCCCCCTTCCGACCCCCTTCTCCGCCGTCCGGGCCGGTCGGGCAGACTGGCCACGCGGACCGCCCCGGCGTCCTGGCCGGAAGTCTCTCGGAAAGGGATCTCGATGCGCGTCGTCTCCCAGGAGGATCTGGCACGGGTGCTGGGCGGGCTGCCGGGACGGCCCCGGATCGTGGCCGGAGGCAACTTCGCCGCTCCCCGGCGGGCCTTGCAGATCCTGGACGCCGCGGTCGCCGAGTACCGCCTGTTCATGCTCAACGCCCAGACGGAGATGCCGGAACGCGAGGGCGTCGACCTGGAGACGCCCTTCGTCGGCGCCGGGATGCGCGGCCGCGCGAACCTGCGCTACTTCCCGTCGCGGCTGTCGCTCGTGCCGAACCTGCTGAAGGACTCGCTGCCGCCGGACGTGGTGATCGTGCAGACCTCCCCGCCGGTCGGCGGGACGGTCTCGCTCGGCATCGAGGTCAACATCCTGCCCGCGGCCATCGAGGCGGTCCGCGCGCGCGGCGGCCTGGTCGTCGCCCAGATCAACCCCCGGATGCCCTACACGTTCGGCGACGCCGTCCTGGCGACCGACGAGGTCGACCTGGCGATCGAGGACGACGAGCCGCTCGCCACGCCGGTCCCCCGGCCGCCCGGCGAGGTCGCCCACGAGATCGGCGAGCGGGTGGCCCGGCTCGTCCCGCGGGACGCCACCCTGCAGCTCGGCATCGGCGCCATACCGGACGCCGTGCTCTCCTCGCTCCTCGACCGGCGGGGGCTGCGCGTCTGGTCGGAGATGTTCAGCGACGGGGTGCTGGCGCTGGAGAAGGCGGGCGCGCTCGACACCGGGACCCCGATCACCGCGTCCTTCGCCTTCGGGAGCCCGGAGCTGTACGCCTGGGCCGACCGCAACGACCGGATCCGGATGCTGCGCACCGAGAAGACCAACGACCCGAGCCTCATCGCCCGCCGGCCCCGGATGGTCTCGGTGAACTCCGCGCTCCAGGTCGACCTGTTCGCCCAGGCCAACGCCAGCCGCGTCCGCGGGGCGATCTACTCCGGCTTCGGGGGGCAGACCGACTTCGTCGTCGGCGCGCTGCACTCCCCCGGCGGGCACGCCGTCATCGCCCTGCCGTCCTGGCATCCGCGCGCGGACGTCTCGACCGTCATCGCGCGCCTCGCCGGCCCGGTCACCTCGTTCCAGCACAGCTACATCGTCAGCGAGCGGGGCGCCGCCACCGTCTGGGGCAACGACGCCGCCTCCCAGGCCCAGCAGATCATCGACAACGTCGCCCACCCGTCCGCCCGCGACGAGCTTCGCGAGCAGGGCCGGGAGCTCGGCTTCCCGCTGCGCTGACCCGCAGGCCCCGGCCGAGCCTCCCTGAGGCCCCCGGGCGGCCTCCATGGGCCCCTGACCTTCGAAATGGCGCCGATCCTAGCGTTCGGCGGAGCGAAATCAATGCTCGATGCCGAAGGCGCGGCACGGCGCGCGATGCTCTGAGCGCACCGCGGGGCGTCACGACCGCGCGCGCGACTATTGGCACAGCGCCAATAAGGGTCTAGTGTTCCGGTCAGCTCAGGAAACCCGGGGGTGTCCGGCACCGCGATCGGCGGGGCGCCTCCGGCCCCCAGGAGGAGCGAAGGCATGGACAGACCCAGCAGACGCAACGTGTTGATGACCGGTGGGGCGCTCGGAGCGCTCGGCGCCCTCGGCGTCGCCTCGCCCGCGCAGGCGTCCTCGCGGTGGACGTGGTCGCCGGAGGGCTCGGTGGCGGGCGCGGGCAGGGGCGCCGACCCGCGGTGGGTGTGGGACCCGGAGGTCGACGCGCTGGTCGCCTCGCTGCTCGACCGGGGCGACGTGCCCAGGGTCAACGAGCTGCTGCGCACGTGGACCAAGAACGGCCAGCCGCTGCCGGACGGGCTGCCGGCGGATCTGCGCGACTTCATGGAACGCGCCCGCCGGCTGCCGGCGTGGGCCGACCGGAGCAAGCTGGCCACCGCGTTCGAGTTCAACGAGAAGCGGGGCCTCTACCTCGGCGTCACCTACGGCTTCGCCAGCGGGATGATGAGCACGGCCATCCCCAAGGAGGCGCGCGCGGTCTACTACTCCAAGGGCGGCGCGGACATGAGGGACCGCATCACCAAGACCGCCAAGCTCGGCTACGACATCGGCTCCGAGAAGGCGTTCGAGCCCGACGGCGAGATGATCGTGACCTGCGTCAAGACGCGGCTGGTGCACGCCGCGGTGCGGCACCTGCTACCGAAGTCCCCGTACTGGACCAAGGCGGCCGACGAGAAGATCCCGATCAGCCAGGCGGACATGATGGTCACCTGGCACAGCCTGCCCACGACCGTCATGCGGAACCTGGTCGGCTGGAAGGTCCCGATCCCGGCCGCCGAGTCCGAGGCGTTCCTGCTGTCCTGGCAGCTCGCCGGGCACATGCTCGGCATCCAGGACGAGTACATCCCGAAGTCGTGGGACGAGGCGAACTCCCAGGCCGACCAGGTGCTGACGCCGGTGCTCGCGCCGACCCCCGAGGGCGTCAAGCTGGCCGACATCCTGCTGAACCTCGGCTCCACGATCGACGGCGGGATCCTCACCAAGCCGATCCTCGGCTCGCTCACGCGCTTCATGCTCGGCGATGAGATCGCCGGATGGCTGAAGATCCCCCGGGACCCGCTGTGGGACCCGCTCATCCGGACCCTCTGGCCGCCCTTCGTCGCGGTCCGCGAGGGCCTCCTCGACCTCACTAAGGCGCCGAAGGAACTGCGGCAGCTCTACTGGGCCTTCGACGAGATCCTCCGCCAGGGCGCCCTCCTCTACCTGTCCGGATTCAAGACGCCGATCAGCATCGAGATCCCGCAGGCCAACAACCCGCATTACTGATCCGGCGGGCCCCGGCCCCCGCGGACTGCGGCACGGCGGTCACGCACCGGACGGTCCCGGCCGGTCAGGTCGCGCTTCTGACGAGGTCGTGGACGGCCTCGCTCATCGTGACCGGGTCGACCCGGCCGAGCGGCACCGTGTCCTTCGGCTCGCGGGCCGGGGCCGGGCCCGCCCACAACGCTTTGATCTCCTGGTCCTCGCCCTCCCCGTACATGTAGTGGGCCAGGCCGGGGCTCAGTTCGGCCACGACGTACAGGCCGGCCGGGTCGCGGCGGGCGAGCCACCCGCCCGCGAACCCGCCGTCCGCGTCCACGGACTCCCAGCGCCCCTGCGAGTGGCCCTTGGCCTTGCCGTAGGGCAGCACGAGCCCCTCCACCCGGTCGAGCCGGTGCGCGGCGCGCTCGTCCTCGGTGAGCCGGTGGACGGGCCGTCCGAGCTGCTCGAACGGCTGGAGGATCTCGTAGTCGGCGAAGATCTCGGCCCAGGCGCGCAGGTCGTCGCCCAGCAGGACCGGATGGGCGATGCCGATGCGGGCGCCGGGCGCGGGGGTGAACGGGTCGTCGGCGACGTCGGCGTAGTCGCGGCCCTCGTCGACGCGGAACGCCGTGCCCGCATCGGTCGTCCACACCAGCCGGCGGACGATGTGGCCGAGCAGCGGGTGGTCGACGAACAGGGTCTGGAAGTCGTCCGGCGTCCAGGTCCGGCGGGTGGTCATGGCCAGCTCCAGGCGCCTGATCTCCTGGTCGGCGATCGTCCGCAGGTCCTTCCTGAGGCCGGTGAACAGGGCGTGCGCGGCCGGGGCGAGGGCCGGGTCGTCCTTCGGGCCGGGTTTGGGCGCGCTCTTGCGCACCTTGCCGTTCGCCTCCACGACCAGCGGGACGAGTTGCTCGTCGAAGGTCACCGTGAACCGCCGCGGGCCGTAGTCGAGGACGAGCGTGCCCCGCTCGTCCAGCCCGAAGTCGGGGACGGCCCGGTCGGCGAGGGCGTCGCGCGTCAGGCCGCGCGCCGCGGCGATCTCGTCGATCGTGCGGGCGGCCCTGGCCTTGAGCCCCTTGAACCTGCCGCGGCGGGTCAGCTCGAACAGGTGGGTGAGGGCCACGTCGGAGCCGATCGCGGCCAGGACGTCCAGCGCGGCCGCGGCCCGGGCGGTGAGGCCCTGGCCCGGCCAGAGCCTGATCAGCGGGCTGAGCCGCCGCACCGTCGTGTCGTCGCCGATCAGGCCGAGCTGGGCCAGCGCCCAGTTGTGCCGGGTCGGCGCGCCGAGCGCCTGCCAGCGCTCGAACACCGCCCAGGAGAACTCGGCCAGCGAGTGCCGGTCGCAGAACGCGCGGACCTCCGCGGCCTCCGGCGCCTTCCGCGCGAGCAGGCCGAGCAGGCGCCGGGTCGCGCTCGCGGGCAGCGCCCGGTCGCGGCCGCGCGTGAGGATCCGCGGAAGCAGCGCCGGGTCGGCCCAGTCGGTCTTCGCGCCGCGGGCGGGCTTGCCGGCGAGCACGCCGGGCAGGTCGGCGCTGTCCGGGACGGCCGGGCGCGGCAGCAGCGCCTCGACGCTCTCCTGAGGTACCGCCTCGGCCAAGTCGGGCCGGGCGTACAGCAGCCCGCGCACCGTTCCGGCCGCTTGCAGCCCCCGGACCGTGACGCCGACCAGCGGGGCCAGCGCCCGGAGCGCGTGTTCGGGGTGCCGTTCCGCCGCCTCCTGCAGGGCTGCGGGCACCCCCTGCTCGCCCATGTGGTCGAGCAGGAGCGGGAAGACCGCCTCGTCGGCGATCCTCACGAGCGCCCGCAACACGATCGGGCGCGCCTCATCGCGGTCGCGGACGTTCCGGAGCGCGATGTCGAGCAGTGGCAGCGCGTCCGTGCCCAGGCCGTCGAGCAGCGTTCCCATCACGGCGGGAGTGACCGGTATCCAGCTCAGCCCTCCGATCTGCGCCGCGCTGGACAGGGAGCAGACCCGGAACTCGAAGTTCGTGGATCCGGAGGATCTGTCGGGAGAACCGTCCAGCCAGGCCGTCTCGGTCGGGACGAGGTAGGCCGCCACGCGCTGCCTCCAGGCGTCGCCGCGATGCCGTGAGAGGCATGCGACGGCGTCGTCGTACTCGTCGACGGGCGCTGCGGCGAGCAGCGTGCGGAGCTTCTTCACCACCGCGTCCTGGGCGACCCACTCGCCGACCGGGAAGTGGTCGCGGTGGGTGGAGCGCCGGATCTCGCCGCGCCATCCCCGGGACCGTTCGCCGCCCATGTACGCGACGAGCCGGACGACGCCGCCGGACATCGGCGTCGGGGGTGGCGGCACGGGGCCGGGCTCGATCGAGAACGCCTCGGTCACCGCGCAGGCGGCGAAGGCGAGCCCGTGGTCCAGCGCCCACGCGTCCAGGAAGGCCGGACCGTCGACGCCGTCGAGGTACTTCACGGCGACGGCGGCCGCGGCGGCGGCGCCCGCCGGGTCGGGCTCCCCGTCCAGCCACGCCCGCAGGGCCCGGCCGAGCTCCGGGTCGGTGCGCTCGTGCTCCCCCATCTCCTCGGCGATCGGGCGGGCCGCGAGGTCCCATGCGCGAGCCCTCTCCGCCGCCCCCTCGTCGAGGGAGACCGGCGGACCGGGGATGCCGCCGCGCCTCGGATGGATGTGCTCGTGCCACTCGACCGGGATCTCCACCGTCTCGCTCATGGCACCGCAAACTAGCGGCGGCGTCCGACACCGGGGAGGGCGCTCGGCCACGGCCGGCGCGGGCTCCGGCGGCGCCCCGGGCTCAGGTGCTCTCGCGGGACTTGTGGTCCCATCGCGCCGGGTCGGCCTCCAGCGCGGCGCGGTCCCATCCTCCGAGGTCGGCAGCCGCCTCGTAGGTGCCCTGGAGGAACTCCAGAAGGGCCCGGTCGGGGTCGGGGGCCTCCCGCACCGCCTCGTACGGAAGCAGGAACTGGCCGTTCTCCCTGCTGTAGAACGCACCGGACGGGCCCACCGGACGGTCGGCGAACCCGGCGGGCTCGGGGTAGGCGTAGGCGTAGAAGGCCCCCTCCTCGCCGCCGCCCGGCCAGAACCCGCAGCTGCTGAGCTCCCGCGAGTAGCCCTCGACCATCACCCAGTCCCCGCAGTTCGGTGCGCCGCCCGGGTGCTCGGGCGCGTCCCGCCCGGAGAAGCGCGTGCAGGCGAGGTCCATGGCGCCCCAGAAGAAGTGCACGGGGCTGACCTTGCCGATGTAGCGGGACCGGAACTCCCCCAGCACGCGCGACGCCTGGAGCAGCTGGTGCCAGAACAGGTGGGCCGCCTCGGGATCGTACGAGGAGTGCTGGTGGTCCTCCTCGAACGGGATCGCCGGGTCGACCTCGTTGGGGCGCGCCTGGATGTGCGTCTCGATCCCCAGTTCGTGCAGGGCCTCCATTGTCCGGGCGTAGAACCGCGACACCGGCATGGGCGCGAGCTCGAACTCCCGGAGGCTGCCGTCCGAGGTGCGCAACCGCAGGCGGTGGTCGACGAAGTCGAACTCGATGTCGAACGCGCCCCCGTCGTACGGGATCGCGGACGTGGTCAGCCCGCGCGGGCTGACGTACAGCGTCACGTTCCACCAGTGGTTCACCAGCGGCGCGTGAGCCAGCCGCACCTTGCCGACGATCTGCGTCCACATGTGCAGCGTGTCGCGCGTCGGCGTCCAGTCGGCGACGCGCAGCCGCGGCCATGCCTGTCGTTCCACCAGAGCCCCCTTCGAACCGGAACACCCGGGTCATGCCCCGGATCCGGCCTCCGCAACAGTGAGGTCCCGCCGGATGGCCTGCCCGGCCGCGCGGTGCTCGGCGGCCGCGGCCGGGTCCGTCGCGTCGAGGACGGCGGCGATCCCCTCCCTGGCCAGCGCCTCGGCGTACCGGTACCCCAGCCTCGGAGCCAGTTCCAGCGCCTGGGTGTGCAGCCGCAGCGCCTCCTCCGGCAGGCCCGCCAGCCGGCACGTCTCGGCATGGCCGTAGAGGAAGTGGATCTTCCAGTGCTCCTCGAACAGCTCGTCCAGGAGGGCGAAGGCGCGGCGGTGCGCGGCCAGCGCCTCCTCGTACCGGCCCGCCTGCCGCAGGGCGACGCCCAGGCAGTTCAGGCACCAGGCCTCGTTGTGCCGGTGCCCGTCCTCGCGGGCCAGCGCGAGCGCCCGCTCCAGGTGCCCCGTCGCCTCGCCGGGCTCGTCGGCGGCGATGGCGACGCCGAGGGTGATCCGGGCCGTCAGCGCGGGAGGCCAGGCGGGGTCGCCGTGCGGGATCTCCAGCACGGCGCGGGCGAGCCGCGCCGCCTCCTCGCGGTGCCCGAGCTGCAGCATCGCCCACGCCTCGTAGGCGGTCGCGTGGGCCGTGCCCGCCGGGCAGCCGGCGTCCTCGTAGAGCCTGCCCGCACGCCGGAAGAGGTCGAGCGGCTCCTCGACGCGGCCCTCGTCCCACTTCAGGTAGCCCCGGCGCATGGTCAGCTCGGCCTCGGTCCTGGCGTTCCCGGCCCGGGACACCAGCGGCCCCGCCGCCTCGTACGCGGCGTCCGCCTCGGCCATCCGTCCCGCGTTGTAGCGGGCGAAGCCGAGGTCGCTGTGCGCCTCGGCCAGCTGCAGCGGGTCGTCCAGCCTCCGCGCGGCGGCCAGCGAGCGCTCGAAGAGGACGTTGAGGTGCGTCGTGCCGCAGCGCCGCGCGAAGAAGGCCCGCATGTGGCGGGGCAGCTCGCACACGTGCGCGTCGGCCCCGGCGGCGACCGCCGCCTCGAAGACGGCCATCAGGTTGGTGTACTCGGTGGCGAACCAGAGCAGCGCCGCGTGCTTGCCGGCGAACTCGGGCAGGTCGGCCGGCGGCGGGCCCGCCGCGACCTCCGGGCCGGGGGCCAGGTACGACACCGCGGCGTCCGCGGCGGCCGCCGCGTGCACGTAGTAGTCGAGGACCCGGCCGAGCGCCTGCTCCCGCTCGGCGGCCGGGTCGTGCTCGGCGGCGGCGCGGCGCGCGTGCTGGCGCACCAGGTCGTGCAGCCGGTAGCGGCCGGCCGCCGGCTGCTGGACGAGGTGCGCGTCGAGGAGGTCCTCCAGCATCGCCCGGGCGTCGCGCACCGGCACGCCGGCCAGCGCCGCCGCCACGTGCTCGTCGAAGGTCGAGCCGGGGACCAGCCCCAGCAGCCGGAAGAAGCGGCGCCGGCCGCGGTCCAGCTGCCGCACGGACATCGCGAACGCCGTGTCGAACTCCGTGGCGCCCTCGGCCATCCGCTCGACGAGGATCCCCACGGTCCAGCCCGGCCGGTGCCGCAGCCGCGCCGCCGCCAGCCGCAGCGCCAGCGGCAGGTGGCCGCAGCGCCGCAGCACCTCGGCGGCGGCCTCGGGCTCGCGGGCCAGCCGGCCGCCGGACCCGCCCGGGTCGCCGCTGGCGCGGGCCAGCAGCTCGGCGCCCTCCCGCGGCGTCAGCACGTCCAGCGACACCGGGGGCACCTCCTCCAGGCCCAGCAGCCGGTTGCGGCTGGTGATCAGCGCGACGGACGGGCCGGCGCCGGGCAGCAGCGGGCGGACCTGGTCGGCGTCCACGGCGTTGTCGAGGACCACGACGGCGCGCCGGTGCGCCAGCTCCGACCGCCAGCAGGCGGCCAGCGGCTCGATGCCGCCCTCCTGCGGGATCCTCTCCGACGGCACGTCCAGGGCGGCGAGGAGGGTCCGCAGCGCGGGGTCGGGGTCGAGCGGTTCCCGCCCGGCGGTGAAGCCGTGCAGGTCGACGTAGAGCTGGGCGTCGGGGAAGCCGGCGGCGAGCCGGTGCGCGGCGTGCACCGCCAGGCACGTCTTGCCGACGCCCGCCATGCCGTCCACGGCGACCACACGGCCGGCGTCCACCGCGGCGAGCACGGCCCTGAGCTCGGCCTCGCGTCCGGTGAAGTCGGGGACGTCGCGCGGCAGGTCGTTGCGGGGCGGGCGCGGCGCCCCGGCGGGCGGCGCCGGGGGGTGGACCTGGCGGCTGGTCTTCGGCGGCGCGGGCAGCGGGCTGGAGGCCCGCTCCCAGAGGGGGCGCAGCGGGCGGGGGTCGCGCTTGAGCAGGCGGCAGAGCGCGATCACCGCCGTCCAGGGCGGCACCGTCTGGCCGCTGAGGTAGCGCGACAGCGACGACGAGCTGAGCCCGGCGTCCCGCGCGAGGGCCCGGACGCCGCGTCCGGACACCTCCTGAAGCATGCGCAGCCGGGCCGCGAGCTCGCCCTGCGGGTCGGCCTTCTCCGCCCGATGCTGTTGCACGACCACCGTTCCCCCGCCTTCCGTCCCACCGCGGCGGCACAACTGCGGGGGGCGTCTTCGCTGCTCAAGGCCGTTGCGACTGTCCCACGGTGTCCCACCGGCGTCGTCATCGTAGGCCGCGGAGGCTGTGATTGGGTCATGCCCCCGAGGGAACGGGGCGCGACCACAGAGGAGAAACGCAGATGCAGTCCCGTATGAAGAACCCCGCCATGGTCCTGTCCGGCGCGATGCAGCCCATCCAGGAGCTGTTCAAGGCCGTGCACTCCGGCGGCGTCTCCGAGGAGACCCTGGAGCTGGTGCACCTGCGGGTCAGCCAGATCAACGGTTGCAGCGCCTGCGTGGACGCCGGCGCCAAGACGGCCCGCAAGGCCGGGGTGACCGACGAGCGGCTGGCCACCGTCGCCGCCTGGCGGGAGGCCCCGTACTTCACCGAGGAGGAGCGGGCGGCGCTGGCGCTGGCCGAGGCCGCGACGCGGCTGGCCGACCGCGCCGACGCCGTGAGCGACGAGGTCTGGGACACCGCCGCCACCTACTTCGACGAGAAGGAGCTGGCCGCGATCGTCCTGATGATCGGCGTCACCAACCTGTTCAACCGGCTCAACGCCACGACCCGGCAGATCGCCGGCGCGTGGGGCTGAGCCCGCCCCGTCCAGGAACGACCATCACCGACCAGGAGGATCCCACCATGAGCGACACGAAGAAGACCGGCAAGAGCACCACGGCGCCCGGCGAGAAGTTCGACGGCTTCACCGCCGAGGAGCGGGCCGCGATGAAGGACCACGCCCAGGAGCTGAAGAAGGCCGCGCGCCGTGCCCCGGGCAGGGCCAAGGCCGACGGCGAGAGCGACGTCCGCTCCAAGATCGCCGAGATGGACGAGGCGGACCGCGCCATCGCCGAGCGGGTGCACGAGATCGTCCGGGCCGCCGCGCCGGACCTCGTGCCGCGGCTCTGGTACGGCCAGCCCGCGTACTCCAAGGACGGCAAGGTGCTCTGCTTCTTCCAGGCCAAGGCGAAGTTCAAGACGAGGTACGCGACCCTCGGGTTCAGCGACGTCGCGGCCCTCGACGACGGCGCCATGTGGCCGACCTCCTTCGCCCTGCCGGAGCTGGACGCCGAGGGCGAGGCCCGGATCGCCGAGCTGGTGAGGCGAGCCGCGGGCTGAGGGCGCGCCGGGCGGCGCCCGGGTCTCCTGCTAGGCTGAATTTAGACCTAAACTCAAGGAGGCTTCGACATGGCGCGCACGATCGTGGTCAGCGGCGGCGGCACCGGCATCGGCAAAGCGGTGGCGGCGCGCTTCGCGGCCGATGGTGACCAGGTGGTCGTCATCGGCCGCCGCGCGGAGGTGCTGGAGAGGGCGGCCGGGGAGATCGGGGGCACGGCGCTGCCGGCGGATCTGGGAGACCCGGCCGAGGTCGAGCGCGTCCGCGCCGAACTGGCCGAGCGCTTCGGCTCCGTCGACGTGCTGGTCAACAACGCGGGCGGCAACGCCGACAACCACGGCGGGCCCGCCGGCGTCGCGGAGCGGTGGACGAGCAACTTCCGCATCAACGTCCTGACGTCGGTCCTGCCGACCGAGGCGTTCCGCGACCTGCTGAACCCGTCCGGGGCGGTCGTGTTCGTCTCGTCGATCGCGGCCCTGCGCGGCTCGGGCGGCTCGTCCTACGGCCCGATGAAGGCGGCCCTGCACCCCTACGCCTGCGATCTCGCCGCCGCCCTCGGGCCCCGCGGCGTCACCGTCAACGTCGTCGCCCCGGGCTACATCGAGGACACCGAGTTCTTCGGCGACGCGATGAGCGACGAGCGGCGCGCGGCGCAGATCGCGCAGACCCACACCGGGCGGGCCGGGACGCCGGGGGACGTCGCCGAGACCGTGCACTGGCTCGCCTCGCCCGGCGCCCGTCACGTCACCGCGCAGATCATCCAGGTCAACGGAGGGGCCGAGCGTGGCCGCTGAGCCGCCCCGCGACGGCGCCGACGCCATCCAGGACGCCTGGCGGCGCGAACTGCCGGGCGTCCCGGTGGAGTCGATCGGGGTCGTCACCCGGATCTGGTGGGCCGCCAAGATCTTCGGCGACGAGCGCCGCCGCCTCCTGGCGGGGCAGGGGGTGGACGTCGCGACGCTGGACCTGCTGTCCACGCTGCGCCGCTCCGGCCCGCCGTACCGGATGAGCCCGGGCGAGCTGGCCGAGGCCTGCATGGTGACGCGCGGGGCGATCACCCAGCGCGTGGAGCGGGCCGCCGGGGCCGGGCTGGTCGAGCGGACCACCGTCGGCTCCGGCTACCACGCGCGCGCGGTCACCCTCACCGGGGAGGGCCGCGCCCTGCTCGACCGCGTCGTCGCCGACCTGCTCGCGGCCGAGGACCGCCTCATCGGCCACCTCGCCCCCGACCGCCGCGAGCAACTCGCCGGCCTGCTGCGCGAACTGCTCGCCGGCCTCGACGCACCGAGCTGGATGGGCCAGGTCGGGGACTGACCCTCGGGCCCGGCGGGCTCAGGCGCCCGTGAGGACGACGAGCTCCTGGGTCGCCCGGGTCATCGCGACATAGCGGTCGACCGCTCCTTCGACGCCGTCGCCGAACCGGTCCGGGTCGATGAGCACGACGAGGTCGAACTCCATCCCCTTGGCCAGCTCCGGGGTCAGGGACCGGACGCGGGGCCGCCCCGGGAACGCGGGATCGCCGATGACGCAGGCGACCCCGTCGTCGTGCGCGGCGAGCCAGGCGTCGAGGATCCGGTCCAGGTCCGCGACCGGTCCGTGGACGACGGGGACGCCGGTGGACCGGACCGACGCCGGCACGTTGGCGTCCGGGAGCGCGGCCCGGATGACCGGCTCGGCCTCCGCCATGATCTCCTCCGGCGTCCGGTAGTTGACGCTGAGCGAGGCCAGGTCGATCCGGTCGAGCCCGACCCGTTCGAGCCGTTCCCGCCACGACTCGGTGAAGCCGTGCCGGGCCTGCGCGCGGTCCCCGACGATCGTGAAGCTCCGGGACGGGCACCGCAGCAGCAGCGTCTGCCACTCCGCGTCGGTCAGCTCCTGCGCCTCGTCCACGACGACGTGCGCGAACGGGCCGGCGAGCAGGTCGGGGTCGGCGGCGCTCAGCGCGCTCTCGTCGACGAGGGCGTCGTGGAAGTCCTCGCCGCGCAGCATCGTCACCAGCCCCGTCCCGTACTCGTCATCGGCCACCTCGATGAGGTCGTCCACGACCTGTCCCATGCGCTCGCGCTCGGCGGCGACGGCGGCCTCGTGGCGCCGCCTGCGCAGCGACGCCTCCGGGTCGCCGAGGCGCTGCCGCGCCGCGTCCAGGAGCGGCAGGTCCGACACCGTCCAGGCCTGGGCGTCCTCACGCCGCAGCCGGCGGATCTCGTCCGCGCCGAGCCAGGGGGCGCACAGCCGCAGGTAGGCGGGCACCGACCACAGGTCCCCGACGAGGTCGGCCGCCTCGATCAGCGGCCACGCCCGGTTGAAGGCGGTGCGCAGCTCCCGGTCCTGCCGGAGCGACCGGCGCAGCAGGTCGGGCGACGCCTCGCCCTCGTGCTTGTCCGCGAGGATCGTGACCAGCTCCTCCCAGATCCGGTCGCGCGCCTCGTTGTGCGGCGTGCCGGGTTCCGGCGCCTGGAACGCCTCGGCCCAGTCTGCGGGGCTCAGCCAGACGTCGCCCCAGTGCGAGGTGACCTCCATCCCCTCGGTGGGCGGGTTCTCGTAGAAGGCGACCGCCTTCTCGATCGCCTTCACCATGTCGGCGGACGACTTCAGCCGGGCCACCTCCGGGTCGGTCTCGACCTCCGCCCCGGCCCCTTCGGCGACGAGGTCGCGCAGGGTGCAGATCTGCACGCCCTCCTCCCCGAGGCTGGGAAGCACGTCGGACACGTAGGCCAGGTAGGGCTGGTGCGGGCCGACGAACAGCACGCCGCCCCGGTGGTGGCCCAGGCGGGGGTCGGAGTAGAGGAGGTAGGCGGAGCGGTGCAGGGCGACGACCGTCTTGCCCGTCCCCGGGCCGCCGTCGACGACGAGGGCGCCGCGCGATCCCGCGCGGATGATCGCGTCCTGGTCGGCCTGGATGGTGCCGAGCACGTCGCGCATCCGGTCCGACCGGTCGCTCCCCAGGCTCGCGATGAACGCGGACTGGTCGTCCAGCGCCGCGTGCCCGGCGAACCCGTCCGCGGTGAACACCTCGTCCCAGTAGTCGCCGATCCGTCCGCGGGTCCAGCGGTACCTGCGGCGGCTCGCCAGCCCCATCGGGTCGGCGTGGGTCGCCCCGAAGAACGGTTCGGCGGCGGGCGAGCGCCAGTCGAGCAGCAGCCGGCGGCCCGTGCCGTCGGTGAGGCCGAGGCGTCCGATGTACACGGGCTCGGAGCCGTCCGCGCCGACCATGCGCCCGAGGCAGAGGTCCAGGCCGAAGCGGCGCAGCGTGCGCAGGCGGGCGGCCAGCCGGTGGATCTCCATGTCCCGGTCCATGGCCCCCTGCCCGATCCCGCCCGGCGCCCGGCGCTCGGCCTCGAGGCGGTCGGACAGGTCGGCGATCGTCTGGTCCAGGCTCTCCGCGATGGCCGCGAAATGCCGCTCGTCGCGCTCGATCAGCGCCGGGTCGGCCTTGGAGGACAGGCGCCCGGGGAGGTCGAACACGCTGGCGGTCAAAGGATTCACGTATCGGCTCCGGCTCGTGGTCGATGGCTGTGGTTCCGGTTCGGCCGCCGATTCTGCGGCACGACCGGGGTCTTGCCGCAAGCCCCCCGGTGCGCTATACGTTGAGAGTGGCGGGGAGAGTTCTCGTGCCCTCCGCCTCCCCCAGGTTCACGGCCGCCCGCTCACACCATGTACTGGTCGTGGCGGTGGTAAAGGTCGGTCCACTCCTGCTCGCTGAGCCGCCGCCCGCTCTCCACGATCTCGGCCAGTTCCTCGAAGTAGGCCTCGCGGGGAGCGCCGGGGGCGAACAGGACCAGCATCGAAGCCGCCCCTCGCGGGTTGTCGAACGCGTGGATCCCGCCCGGCGGGACGAAGAGGAAGTCTCCCGGCGAGGCTTCGACCCAGCGGTCCCCGTCGTAGAGGGCGACGGCGCCGGACAGGACGAAGAACGACTCCGACATCGTCCTGTGGAAGTGCGCGCCCGCGCCGCGGCCGGGTTCGGCTCCCATGTCCCACCGGTACAGCCCGTACTGCCCGCCCGTGGACTCGCCCGTGGCCAGGTAGTGCACCTTCGAGCGCGTACCGATCAGCAGGTCGGGTGCGGCGTCGCCCTTCCGCAACGTGCCGCTGACCTCGCCCGTGTCCCCGTGGAAGAGCTCTTTCGGGTACGACATTCCGGCCTCCTCGTCGATTGTCCCGCCCCATCGTGGCGTCCGGCCATGACATTCGTCCGGGGACCCCTCAGCGCCGGCCCGTTCGCTCGTGGCCCCACGCCGGACGTGCCCGGGAACGGAGTGTTCCCGGGCACGTCCCGCGCGATCCGCCGGTCAGTTCTCCAGGGCGGCGAACATGCCGGGCTCGTAGGAGCCGCCCTGGTTGCGCGGGATCACTCCCAGCCGGTTGGCCGCGTTGATCATGGCCACCAGGTAGACCAGCGCGGCGATCTGGTCGTCGTCGAAGTGCTCGCGCACCCGGGCCCACGTGGCGTCCGAGACGCCCTGGTGGGCGTCGGCGAGCCGGGTTCCCTCCTCGGCCAGCGCCAGCGCGGCCCGCTCGGGCTCGGTGAAGACGGTCGACTCGCGCCAGGCGGCGACCAGGTGCAGCCGGACCGCGGTCTCCCCGGCGGCCGCGGCGTCCTTGGTGTGGAGGTCCACGCACCAGCCGCAGCCGTTGATCTGGCTGGCGCGCAGCATCACCAGCTCCTGGAGGTCGCGGGGCAGCGACGACTGCTGGATCGCCACGCTGACGGCGGCGAAGCGCTTGCCCACCTTGGCGGCGAACTCGTTGGTCATCAGGTTCAGACTGGGTTCCATGCCTTGCTCCTAGCCTGCTGGTGTGCGCGCCGCGCGGACCGTCCCGCGCGGCGTCCTGACGCCCATGGAGATGCCGGTGCCCCGTCCCGCGTGACAGCGCGGGCACTGTGACGTACGCCACCGGCCGGGCCCCGGTCCGGGCGCGGGGCTTGCCCGTGGTGGTCGTTAGAGCCGGGTGTGGCCGGGTAGCCGTATGCGGAGGCCGGAGGATCCGGCGACTGCATCCGACACCGAGGGGGCGCGGAGTTGACCACGCCGGAGGAGAACGCTCCGAAGACGGAGGACACCGACCGGGCGGAGCCCGGCAAGGACCGGGAGCCGCGACCGGACGTGCGCACGGAACTGGGCGCCGAGCTCGAGGACAAGATGGCGGAGAAGGGCCTGTCGCGCGACGACTTCTCCGAGTCCTGAGGCGCGCGGGCGGCCGGCACGGATGCGACGGGAGGACCTTGTGATCGGCGCGTTGTACGAGCGGTGGCTGCTGGAGATGTGGGCCGGGGACTTCGGGCTCGCCCGCGACCTGGTCACGCCGGACTTCGTCGGGCACTGGCCGGGGCATGACGTGCACGGCGCCGACGAGCTGATCGACGTCCTGCGGCAGGGCCACGCGCCTTTCGAGGGCGTCACGGTGACGCTGGACGTGGGCCCCATCGTGGACGGTGACCAGGTCGCCGCCCGTTGGACGTTCGGCGGACGGTACAAGGGCGGCGTGCCGGGAGCGACCGCTCCGGAGGGCACGGACGTCTCCTTCGAAGGCCACGACGTCCTGCGCGCCGAAGGCGGCCGGTTCGCGGAGTACTGGGTGATCTCCGACGTCCGGGCACTCGACCGCGCGCTCGGGATGGAGTGATCTCCCCCGAACTCGTTACTCGGGCAGTGGCTGGAGGGTCGGGTCGCAGAGGCGGCAGCCCAGCATGCCCTGGTAGATGCCGTGTTCCGGGCAGCGCTCCAGCTGCTCGGGAGGCGGCGGGACGGTCCAGTCGGGTCGCGGCGCCGACGCCCTCACCGGGACGGGCCCGGGCCAGCCGTCCACCATCGCCCGGTATCGGCGCAGGTGGTCGTGCGCGAAAGGCGGCTGGTAGGCGAGGAGGTCCCAGCCGTGACATGTCATCGCCAGGTCGACGGCGCGCAGCAGGAAAGCCTTCTCCGCCGGCCAGGTCGCCGTCCACGGAAGCTCGTTCAGATCGAACCCGTCCGTGCCGCGGCCGATGCGATGCCCGTCCGCGAAGAGCAGCACGAGATTGCTCTCCCACGCGGATACGGCGAGGGCGCACCCGGCGAGAGTGAGCACGTCGAAGAAGACGTCGGTGCCGCCATTGGACAGGTACAGGTCACCCTCGGACGTCCCCAGGGCCCCGAAGGTGTTGCCCATGCCTCGTCACCTGTCTCTCGGGGTGGAGGGGACGGCCTCGGCGTCCTGCGGGTCGTGGGAGAAGCGGGCGGGCCACCATACCTTGGGGCCGATCATCCGGACGAGCGCCGGGACCAGCAGGGACCGCACGACGAGCGTGTCCAGCAGCACGCCGAACGCGACGATGAACGCGATCTGCGCCAGGAACGACAGCGGGATGACGACCAGGGCGGCGAACGTGGCGGCCAGGACGACCCCCGCCGAGGTGATGACGCCGCCGGTCGCCGTCAGGCCGCGGAGCACGCCCTCCCGCACGCCCCAGCGCCGCGTCTCCTCCCGCACCCGTGACATGAGGAAGATGTTGTAGTCGACGCCGAGCGCGACCAGGAACACGAACCCGTAGAGCGGAACGGAGGCGTCCAGGCCGGTGAAGCCGAACAGATGGCGGAACACCAGGGCCGCGACGCCGAGCGTGGCGACGTAGTTCAGCGCGACGGTCGCGATGAGCAGGACGGGCAGCGGCAGCGAGCGCAGCAGCACCACCAGGATGACCAGGATGATCGCCAGGACGACCGGGATGATGACGGTCCGGTCGTGGGCGGCGGTGTCCTGGGTGTCGACCTGCTGGGCGGTGTAGCCCCCGACCTTCGCGTCCGCCCCGGGGACGCCGTGCACGGCGGTGCGCAGGCGCTTGAGGGCGGCCTTCGCGGCGTCGCTGTCTGCGGCCGCCTTCAGCGTCGCGTCGATCCGGACCCGCCCGTCCACGACCTTCGGCGGGCCGCCCGGGCGGCCCGACGCGCCGGCGGGCGCGGCGCCCGCGACGCCGTCGGTGCGTGACGCGGCATCGGTCACGGCCTTGACCTGCGCCGCGTTGGCGATGATGACCGCCGGCTGGCCGGAGCCGCCGGGGAAGTGCTCGGAGAGCGTCCGCTGCGCGGCGACCGAGGGCGCGTCGTTGATGAACGTCTCGTCCAGCGGGACGCCGTGGGCGCGCAGCCCCGGGGCGAACGCGGCGCAGGCGATGAGGGCGATGCCCGTCGCGGCGACGACGCGGCGCGGGTGCAGGTCGACCAGGCGGGCGACGCGGGCCCACAGGCCCCTTCCCCCGTGGGCGCCCTCGGCCGGGGGCCTCGGCCTCGCGGGCCAGAACGCGGCCCGTCCGAGCACGACGAGGACCGCCGGGAGGAACGTCAGCGCGCTGAGGACGGCGCAGGCGATGCCGATCGCGCCGACCGGCCCGAGGGCGCGGTTGTTGGTGAGGTTGCTGAGCAGCAGCGCGAGCAGGCCGAGCGCGACGGTGGCGCCGCTGGCGACGATCGCGCCGAACGATCCGCGCACCGCCGCCCACCCGGCGGCGAAGCGGTCCCGGCCCGCGGCCGTCTCCTCCCGGAAGCGGGCCGCCAGCAGCAGCGCGTAGTCGGTGGCGGCGCCGATGACCAGGATCGACAGGATGCCCTGGACCTGGCCGTCGACCCGGACGACGTCGGCTTTGGCCAGCGCGTAGACCACCGCGCACGCCAGGCCCAGCGCGAACACCGCCCCGAGGATGATCACGAGCGGGAGCAGGAAGCTGCGGTAGACCAGCAGCAGGATGACCAGGACGGTGACGAGCGCGACGCCCAGCAGCAGCCCGTCGATGCCGGCGAAGGCGTCCGACAGGTCGGCCTGGGTGGCGGCCGGCCCGCTGATCTGCGCCTTCGTCCCGGGAACGGTCTCGGCGGACGCACGGACCCGGTCGAGCACGGCCGGCAGTTCGTCTCCGAGGTCGGGCCTGAGCGGGACGACGCCCTCGAGCGCCCGGCCGTCGTCCGAGCGGAGGGCCGGGGACGGCGTCCCGAGGGTGCCGGGCGCGCCGCGCAGACCGGCGAGCGCACGGGTCGCCGCGTCGCGCTGGGCGTCGGAGACCTGGCCGTTCACCGTCCACACGACGATGGCGGGCACGGTCTCCTTCTCCGCGAAGGCCTGCTGCTCCCGCAGGACCTGGGTGGACTCGGCGCTGCGCGGCAGGAAGGCCGCCTGGTCGTTGGTGGAGACCTCGCCTAGCTTCCCGGCGTAGGGGCCGAAGGCACCGCCGATCGCGAGCCATATCAGAAGCAGAACTGCTGGTATCGCCCAGCGGACGGGGCGTGAGGGTTTCGGCATCGGTTCCTCCCAGCGAGTTCGACCTGCCGCGGCCATACCCACAAATACCTCACTCATTAACTATCTCAATGATTGAGTTAATGTAATCTGATCGGCATGGCCGAGGGAGTGGAGGAGACGGAGGGCCCCGCCGGCCTCCGGTCGTTCGCCGTCGAGCTGCGCCGGATGAACGCCGAGTTCAACCGGATCGCGCACGAGTTCGCCCATGCGAGCGGCCTGCATCCCACCGACGTCCAGGCCCTGGTCACGATCATGGACGCGCCGCTGCGCACCCCCGGCCGGCCGATGACCCCGGGGCGGCTGCGCGAGGAGCTGAACGTCACCTCCGGCGCGGTCACCGCCTGCCTCGACCGCCTCGAACGGCTCGGCCACATCACCCGGACGCGCGACCCCGCCGACCGGCGGGTCGTCCATCTGCGCTACGAGCCGTCCGCGATGACCATGGGCCGCGCGTACTTCCGCCCGCTGGCGGAGAGCACCGAGGCGGCGCGGGCCGGCTTCACCGAAGAGGAACTGCGCCTCGTCCTGCGCTTCCTGCGCGCGATGAACGAGGAGCTGTCGGCCCTGCGCACCCGCGGTTCCGGTCGTTAGGGCCGTGACGCGCTAGGCGGGGCCGAGCAGGTCCCAGCGGTTGCCGGCCAGATCGAGGAAGACGGCGAGGCGTCCGTAGGGTTCGGTGCGGGGCGGGGAGACGAACTCGACGCCCGCGGCCGTCATGCGGGCGTGAGCGGCGTCGAAGTCCTCCACCCGCAGGAAGAACCCCACGCGCCCGGCGGCCTGGTTCCCGACCACGGCGGCCTGGTGCGGGCCGTCCGCGCGGGCGAGCAGGACGCCCGTCTCGGCGCCCGGCGGCCGGACGACCACCCACCGCTTGGGACGGCCGTCGTTGGTGAGCGAAGGCGAGTCCTCCACCAGGTCGAACCCGAGGGCGCCGGTGAAGAACTCGATGGCGTCGTCGTAGTCGTCCACGACGATCGTGATGAGATCGAGCCGCACCATCATGAGGGTACGGTGCGCCGCGATCGCGCGGCCGAGGAACGGAGGGACATCCGGCATGGACAAGACGGAGGGCAGCCGCACCGCCGTGCTCGTCTGCCAGGCCCGGGCCGTGGCTCACGGCCGCCTGGCCCCCGACCGGTTCGCCGATCCCACCGCGTCGGCGCTTCTGCGACCGGACGAGCTGGCCGCCGTCGAGCGGGTCCGCTCGGGACAGCCCCCCGAGGGCTGGGGCCCCCGGATGGAGTACGAGTTCCTGCGGGCGACGGCCGAAGGCCTGGTGCCGCGCACGGTCGCCATCGACGACGCCGTCAGGGAGCGCACCAGCCCGCAGGTCGTGATCCTGGGCGCCGGCCTGGACGGACGGGCCTGGCGGATGCCCGAGCTGGCCGGGACCGCCGTGTTCGAGGTCGACCACCCCCGTTCCCAGGAGGACAAGCGGCAGCGCGCCGCGGGCCTCTCGTCGCCCGCCGGGGAGGTCGCCTTCGTACCCGTCGACTTCACGGCCGACAGTCTCGGCGACTCCCTGAAGGCGGCCGGCCATCGGGCCGGCCTGCCGACCACCTGGATCTGGGAGGGCGTGGTCCCCTACCTGACCCGCGCCGAGGTGGCGGCCACGGTGCGGGACCTCACCGGGGCCTCCGCGCCGGGGAGCCGCCTCGTCGTCAACTACCAGTCACCGTCGCCGGTCGCCTCGCTCGGCCGGCTGCTGGCTCGCGCGATGAGGCGGCTGTCCCGGCGGCCCGACCCGATGGCGCACGAACCCTGGAAGTCCGCCTGGACGCCGGCGGCGATGCGCGAGCTGCTGACCGGGCAGGGCTTCGCGGTGGCCGGCGACACCGACCTGCTCACCCTGGCCGGGGCGCTCGCGATGCCCGTCCGCAGCCGCCGGTCTCTCGGATCCGGCCGCGTCCTGGTGGCCGACCGCCAGGCCGGGTGACACGAGGACGGCCCGTGGCGCTGAAGGAGGTGTCGGCGTGCCGGTCGCGTGGCCCGCCGGCATGGTCCCCGCCTCCCGACACCGCCGGTCAACGAGGCGGGGCCCGCCCGCCGGTCAGGCGTGGGACAGGGCGAACGCCGCCAGGAACCCCACGACCATGATCAGACCGGTGAGCAGGTGGGTGTCCTCGTAGGCCTCGGGGATCATCGTGTCGGCGATCATGGTGAGGATGGCCCCGCCGGCCAGCGCGGTGATGCCGGCCAGGACGTCGTCCGGAGCGTCGCCGAGCACCGTGTACCCCATGATCGCCGCCAGGGCGCTGATCAGCGCGATCCCGCTCCACAGCCCGAAGACGTAGCCGCGGCCGCGCCCCGCGCGGCGCATCCCCGAGGCGCTGGAGAGTCCCTCGGGGACGTTGCTGATGAACACCGCGACCACGGTGACGAGGCTGACCGCGCCGCCGCCCAGCAGGCTCGTGCCGATCACGATGGACTCGGGCACGCCGTCCAGCAGCGCGCCCAGCGCGATGGCGCTCCCCGATCCGGGCCGCTGCTCCTCCGACGGCTGCTGCCCGCCCGAGCGCTTGCGGTGCCGGGCGCCCTTCCAGGCCAGGAGGGCGTTGGCGCCGGCGTAGAGCACCGCGCCGGTCACCGCGCCGATCGCCGTCGGGGTCAGCCCGCCCCGCTCGTTCGCCTCGGCGATCAGGTCGAACGACACCGCCGACACCAGGACACCGCTGCCGAACGCCATCACGCTCGCCACGATCCGGGCCGGGACGGGCACGAGGAATCCGGCCAGGGCCCCCATCACCAGCGCCGACCCGGCCAGCAGGCCCCATCCTCCGGCCTGCAACGCTCCCTGCACGGCACTTCCTTCCGGCCACGACCCCCACGCGACGGCCGATGGGCCGCCGCGGCGACTACCCGTGGGCGTACTCGTCGACGTCCAGTTCGGCTGGCGACATCTGCGTCGATTTCGCGGTGAAGTACGCGTACTGGGAGATCCGCACGCGGGCACCCTATACCGGCGCCCGGCGCCTCCCCCGTCCCCCTTCATGACGATGCGGGCCGCGGGCCGCCTGCTAGTAGGGTCGGCCGCATGCCCGCCTCTTCCCCGGTGAGAGAGCCCAAGCCTCCCCAGATCCCTCGCGGGCTCACGCCCGCCGGGAAGGTCGAGCGGCACGTCCGGCACGACGGCAAGTACCTGTCGCTGGACTACGGCGCGGACACCCTGTCCATGGACGACCCGGACGGCGTCGAGGACGTCGAGTTCGAGCGCTGCCGGTTCACCCGGACCGTCTTCTCCGAGCTGGTCCTGCATCGGGCCGGGTTCGCCGACTGCGCGTTCGGCGACGCCGACCTGGCGAACCTGCGGGCGTTCAACTCGCGGATGTTCAACGTGCGGATCATGAACGCGCGGATGACCGGGATGCGGCTCGGCGAGAGCGGTCTGCGGGACGTGCTGGTCGAGGGGTGCCGCGCCGACCTCACCGGCTTCAGGTACGCGCGCCTGCGGGACGTCGTCTTCCGCGACTGCAACCTGGCCGAGGCCACGTTCCAGGCCGCCGAGATGACCGACGTCCGGTTCGAGAACTGCCGACTCGGCGGCGCCCAGTTCTCGGGGGCGAAGATGAGATCGGTCCGGTTCCGCGGCTGCGACCTGCGCGGCGTCGCCGGCCTGAGTTCCTTCCAGGGGGCGATCGTCGCGAGCGGCGACGCGATGAGCCTGCTGGACGCGTTCGCCGCGGAGCTCGGCATCACCATCGAGGACTGACCGGCCGCCGGGAGGGCCCCGTCCGGCGGGCCGGTCTCATGCGAGCGTGAGGAACAGCCTCTCCAGCAGCGCGCGGTCCGCGGCGGCCTGCGCGGTGCCCGCCCTCTCCGGGACGGCGCACCGTTCCAGCCCGGTTGCGATGATCTTGAAGCCGGCCCGGTCCAGGGCCCGGGAGACGGCGGCCAGCTGGGTGACCAGCTCGGCGCAGTCCCGTCCTTCCTCGATCATCCTGATGACGCCGCCGATCTGGCCCTGCGCCCGCCTCAGCCGCAGCGCGACGTCGTCGAGCGCGTCCCTGTCCAGTTCCATCCCGCTCCCCCTCACGCGCTGCGCTCGCGCTCGGCGGCCTGGCGCCGCACGTCGTCCAGGTCGACCGCGCGGGCGCCGTCGATCAGCTTCTCCAGCTCCTGTTCGGGGAGCGCGCCCGGCTGGGCGTACAGCACCACGTTCTCCCGAATGATCATCAGGGTGGGGATCGAGGTGATGCCGAACGCGCCGGCCAGCTCCGGCTGGGCCTCGGTGTCGACCTTGCCGAACACGATGCCGTCGTGGCGCTCGGACACCCGCTCGTACACCGGCCCGAAGAAGCGGCACGGCCCGCACCAGCTCGCCCAGAAGTCGATGAGGATCATGTCGTTGCCGTCGAGGACCTCGTCGAAGTTCTCGCGCGTCAGCTCTGTCGTCGCCATCACGGCCTCCCATCCTGGGGCGGATACCCCTACGGGTATAAGAACCCGCGCCTGAGAAGGCGTATTCCAGGGTCGATACCGCTCCGGCATATACGGGTAGGGGTATCTGGCGGCGCCTCGATGCGTCAGCCGAGGTCCGGCGGGGAAGGCACCTCTGAGGGGGAGCATCATGGGTTACGCGATCAGCGTCCGGCTGCACCGGCCGTTCGGCGAGACCGTCGAGCAGGTGCGCGCGGTCCTGAAGGACCAGGGCTTCGGCGTGCTGACCGAGATCGACGTGCGGGGCACCCTGCGCGAGAAGCTCGGTGAGACGATGGAGGACTACCTCATCCTGGGAGCCTGCAACCCGCGGCTCGCGCACCGGGCACTCGGCGTCGACCGGAGGATCGGCCTGCTGCTGCCCTGCAACGTCGTCGTGCGCGCCGACGGTGAGGAGACCGTCGTGGAGGCGCTGGACCCGCAGGTCATGGTCTCGGTCAGCGACCGCCGCGACCTCGGGCCCGTCGCCGACGAGGCGGCGGAGCGGCTCGCCGCCGCGTTGCGGCGGCTGGACGCCTGACCCCGCCGCCGCGCTCAGCGGCCGGGGAACTCGATCTCGGCGGCCTCACCGGCGCCGAGCAGGAAGTAGCCGAGGAACGTCACACCGTCCGCCTCGGCGTCGAAGCGTGCGACGCGGGCGCCCTCGGGCTCGTGGAACACCTCGCCGGGGCCGAGGACGACCGCCGCTTCGCCCTCGATCTGGTAGACGGCCGACCCGGTCTCGATGCTGCCGAAGACCGGTCCGTTGTGCACGTGCAGCCCGGCCGCCTGGCGGGGCGCGATGGCGATGCGGCGGACCTCGACCCGGTGCGTGCCGCGGGGTGGCGACAGCGGCTGGTCGAGCAGCACCGTGCGGGTGATCGGCGGGACGTCCTCCGCACGGCCCCCGTGGTACTCCTCGTCATCGACCGGCTCCCCGGCCTCGGCGGAAGTCCCGTCGTCCGGCACCGGCTCGATGGCCAGATGCGCCATGGGACGGTCGGGAGCGGCGCCGTGCCAGTGCCATTCACCGGGCGCGATGTGCACGGTGTCTCCGGCGCGGATGGTCTCGACCGGCCCGCCGCGACGCTGGACGCGCCCGGTGCCTTCGGTGACGACCAGCACCTGCCCGAGCGGATGCCGGTGCCACACGGTGCGGCTTCCAGGCGCGAAGCGGACACTGTCGACCTGTGCGCCCGCCCCTCCCCCGGCTTCGGCCACCGGCGCGATCCAGGCGTCACCGGTGAACCACGCGGACGGAGCGGCGGCGCCACCAAGGGGTTCGTGGGATATCTGCATGCCGTTTCTCCGATGGTCAGCTGACGGTGCGCGCGTTCAGCAGAGCGAGGATTCCTGCGATCGCCTGGTCGAAGGGTTCCGGGGCGCCGGCCGCGCGAGCGAGGACGTAGCCGCCCTGAAGCGTGGCGACGATCGCGGCCGCGGTGGAGGCGGGGTCCACCGAAGGCTCCAGCTCTCGGCGCTCCACCCCCTCCTGGACCACCGCCGCGAGCCGGGCGCGCAGCCAGGCGAAGGTCTCCTCGACGGGCTCGCGCAGCGCGGGCGTGCCGATGACGTCGGGGTCCTGCGTGAGCCTTCCGACGGGGCAGCCCCGCAGAACGTCCCGCTCCCTGCGCAGGTAGGCGGCGATGCGTTCGACGGCCGCCCCCGGCCCGGACAACTGCGCGTCGACAGCGGCGCGCATCTCCTCGGCGGTGCGGCCGATGGCGGCGCGGGCGAGTTCCTCCTTGCCCGCGAAGTGGTGGTACATGCTGCCCTGGCCGGCCTCGGCCCGCTGCTGGATCGTCTTGGGGCTGGTCCCCACGTACCCGCGCTCCCAGAGAAGCTCCCGCGCGCTCTCCACCAGCCGTTCCCTCGCACTCATGCCACGAGTGTACATACCAATAGGTACAGCCCGGTGTTCCGCGTGGGCGGCCAGGCGTCGCCTACGTCCCGGAGGGCTCCTCAGTCCGCCCCGACCGCCTTGCGCGTGGATCGGCCGGAGACGATGTCGTCGGCCAGCGGCATCACCACGGCGGCGATCTCGGCGATGGTCGCCGGGACCATGACGTCGTGAACCCGCCAGACCTGGGCCGGCGCCCCCTGTTGAGTGGGCGGACGCGACCACTCCCCTCACAGGACGGAATTCGATGCCAACCGTGACCGCTTCGGCCGACGGCCCTCCCACCTCGGCCCGGCCGGGCCCGCACCACTGGCCGGCGGTGCTCTCGGTGATGATGGGGATCTTCGCGATCGTCACCACCGAGATCCTCCCGATCGGGCTGCTGACGTCCATCGGCTCCGGCTTCACCGTCTCCGACGGGACGGCCGGGCTGATGATGACCATGCCCGGCTACCTGGCGGCGGCCGCCGCGCCCGCGGTCACCGTCGCGACGGCGCGGATCGACCGGCGGCTCATGCTGTGCGCCTGCATGTTCCTGCTGGCGGCGGCGAACTTCATCGCCGCGGCCGCCCCGGCGTACTGGGCGGTGCTCGTCTCACGCGTCCTCGTCGGAGTGGTCATCGGCGGCTTCTGGTCGATCGGCGCTGGCCTCGCCGACCGGCTCGTCCCCGCACGGTCGGCGCGCCGGGCGACGGCGGTCGTCTTCTCGGCCGTCCCGCTGGGATCGGTCCTCGGCGTGCCGCTGGGGACGCTGATCGGCGACCTCGCGGGCTGGCGGACCAGCTTCGCGGTCATGGGCCTGCTGTCCGTGGCGGTGCTCATCGCGCTCGCCGTGCTCGTCCCCCCGCTGCCCGCGGAGGGGGCCGCCCGCCTCACAGCGCTGCGCGGCATGATGCGGAGCCGCGGCACCCGGCACGCGCTCCTGGTGACCGTCCTGGTCGTCCTCGCGCACTTCGGCGCCTACACCTACGTCACACCCTTCCTGGAACGGGTGACGCATGTGCCCCCAGGGCTGATCACGGTGTTCCTGCTGGCCTACGGTGCCGCGGGCATCCTGGGCAACTTCCTGGCCGGTACGGCTCTGGCCCGCCATCCGCACGCCACCTTCGGCGCGGCCGGAGGTCTGATCGCCTTCGCCACCCTGGCGCTTCCTCTTCTGGGGCGTTGGGACGTGGGCGTCATCGCACTGCTCGTTCTGTGGGGCGTCGGCTACGGCGCCGTCCCGGTCTGTTCGCAGGCCTGGTTCGCCAGAGCGGCCCCGCACTCCCCGGAGGCGGCGTCCGTGCTGTTCACGGCCTCGTTCCAGGCGACGCTGTCGACCGGCGCCCTGGTCGGCGGAGCCGTCATGGACCGCACCTCCCCATCGACGATCATGGCGCTGGGCGGAGCCACCGCGGTCGTCATGGTGATGGCCGTGGTCAGCGGGCGGCCTCGCCGGTCAGCCAGCGCCGCAGGGCCGGGAGGGGGACGTCGGCCCGGACGACCTCCAGCGCGGTGACCTTCAGGCCCCACTCGGCGACGGCGGCGTCCAGGTCGGCGGCCAGGGGGTGCGTCCGCCCCGGGAGCAGGTCGCCCAGCTCGTTCAGGTGCCGCTCCGCCACGTGGCGGCGCAGGCGGCCCTCCGCGAGGACGCTGATCGCCGCCGCCTCCGGCACCGGCCGCAGCGCGTGGCGGGCCGGATCGGACACCGAGATCAGGGCCACGGCCCTCAACCTCAGGAGCACACCGTCGCGGGTGGGGGCCTCCAGCCATAGGTCGAGGGGACCCCATCTCAGGGGGACGCGCACCCCGCGATCGATTCCCGGCACCACCAGCGTCCGGCCGGGTCCCCGCACCGCGGGAGGCCCGCCGAGGCGGGAGACCACCAGGCGCTCCCCTTCGGGCACCACCCGGAGCGACGCGATGACCAGCACCGCGATCAGGACGAGGCAGGCCAGGAGGGCCAGCGACGTCCACGTGAGGAAGCCGGGAAGCAACTCGCCCCGGTGGGAGCCCCTGGTCATGAGTCCTCCCCTGCCGGTCCGGCACGCGGGCCGGCACCTCGACGGCGACCTGTTCCTCCACCATGACCGCTGCGCGGCCGCCCGGCCATCCGGTACGACCACCAATTCGGCGGGGCCCCGCCCTGTAGTGGCGGCGCCGGTCAGTCCCGCCGGGGGCGCTCCGATGGGGGCGGGCGGTCCTTGCCGTGGCCGATGCGGTCGCGCCACGCGGCGACCCGGTCGATGATCAGCGGGTCGGCGAGGTCGGACTCCGGGACGTCCCCCGCCGCGGCCGCGGGCGCCTCCGCGGACGGCCGCGGCGGGCGGGTCGGCATGGTGAGGACCATGGTCAGGCCGCCGCCCGGCGTCTCCTCGGCGGTGAGATCGCCGTCCATGGCCTCGGCCAGGCCGCGGGCGAGGGCCAGGTCGACGCCGGCCTCGTCGTCCCGGCCGCCGAGGCGCTGGAGCGGCGGGAAGAGGCGGTCGCGGGCGGCGGGCCGGATGCCGGGCCCGCGGTCGATGACGCGGATCTCCAGGCGGTCGCCGAGAGCGCTGGCGGTGACGAGGACGGGAGCGCCCGGCGGGTTGAAGCGGACGGCGTTGGCGATGACGTTGGCCAGGACGCGTCGCAGCAGGGCGGGGTCGGCGACCATCGCGGGCAGGCCCTCGGGGATGCGGAGCTCGACGGCCTCCCGGTCGTTCTCGCCGACGGCGCGGGGGACGGCCTCCTCGGCCGCGACCCGGCGCGGGGACATGCCGAGCGAGCCCGACTGCAGGCGGCTCATGTCCAGCAGGTCGGCCACCAGGTGGTCGAGCCGGGCCAGGGAGTCGGCGGCCGTGGCGGCCAGCGCGTCGTGGCGCTCGCCGGTCCGGGCCGCGCCGGGGACGCGCAGGCTCTCGACGGCGGCCCTGGCGGAGGCGAGCGGGGCGCGCAGGTCGCGGCTGACGGTGGTGAGCAGCGCGGTGCGCATCTCCTCGGCGGCCTCCAGCGGCCGGACCTGGCGCGCCGTCTCGGCGAGCCGCCGGTGGTGCAGCGCGACGGCGGCCTGGGCGGCGAACGCCTCCAGGACGCGGCGGTCCGAGGCGGGCAGGGTCCGTCCCCGCAGGACGAGGGACAGCGCGCCGTCCTCGACGAGGATGCCGGACTCCCCCGCGTCCGGGCTGGTGCAGGGCTCGCCGCCGGTGCTGGCGACGACGCCCCAGCAGTCCGGGTCGCGGAGGCTGTCGGGGGTCACCGGCGCGTCGGGGTCGCGCTCCAGCAGCGTGACGGTGGTCAGCGCGTAGGTCTCGCGGAGCCGTTCGAGGATGCCGCCGAGCGCGTCGTAGGGACGCCCCCGCGCGGTGACCGCGCCGTGCTCGCCGCGCAGGATGTCGCCCGCGAGGGTGGACAGCACCTCCGCGTCGGCGCGGGCGCCGGCCGCCTCTCTGCCGCGGCGGGCGGTGACGTCCACGATCGTGCTGACCGTCACGCCGACCACCACGAAGACGGCGAGCTGGAGCAGCCCCTCGGGCCGGGCGACGGTGAACTCCCCGGTCGGCGGGGTGAAGAAGTAGTTCAGCAGCAGGGAACCGCCGATCGCGGCGAACAGCGCGGGATACAGCCCGCCCAGCAGCGCCACCCCGACCACCGCGGCCTGGAAGAGCAGGATGTCGCTGGCCAGCGGCACCTGCCGGCGCATCTGCACCAGCAGGACGGTCAGCAGCGGCAGCCCGGCCGCGGCGAGCGCGAACCCGGCGCCGCGGCGGACGGCCGGGAGCCCCGCCGCCCGCAGCGCCCTCCAGCGGCGCCCCTGCCCGATCTCCTCGTGCGTGACGAGGTGCACGTCGATGGTGCCGGACCGCGCCGTCGTCAGGACGCCGACGCCCGGCGAGAACAGTTGCGCGATCTTTCCGCGCCGGGACGCGCCGAGGACGAGCTGCGTGGCGTTGACGCCCCGGGCGAAGTCCAGCAGCGCGTCCGGCACGTTCGCGCCGACGACCTGGTGGTAGCTGCCGCCGAGGCTCTCCACCAGGGCGCGCTGCCGGGTCAGGTTCGCCGGGCTCACGCCGGCCAGCCCGTCGCTGCGGGCGACGTGGACGGCCAGCAGGTCGGCGCCCTTGGTGCGGTCGGCGATGCGGGCGGCGCGGCGGACCAGGGTGTCGCCCTCCGGTCCGCCGGTGAGCGCCACGACGACGCGTTCGCGCGCCTCCCACGTCCCGGCGATGCCGTGGTCGGCGCGGTAGCGGTCGAGCTGGTCGTCGACCTTGTCGGCCAGCCACAGCAGCGCCAGCTCGCGCAGGGCGATGAGGTTCCCGGCCCGGAAGTAGTTGCCGAGCGCGGCGTCGATCCTCTCGGGCGGGTAGATGTTGCCGTGCGCCATCCTGCGGCGCAGCGCCTCGGGCGTCATGTCGACGAGTTCGACCTGGTCGGCGCGGCGGACGACCTCGTCCGGGACGGTCTCGCGCTGCGGCACGCCGGTGATCTGCTCGACGACGTCGTTCACCGACTCCAGATGCTGGATGTTGACGTTGGTGACGACGTCGATGCCGGCGTCCAGGATCCGCTCGATGTCCTGCCAGCGCTTGGCGTGGCGGGAGCCGGGCACGTTGGTGTGGGCCAGCTCGTCGATGAGCGCGACCTGCGGGCGCCGGGCGATGACGGCGTCGGTGTCCATCTCGGTGAAGTCGGCGCCGCGGTAGGAGACGGTCGCGCGCGGGACGACCTCCAGCCCCTCCAGCAGCGCGGCGGTGCGGGGCCGGCCGTGGGTCTCCACGAAGCCGGCCACCACGTCGGTTCCGCGCCCGGCGCGGCGGCCGCCTTCGGCGAGCATCGCGTAGGTCTTGCCCACGCCGGGCGCCGAGCCCAGGTAGACGCGCAACCTGCCGCGCCCCATCACACCTCCAGTCGCCGGGTCAGCCGCGGACCGGGTACCTCCGGTCCAGGGCGATGTTCAGCTTCAGGACGTTGACCCGTGGCTCGCCCATGAAGCCGAGGTCGCGGCCGTCGGTGCCGTCCTCGACCAGCCGCTTCACCTGGCCGGGGGCGACGCCGCGGGCTCTGGCGACCCGGCCGGTCTGGAGGGCGGCGTAGGCGGGCGAGATGTGCGGGTCCAGGCCGCTGCCGCCGGCGGTGACCGCGTCGGCCGGGACGACCGGATCGGCGGGGGCGCCGCCCCTGACGGGGACCACCAGGCCGGCGGCGTAGTCCTCACCGGGCCTGGCCAGGCGTACGGGAACACCCTTGTAGGCGGCGATGAACGGTGCCTTCACCACGCCCTGCTCCTCGTTCAGGCTGACCACCCCGGTCGGGTGCGGGACCGTGCCGTCGGCGGCGCGGCGCCCGAACACCGCCAGCACCGCTCCGACCCCGCCCGGGGTGCAGAACGGGCGCGCCCCGCTGACGCCTTCGAGGTCGCCGACGGCCTTGCTGCGCGAGCAGACCCGGGTGAGCAGGCTCTGCCCGCCGCTCTCCCCCGCCGTGGCCGCCTTCGGGCCGGGCAGGGTGTCCACGATGTCCTCCGGACCCAGGTTACTCGCGGCCGTCGAGGTCGGGTCGTAGCCGTTCCCGGCCTCGGAGGGACGGCTCTGGAAGTACTGCCTGAGCGGGGCGCCGTTCTTGCCGGTGAACGACTGGCCGATCAGTGCGCTGCCGACCGTCCGGCCGTGCGGGGAGACGGTCGAGCCGTCGGCGCGGCTTCTGAGGCCGGGCACCTGCGCGACCGCGAACACGGCGAGCGGGTAGGCGACGCCGCACACGACCGTCAGCACGAGGAGGGCGCGCAGCGCGGCCAGGTGCTGCCGGACCCAGGTCGGATATGACATGTCACGACATCCCTGGAAGTAGACGGATGACGAGGTCGATGATCTTGATGCCGACGAACGGGGCGGCGATCCCGCCGAGGCCGTAGACGCCGAGGTTGCGCGACAGCAGCCGGGAGGCGCTGCTCGGCCGGTACTTGACACCGCGCAGCGCCAGCGGGATCAGCGCGACGATGACCAGCGCGTTGAACACCACGGCCGACAGGATCGCCGACTGCGGGCTGGGCAGCCGCATGATGTTGAGCGCCTCCAGCCCCGGGTACAGGCCGGCGAACATCGCGGGGATGATCGCGAAGTACTTGGCGATGTCGTTGGCGATGGAGAACGTCGTCAGCGCGCCGCGCGTGATCAGCAACTGCTTGCCGATCTTCACGAT
>NZ_JBEZJI010000039.1:0-86150 GCF_040649435.1 Actinomadura sp. NPDC048955
CCGGCCAGATCGTCATCGTCGGCACCGAGGGCTTCGACCCCGACAACACCGACACCGCCGAAAACGCCAAGTTCACCTTCAAGGGCGTGCCGAAGTCCACGTCGGTGCCCGACGCGCCGTCCCAGGGCGCGGTCGCGGGTTAGCCCTCGCGTGCGGGATCGGGAGGCAGGGCCGCGGCGGGCGCTCGTGATCGGCGGGCTGGGCGCGATCGGCGGCGCCGTGGTCCGGCGGTTGGGGGGCGCCGGCTGGGAGTGCCTTGTGGCGTCCCGGTCGCCGCGCGCCGACATCGGCCTCGACATCGGGGACGAGGCTTCGGTCGTCGCGGCGGCGGCGGCGTGCCCGCCGTTGGACGCGCTCGTCATCGCCACCAACCTGGAGCCGAGCGCTTCGCTGACCGAGCTGACCGGCCGGCACGCGGCGGCGATGTTCGCCACGCACGTGACCGGTCCGCTCCTGTTCATCCGGAGTGCGCGCCACCTGCTGGCGAAGGGGTCGAGCATCGTCTTCCTGTCGTCCCCGGCGGCCTATCGCGGAAGCTATGACCCGTGTTATGCCGCGGCGAAGGGGGCCACGATCGCTCTCGCGCGGACGCTGGCGAAGGAGCTCGCGCCGGACGTGCGCGTCAACGCGCTGTCCCCCAGCATCGTCGAAGACTCACCTGTGGCCCGGCGCATGACGCCCGACTTTCGCGCCCGCCATCGTGAGGCCTCCCTGCTGGAGCGAACCCTTTCGATGGACGAGTGCGCGGACGCCGTCTCCTTTCTCGTCTCCCACCCGCACGTGACGGGCGCGACCCTGCACCTGAACGGCGGCGAGTTCCTGGGGGCGTAGCGAGCTCACTTGTCCTCGAACTCGGCGCCCAGGGCGTCCAGATGCTGGGTCCAGAACCTGCGGAAGCGCTCCAGCCACGTGTCGATCTCCCGCAGGGTCGCGGAGTCCACGGCGTAGAGGCGGTGCGCGCCCCTCGCCCGGACCGTCGCGAGCCCGCTCTCCCGCAGCACGCGAAGGTGCTGGGAAACGCCGGGCTGCGAGATCCCGAACTCCGCCTGGATGACCGCGGCGATCGCGCCCGAGGTCTGCTCGCCGTCGGCGAGCAGCTCCAGGATCCGGCGCCTCACCGGGTCCCCCAGGACATCGAACACGTGCATCACGCCATTATTTCGGTGCGACTTATATAAGTCAATGGCTAAACAACGCGCCGGACCCCGCCTGCCCGCCGGGGCCGGTTGCGGCCAGGGGGCCAGGACGCGGGCGCCGCGACGGGCGCCGGTCACTACCACGACACGGCCGACCCAGCTATATTTTTTTATAGCGGACTCTCTGACCGCGCTCATTCCAGCGCGATGCCTCCGGCCCCCCGGCCGGAGCCCTCGCCCGCCTTGGACGGAGAGGTGGCCCGATGGAGCCCAGCGCCTCCGCGCACGTCGACACGTTCTGCCGCGACAACCTGCCTCCCCACGACGAATGGCCCGATCTCGACCTCACGCCGGCGGAGGTCGCCTACCCCGAGCGGCTCAACTGCGCGCACGTCCTGCTGGACGAGACGGCGAGGGCCGTGGGCGCCGGCCGGCCCTGCCTGCGCACCCCCGGCGGTCTCCTGTGGACCTACGGCGACGTGCTGCGGCGGGCGAACCAGGTGGCCCGGGTGCTGGTGGACGACCTCGGACTGGTGCCGGGCAACCGCGTGCTGCTGCGCGGGCCGAACCACCCCTGGCTGGCCGCGGCCTGGCTCGGCGTGCTCAAGGCGGGCGGCGTGGTGATCACGACCATGCCGATGCTGCGCGCCCGGGAGCTGACCGCCATCGCCGAGTCGGCCCGGCCGAACCTGGCACTGTGCGACCACCGTTTCCTGGACGACCTCGCCGCGGCGGAGACGCCCGGCATGCGCACCGTGCCCTACGGCTCGGACGACGCCGGCGACCTGGTGTCCCGGGCGGCGGGCAAGGACGGGACCTTCGAGGACGTCGACACCGCCGCCGACGACGTCGCGCTGCTGGCGTTCACCTCGGGCACCACCGGACGCCCCAAGGCCACCATGCACTTCCACCGCGACGTGCTGGCGATCGCCGACACCTTCTCCCGGCATCTCCTCAAGCCCGTTCCCGACGACGTCTTCGCCGCGTCGCCGCCGCTGGGGTTCACCTACGGGCTGGGCGGGCTGCTGGTGTTCCCGCTCCGCGCCGGCGCCTCCGCCCTGCTGATCGAGAAGGCGACCCCGGCCGAGCTCGCCGAGATCGCGGCGGAGCACGGCGTGACGGTGCTGTCCACCGCGCCGACGACCTACCGGGCGATCCTGGCCGCCGGGCTGGCCCGGCGGCTGGCCGCGGTGCGGTGCTGCGTCTCGGCGGGCGAGCACCTTCCGGCCTCGGTGTGGAGGGCGTTCCACGAGGAGACGGGCGTGCGGATCATCGACGGGATCGGCTCGACCGAGATGCTGCACATCTTCGTCGCGGCCGCCGACGACGCCATCAGGCCGGGCGCGACGGGCGTCCCGGTCCCCGGCTACCAGGCGGCCGTGGTGGACGCCGCCGGCCGGCCGGTCCCGGACGGGACCCCCGGGCAGCTCGCGGTCCGCGGCCCGACCGGGTGCCGCTACCTCGCCGACGCCCGGCAGAAGACCTACGTCCAGGACGGCTGGAACATCACCGGCGACACCTACATCCGCGACGCCGACGGCTACTTCTGGTACCAGGCCCGCAGCGACGACATGATCATCTCGTCCGGCTACAACATCGCCGGACCCGAGGTCGAGCAGGCGCTGATCGAGCACCCGGACGTGCTCGAATGCGGGGTGGTCGGCGCCCCCGACCCCGACCGGGGCGCCGTGGTGACGGCGTTCGTGGTGCTGCGCGAAGGGGTCGAGGGGGACGCGGCGAAGGCCGCCGAGCTGCAGGACTTCACCAAGCGGACGATCGCCCCGTACAAGTACCCGAGGTCGGTCCGGTTCGTCGACCGGCTCCCCCGCACCAACACCGGCAAGCTGCAGCGCTTCCCCCTGCGCGAGCAGGTCGGAGGCGCCCGGTAGAGGCCGCGGCGGCGCCGGCGCCCGCATCCGGCCACCCGGGATCGGCGGCGTCCGCGCGGGACGGGAATACCGTGGGTGTCACCCGGCGGAAGGCAGGCTCATGCTTCTGGGCGCCCTCAGCGGAATCGCCGCCGCGATCTGCATCGTGCTCGTCCCCCACCGCGAGGGCATGGTCGCGGTCTGCCCGCCCGAGTGGGCGGTCGCCGTCTCACCGGGGCTGCTGATCGGCCTGCTGCTGTCGGCCGCCGTGATGCCCCGCCTGACCTTCGCGGCCTGCCTCCCGGCGATGTTCGGCGCGGTCGCCGGCGCGGCCGGAGCGCTGTTCAGCGAGCACCCCGTCTACGGCCTGGTCTGGACGCTGTGGGCCGTGCTCTTCTTCTTCGGCCAGCGGAGAGCCTGGTTCAAGGCCCAGGCGGAGTCCGCCTGACCATGCCTCCGCCCGAAGGCGGGCACGCCTTCGGGCCGGGCCCGGCGGGCCCGGCCCGAAGGGCGCCTACAGCCCCCGGCCGCGGCGGTAGTCGGCGACGACCAGGTCGGTCAGCTCCTGCAGGGAGGTCTCCGACGTCGGCCTGTCGAAGGAGATCCGCCCGTGCTGCAGCAGGTTGACCCGGTCGCAGACGTCCAGTACCTGGGCGTAGTTGTGCGCGATGATGATGATCGACACCTCGCCGCGCTCCTTGAGGTCGCGGACGAGGTCGAGGATCATCGTGCCCTCCTTGGCGCCCATCGCGGCCAGCGGCTCGTCGAGCAGCAGGATGCGCGCGTCGGAGTAGACCGAGCGGGCGACCGCGATGGCCTGCCGCTGGCCGCCGGACAGCTTGGCGACCTCGACGTCCACCGACGGGATCCGGACCCCCATGTCGGCCAGCTGCCGCGCGGCCCGCCGGCGCATCGCGCGGTTGCTGAGCAGCGGCCAGCGCACCAGCTCCCGGTTGAGGAACATGTTGTGGTAGACGCTGAGCTCGTTGACGAGGGCGAGGTCCTGGTAGACGGTGTCGACGCCGAGCGAGCGGGCGTGGTCCACCGAGCGCGGGCTCACCTCCGTGCCGTCGATGAGGATGCGCCCGGAGTCCGGCCGCTGGAAGCCACTGATGATCTTGATGAGCGTGGACTTCCCGGCGCCGTTGTCGCCGATGAGGCCGAGCACCTCGCCCTTGCCGAGGCGCAGCGTGACGTCGGCGAGGGCCTCCACCCCGCCGAAGCGCTTGCTGATGCCCTCCACCCTCAGCGCGTCGCTCATGAGCGCCCCGCCCTTCGCAGCCGGGCCAGGTGGACGTTCAGCACCATCGAGATGATGATCGCCGACCCGAGGATGATGTTGAACGGGTTCGCACTGATCCCGATGAGGTTGAAGCCGTTCTGCATCTCGGCCAGCACCAGCGCTCCGAGCAGCGCGCCGACGACGGTCCCCGAGCCCCCGGCCAGGGCGGTGCCGCCGATGACCGCGGCCGACACCGCGATGAACATCGCGTTCGACCCGCCCGAGCTCGGGTCGATGGAGCCGACCCGGAAGGCCTCCAGGATGCCGGCGAAGGCGCCGAGCGCGCCGGTGAGCATGAAGTTGCCGATCTTGATCCGGCCGGTGCGGATGCCCGCCTCGGCGGCGCCGAGCGGGTTGCCGCCGGTCGCGACCGTGTGCAGCCCCCACCGGGTGCGGGTGAGCACCAGGTGGAAGAACACCACGATCACCAGGCACCAGGTCAGCTCCGCCCAGGGGGCGCGCCCGAACCAGCCCGCCAGGCCGTCCGCCGCCTCGGGGATCTGCGCCGGGTAGGCGTGGGAGGTGGTGAGCATGATGCCCTGGACCAGGAACATCGAGCCCAGGGTGGCGACGAACGACGGCACCCGCAGCACGACCGTCACCAGTCCGTTGCCGAGTCCGATGAGCGCGCCGGCCAGGACCGCCAGCACGATCGCGATGATCGGGTAGACGCCGGAGAAGTCGACCATGTAGTGCATGAGGAAGGGGGCCAGCGCGAAGACCATTCCGACCGACAGGTCGATCTCGCCGCTGACGAGCAGGAACACCTCGCCGACGGCGATGATGGCGTACGGCGCGGTGCCCTGGGACACGTTGACCAGGTTGTCGTGGGTCAGGAAGACCGACTTGGCGGTCTGGAAGTAGATCAGCAGTCCGAGCGCCACCAGGAGGATGGTCGCCTCACGGCGGCGCAGGAACGCGTCGGTGGCGAGGCCGGGCAGCCCCCGGGCGGGCCGCCGCGGTGGCGTGCCCGGGGTCGCCGCCTGGTCTCGCAGGGTGCTCTCGCTCACTCCGTGCCCCTCCCGTCAGACGTGAGCGATGGCGCCGGACCGCGGCACCAGTTGCTGGGCCGGGCTGGAGCCCTCGTACCGGGTCTTGGTGGTGAGGTACGGGCCGACGGTCTGCTTGCTGACGAAGGTCAGCCCGGTGTTGGTCACCGGAGGGAAGACCAGGCCTCCCGACAGCTTGTAGAACCACAGGGCGAGCACGGGCAGGAACCCCTGCAGGTACGGCTGCTGGTCGATGGTGAAGTCCAGGTCGCCGGCCTTGACGGCGTTCAGGGTGCCCGGGGTGAGGTCGAACCCGCCCGCGACCACGCCCTTGCCCTTGAGGCCGTACTTCTGCATGACCTTGCCGATGCTCTCGGTCGAGCCCGCGTCCACCGCGAACATGCCCTTGACGTTCTGGTGGCCCTGGGCGTAGGCGTCGACGGTCGACAGCTCCTTGGGCAGCTCGGCGCCGCTGGCGACCGAGGTGAACTTGATCGGCTTGCCGGAGGCCTTGATGGCGTCCGCCGCGCCGTCGATGCGCGGCTGGATGTTCAGCGAGCCCGGGGTGGCGATGAAGCCGACCGCGTCTCCCCCGGTCATCAGCCCCGCGATCTTGGTGCCGAGCTGGTAGCCGGAGGTGTAGAGGTCCTGGCCGATGTAGGCGAGCCGGTTGGTGCCGGGGTCGTCCTTGGCGCCGTCGGCGTTGTAGGAGACCACCGGAATGCCGGCGTCCAGCGCCTTGTCCACCGGCGCCTTGAAGGCGGACTTGTCCACTACGGAGACCGCGAGCCCGTCGGCCTTGCCGGAGATGGCGGCGTTGGCGGCGCTGACCATCTCGGGCACCGAGGAGGTCTGCGACCCCGTCCACTGGAACGAGACGCCCAGCAGGGCGCAGGCGTCCTGGGCGCCGTACTGCGTCGGCGTGAAGAAGGGGTTCGTGGTGACGTGGTTGACGAACACGAACTTCCAGTTCGGCGTCTTCGGGAAGTGCCCGGGCCCGCCCTTGGCCGAGGACGAGCTCTTGTTGTCCGAGGAGCAGGCGGCCAGCAGCGCCGAGGCGGCCGCCGTCGCGCTGACCAGGCCGGCGCCGCTGAGCAGCCGGCGCCGTGTGGGCTCGCTCAGGCCGAGGGTGTCGACGGCCTCTTCGACCACTGGATCGATGCGCTCCATGTCAGGCTCCGAACTGGTAGACGGTCGTGGAGTGGTAGGTCTGGCCCGGGTCCAGCTCCGTCGAGGGGAAGTTCGCGTTGTTCGGCGAGTCGGGGAAGTGCTGGGTCTCCAGGGCGAACCCGTCGCCCTGCCGGTAGACGCGGCCGCCGGTGCCGACCAGCGTGCCGTCGAGGAAGTTGCCCGAATAGAACTGGAGCCCGGGCTGGTCGGTGGAGATGGCCAGGGTGCGGCCGCTCGCGGGGTCCTGGACGCGCGCGGCGACCTTCCACCCGGAGCCGTCCAGGACGAAGTTGTGGTCGTAGCCCTGGCCGTAGAGGAGCTGGTCGAAGCCGGTGCGGATGCGGGCGCCGATCGCGGTGGGCCTGGTGAAGTCCAGCGGGGTCCCGCGCAGCGGGGCGATCTTGCCGGTCGGGATCAGCTCGGACGAGCCGACGGGGGTGTACCGGGAGCCGTTGATCTGGAGCCGGTGGTCGTAGACCGTGCCGGTGCCCTCGCCCGCCAGGTTGAAGTAGGAGTGGTTGGTGAGGTTGACGACGGTCGGCTTGTCGGTGGTGGCGCGGTAGTCGAACCGGATGGCGTTGTGCCGCGTGACGGAGACGGTCACGTCGGTCTTGAGCGTCCCGGGGAATCCCTGGTCGCCGTCCGGGCTGGTGTGGGACAGCCTGAGCGCGACGTCGCCGCCGGACGTGACCGGGGTCGCCGACCAGACGCGCTGGTCGAAGCCGGTCGTGCCGCCGTGCAGCGTGTTCCCGTTGTTGTTGGTGGTCAGCTGGTACGCGTGCCCGTCGAGCGTGAACCGGCCCTTGGCGATGCGGTTGCCGTACCGGCCGATGAGCGCACCGAAGTACGTGCTGTTCTTGGTGAGGTAGTCGGAGAGGGTCGGGAAGCCCAGCGTGACGTTGGCGAGCCTGCCGTGCCGGTCGGGCGTCTCGATGGTCTGGACGATGCCGCCGTAGGTGATCACCCGGATGCGCATCGAGCCGTTGGTCAGGGTGTAGCGCCAGACCTTGGTCCCGTCGGGCATCGTGCCGAACAGGTCCTTGCCGATCCCGGGCTTCAGGGGGCGTCCGGACGCCGTGGAGGAGGGGGCGAATCCGCCGATCGCGGCGCCGGCGAGCGCGGCCAGCGCGACCAGCCTGACCGCGAAGCGTGATCTGGTCATGGGACGGGTTCCTCACAGATCTCGGGGGTGGGGGGTCCTGGCGGCTAGAAGCCTTGCGCCAGGCGGTGGTACGCCTGGTTCCAGCGCATCTCGCGGCGGAACCGGGCGACATCGGTGTCGCCGTCGATGACGAGCAGTTCCACGCCCGTCATCTCGGCGAGGTCGGCCAGGATCTCGGTGGTGACCGCCTGGGACAGCACCGTGTGGTGCGGTCCCCCGGCCGACAGCCAGGCCTCGGTGGAGGTACGGAAGTCCGGGCGGGGCGCCCACACGGCCCGGGCCACGGGCAGCCGGGGCAGCGGTTCCGGGGGCCCCACCAGGTCGATCTCGTTGGCGACCAGCCGGAACCGGTCGCCGAGATCCGCCAGCCCGACGACGAGCCCCGGTCCCGGCGCCGCGTCGAACACGAGCCGGACCGGGTCCCGCCGTCCCCCGATGGACAGCGGATGCACCTCGCAGCTCGGCACGCCGCCGGCGATGGAGGGGCAGACCTCCAGCATGTGTGCGCCCAGGATGAGCTCCCGGCCCGGGACGAGGTGGTAGGTGTAGTCCTCCATGAAGGAGGTGCCGCCGGGCAGTCCCGCGGCGGCGCTCTTGAGGGCCCGAAGCAGCAGGGCCGTCTTCCAGTCGCCCTCGGCGCCGAAGCCGTGGCCGTCGGCCATCAGGCGCTGCACGGCGATGCCCGGCAGCTGGGTGAGCCCGCCGAGGTCCTCGAAATTGGTGGTGAACGCCTGGAACGACCCGGCGGCGAGGAAGTCGCGCAGCCCGAGCTCGATCCGCGCGGCGTCGCGCAGCGCCGGGTGGCGTTCGCCGCCGGACCGCAGCTCCGGTGCGACGGTGTACGCCTGCTCGTACTCCTCGGCGAGCTCCCCGACCCGGTGGGCCGGCACCGCGTCGACGGCGTCGACGAGGTCGTTCACGCCGAAGGCGCTGACCGAGGCGCCGAACCGGATCTGCGCCTCGACCTTGTCGCCCTCGGTGACGGCGACGTCCCGCATGTTGTCGCCGAAGCGGGCGAGCCGCAGCGTCCGCAGGTCGGCGTATCCGCGGGCGGCCCTGACCCAGGAGCCGATCCGCGCCCGGACCGCGGGGTCGGCCGTGTGCCCGGCCACCGTGGTGCGCGCCATGCCGAGCCGGGTCTGGACGTGTGCGTGCTCCCGGTCGCCGTGCGCGGCCTGGTTGAGGTTCATGAAGTCCATGTCGATGCTCGACCACGGCAGTTCCACGTTCGCCTGGGTGTGCAGGTGCAGCAGCGGTCGCAGCAGCGCGTTCAGCCCGGCGATCCACATCTTGGCGGGCGAGAACGTGTGCATCCAGGTGATGACCCCGATGCAGTCGTCGTCCGCGCTCGCCTGGAGCATCGTCCGCCGGATGGCGTCCGCGTCGGTGAGCACCGGGCGCCACCGCACCGCCGCCGGGATGTCCGGATCCTCGTCCAGGGCCTGGGCGATCCGCCGTGACTGCCCGGCGACCTGGTGGAGCGTGTCCTCGCCGTACAGGGACTGGCTTCCGGTGAGGAACCAGATGGTCGGTGCCATCGCGGGGCTGCTCCCTTCGCGGGTCACGGACGCTGTCCGTAGACGTTCTGGTAGCGGTCGTACAGGCGGTCGATGTCCTCGGGCCGGAGCGGGACGGGATCGCCGAGCTGGCGGGCGAGGTGCACCGTCCGCGCCGCGTCCTCGCACATCACCGCGGCCTTGACCGCGGCCCGCGCGTCCGCGCCGATGGTGAAGACGCCGTGGTTGCGCATGATCACCGCTGGGGAGCGGTGGCCACGCAGGGTGCCGACGACGCCGCGCCCGATCGAGTCGTCGCCGATGGGCGCGAACGGGCCGAGGGGGATCTCCGCGCCGAACTCGTCGGCCATGGCCGTCAGGACGCAGGGCACCGGCTCCCCGCGCGCGGCCCAGGCGCAGGCGTACGCGGAGTGGGTGTGGACCACCCCGCCGACCTCGGGCATGTGCCGGTAGACGTAGGCGTGCGCGGCGGTGTCGCTCGAAGGCCGCAGGTCGCCTTCGACGACCGTCCCTTCGAGGTCGCAGACCACCATCGCCTCCGGGGACAGGTCGTCGTAGGAGACGCCGCTGGGTTTGATGACCATCAGGTCGCGGCCGGGCACCCGGGCGGAGACGTTCCCGGCCGTCCACACCACCAGCCCGTACCTGACGAGCTCGGCGTGCAGGTCGCTCACGGTCCGCCGCAGCGCGTGGATCCCGTCGTCTCGCGTGCCGGGCATCACCGGTCTCCTTCCGAGCCGAGCGCGTCGTTGCGCAGCCGCCGCAGCCGGTGCAGGACGTCGCTGCTCGCCCCGCCCCTGGCCGCGAAATGGTCGTGCAGTTCGCGGTACTCCGCGTACAGGAGGTCGTAGGCCCGGGCCCTCGCGGGATCCGGCGCGTAGGCCGCGGTGACCACCCGGCCCATCGCCGCCGCGGCCTCCGGGACGTCCCGGTAGGCGCCCGCCGCGACCGCGGCGTGGATGGCGGCGCCGAGCGCCGGCGCCTGGTCGGAGGCGGCGATGGAGACCGGCCGGCGCAGGACGTCGGCGTAGATCTGCATCAGCGCCGCGTTGCGTTTCAGCCCGCCGGCGACGACGAACTCCTCGACCGGGATCCCGGCCGCCTCGAAGGCCTCGACGATGACCCGCGTCCCGTAGGCCGTCCCCTCCATGAGGGCGCGGTAGACCTCCTCCGGGCGGGTGGCCAGGGTCATGCCCGCGACGACGCCCGACAGGTGGTGGTCGACCAGGACCGAGCGGTTGCCGCCCATCCAGTCCAGCGCCACCAGCCCGTGCGAGCCGACGGGCGCGGCCGCGGATCCGGCCGCCAGCTCGTCGTGGTCCCGGCCGGTCATGCGGGTCCACCAGGCGAAGACGTCGCCGACCGCGCTCTGCCCGGCCTCGTAGCCGTAGGCTCCGGCGGTGATGCCGCCGTCCACGACGCCGCAGATCCCCGGGACCTCGGCGAGGACGCCGCTGTTGACCACGTGGCAGGTCGACGTCCCCATGATCGCCAGCAGCCTGCCGTTCTCGACCGCGCGGGCCGCCGGGGCGGTGACATGGGCGTCGACGTTGCCGGCGGCCACCGCGACGCCCTCCGGCAGGCCGGTCCGGCGGGCCGCCTCGGCGGTCAGCGTCCCCACCCGCGACCCCAGCGGGGAGAGCGGGTGGGCCAGCCGCGTGGCCGCGAAGTCGGCGAAGCCCGGATGCAGCGCGCCCAGATAGTCGGTGGAGGGGTAGCCGCCGTCCTGGTGGAGCCCCTTGTAGCCGGCCGTGCAGGCGTTGCGCGTCTCGCGGCCGGTCAGCTGCCAGACGATCCAGTCCGCCGCCTCGATCCAGCGTTCCGTGCGCCGGTAGGTGTCCGGGTCCTCCTCCAGTACCTGCAGCGCCTTGGCGAACTGCCACTCCGAGGAGATCCGGCCGCCGTACCGCTTGATCCACTTCTCCTCGCGCTCGTGCGCCAGCGCCGTGATGCGGTCGGCCTGCGGCTGCGCCGCGTGGTGCTTCCACAGCTTCGGCCAGGCGTGCGGCCGTCCGGCCAGCTCCGGGAGCTCGCACAGCGGGGTGCCGTCCGACCGGACGGGAAGCACGGTGCAGGACGTGAAGTCGGTGCCGATCCCGACGATCTGGGCCGGGTCCACTCCGGCCTCGGCGACGGCCGCGGGGACCGCGGTGCGCAGCACGGCCCGCCAGTCCGCGGGGTTCTGCAGCGCCCAGTCGGGCGGGAGCGGCTCCCCCGTGCCCGGCAGCACCCGCTCGATCACCGCGTCGCCGTAGTCGTGGACGGCGCCGCCCAGCTCGGCGCCGTCGGCGACCCGGACGACGACCGCCCGGCCGGACAGCGTGCCGAAGTCGACGCCGACGACGCAGGCGGCCTCGTTGATGTTAGCGCTCACAATTCCCTCATCGCTGGAGTACGCGGGCATCGGTCGGTCAGGTGCGCGGGGCCGGCCGGGCGCTGGACCTGACCACGAGCTCCGGCGGGATCAGTACATTCCCCGGCGGCCCCGAGGGTTCGCCCAGGCGCTGCACCAGCAGCTCCAGCGAACGGCGGCCGAGCTCGCCGAAGTCCTGGCGCACCGTGGACAGCGGCGGGATGAAGTAGGCGGCCTCCGGGATGTCGTCGAAGCCCACCAGGCTGACGTCCTCGGGGACCCGGCGGCCGGCCTCGTGCAGCGCGCGGAGCACGCCCAGGGCCATGTGGTCGTTGGCGCAGAACACCGCCGTGACCGCGGGGTCCCGCGCGAGCCGCCGCCCGGCCTCGTAGCCCGACCGGGCGCTCCAGTCACCGGTCAGCGGCTCCGGCACCGCCGCACCGGCCTCGGTCAGGGTCGCCCGCCAGCCGTCGGCCCGGCCGACCGCGTCGAGCCAGGTCACGGGCCCCGCGACGTGGTGGACCGTGCGGTGCCCGAGGTCGAGCAGGTGGCGGGTGGCCGCCACCGCGCCCTCGCGCTGGTCGATCGCCGCCATCGGAACCCCCGCGGTCAGGCCGCACCCGGCCCCCACCAGCGGCACGAGCCGGCCGGCCTGCGCCAGCACGTCGTTCGTCGAGGTGTGCGGGGCGATCACCACGACGCCCTCGACGGCCTGCTCGGCCAACCGTCCGACCGCGTCCAGCAGCGCGCGCTGCGTGATCGCCCGCAGGCTGACGATGCTGACGAAGAAGTCGGCGTTCCGGGCCGCCTGCTCGATGCCGTGCAGCATCGAGGCCGGACCGTAGAGCGTGGATTCGAAGCTGACTACGCCGAGCGTCCTGGAGCGCCGGGTCACCAGGGTCCGGGCCGCCGAGTTCGGCCGGTAGCCGAGCTCGGCGATCGCCGCCTGCACCCGGGCCCGGGTCCGCGCCGAGACGTTCGGGTGGTCGTTGACCACCCGCGACACCGTCTGGTGCGACACCCCCGCCAGCTGGGCGACGTCGGCCATGATCGGCGGATTCGGGGTGCCGTGGTCCGCCATCGCCTCCTCCTCCGCGGTCGTGCCGGTGCCCGGCGGTGATCCGATGGGCCGATTGTGAGCGCGAACATTTCATCCGTCAAGACCCCATTCGCGACTCAGGTCCCCCCGCACCCGCCTCCGGGCGGCCGGACTCCCGGGCCCCTGGCCAGAAAATCGGACTATTGGCTATAAACCGGGTACATCCCTCGTGGACACCCGTGACGTCCGAGGACGGGGGCGACGAGCACGGTCCGCCGTTCCGGGCGCCTGCGAGCCGACTCTCTACACGGAGGGGGAGGACGTGGCGGACACCAACCGAGGGGTCGTGTACCAGGGGCCGGGCGAGGTCACGGTCGAGAACCTGGACTTCCCCAAGCTCGAACTCGCCGAACAGGGCGGGCGCAAGCTGGAGCACGGCGCCATCCTGAAGGTACTGGCCACCAACATCTGCGGTTCCGACCAGCACATGGTGCGCGGCCGGACGACCGCGCCCGCCGGGCTCACGCTCGGCCACGAGATCACCGGGGAGGTGATCGAGACCGGCAGGGACGTCGAGTTCATCAAGCGCGGCGACCTCGTCAGCGTCCCGTTCAACATCGCGTGCGGCCGCTGCCGCAACTGCAAGGAGCGCCACACCGGCGTGTGCGAGAACGTCAACCGGGAACGGCCGGGCGCCGCCTACGGGTACGTCGACATGGGCGGCTGGCACGGCGGCCAGGCCGAGTACGCGGTCGTCCCGTACGCCGACTTCAACCTGCTCAGGTTCCCGGCCGACCGCGACACCGTGATGGAGAAGCTGCCCGACCTGTCGATGCTGTCGGACATCTTCCCGACCGGGTACCACGGCGCCTACACCGCCGGCGTCACCACCGGCTCGACCGTGTACGTCGCGGGCGCGGGACCGGTCGGCCTCGCGTCCGCGACCGCCTGCCTGCTGCTCGGCGCCGCCGTCGTGATCGTCGGCGACATGAACGGGCAGCGGCTGGAGCAGGCCCGCGGCTTCGGCTGCGAGACGATCGACCTGTCGGAGCACGGCGACGTGGCCGCGCAGATCGAGCAGATCCTCGGCGTCCCCGAGGTGGACGCCTCCGTCGACTGCGTCGGGTTCGAGGCACGCGGCCAGGGGCACGAGGGTGCGAGGACCGAGCAGCCCGCGACCGTTCTCAACACGCTCATGGAGGTCACCCGCACCGCCGCCGGGCTCGGCATCCCCGGCCTGTACGTCACCGGCGACCCGGGCGCGTCGGACGAGAACGCGAAGGAGGGGCAGCTCGGGCTGCGGATCGGCCTCGGCTGGGCCAAGTCGCAGTACATCGTCACGGGCCAGTGCCCGGTGATGAAGTACAACCGGCAGCTGATGATGGCGATCCTGCACGATCGGGTGCACATCGCCCGGAACGTCAACGCATCGGTCATCCCGCTCGAACAGGCGCCGCAGGGCTACGCCGAGTTCGACCGGGGCGCGGCGCGCAAGTACGTCCTCGACCCGCACGGCACACTGGGCGCCGCGGCCTGAGCCCGGCCGGACCGCCGCCCGACGCGCCGCGGCGCGACCGAAGCGGCCCGGCAGGCCCGCCCGACACCCGCACCGATGAGCCCGCAGCGGGCGTGGCCATCGACCACGCGGCAGGGTGTGGGCGGGCCTGCCGTCAGATGTGGGGCTCCTCGGCCAGGGCGGGAAGGGCCGGGACCGTCTCGGCGAGCCAGTCGCCGGGGTTGGCGGTGAAGTGCGGGGCGGCGCCGGTCTCCCACCACGACCGGATCGCCGTGGTCGTCACCTGGTCCCCGGTCCGGCGGTCGGTGTAGGACACGGGCCGCTCCCCCGTCCGCCGCACCGCGACCCGCCCCCGCTTACAGCCGGCCGGGTAGTCGTTCCAGTTCACCCCGGCCTCGCTCCACAGCAGCTCCTGCATCTCGCCGGTGCCGATCTTGTGGAGCCGCTTGTGGGAGAAGTGCGCCTGCGCCGCCATCGAGATGCTGTTCCGGACGGCGTCGCGCTGCCGCCACAGGAAGTAGTTCGCGACGTCCACCTGGCCCGGGATCGTGAACACCCGCGCGTCGAACGTCGCCCGGGACACCGGCGACGCACCCCTCGCGGGCACGTAAGCGTCGTTGAACGCGACCGTCGCCGTCGACGCCGCGACCGAGGCCATCTTCTGGATCACCCCGCCGAACCATGGCTCCGTGCCCGTCCCGGTGAAGTCGCTCAGCAGCACCGAGCACTCGTCGGACTGGGTGAAAGCCAACACCGCGCCCGACATCTCCGCGCAGAGGGCCTCGGCGACGGTGTTCATCGCGGCCATGACGGCGTCGTCGAACGGCCGCTCGGCGTGCCGGAGGAACGAGTGGAACGACCGGCCGTCGACCCGCACGACCGTGTAGGTGCGGCGCGGCAGGATCATGCGGGTGGCCTGCTCGTACGCCTTCATCCGGTCACCGAGCGCGGTGGTGTCGCTCACCGGGCCACTCCAGCGGTGGGGCGGCGGGCCGCCGGGACCGCCTGCGGGCCCTGCGGATGGCCGACGGTCGGGGCGCCGGGCTCTTCGGCCATTCTTTGTCCTTTTGAGGGCGATGGGGGTCTACGGTTTATCGGCATTTGTGCCCGTCTAGGGTACTCTACTCAATTCCGCCGCACTGATCACCAGCACTCCCGGCCCGTCTCGCCAGTTCGCTGCGGGCCTGCTCGATCAGCGCGGTTCCGAAGTCGGGCAAGGTCGCGAGGTGAGCGGCAGCGGTCGCTTCGGTCACGACGCGGGCGGCGACGTTCGCCACGTCGGTCTCGGGGCTGGTCCAGCGGTTGACAGGCTGCGCCGGCGGTCTTTCCAAACGGTGGCCGCCTCCAGCTCAGCAATCGGAGACAGAAGCGGGGTATTGGAATGGTCTCTTTCATTTGGTCCTGATGCCTGGAATCGGCATGTGGAGGGCGGCCCCCGGTTACTCCTCCGGGCTCGGCGTCTCGTCCACAGGGCGGGTGGTCGTCATTTCGGGCTCTCGGTTTCCGTTCCGGGGAGACCGTCAGCGAGAGCGAGACCGCCGGAGCCCGCGGGGCGTTCGAGGCATGCGCGACCCGGCAGAGCGGACGCTTCCCGAGCGGTTGGATCAGGGGTAGTTCTTGGGCCCGTACATGCGTAGGACGAGCGCATGCAGGTTGGCGCGGAACTCTTCGAGTGTCTCGGGGGAGATGGCGGACTCGGCCGGGGCGGTCCTGGCCGGTGAGTGGCCGCTGTGCAGCATCCCACCGGTGATGAAGCCCGCGACCGACCAGATGATCGTCCAGGTGACGAAGTCGGTCTGAATGTCGTCCGGCGCCATGGGGCCGACCGCGTCGGTGACCATGGTGATGATCGGTCCGCGGTACCGGACGTCGAGTTCGGCGGTGGCCGACGCGTCGCCCATCCAGCGGTGCATCCACAGCATCGAGGTGTGAGGGTTGCTGACGTGGAAGTCCAGGTAGGCGTCCGCCAACGCGGTCAGCCCTGCCAGAGTGCGAGGAGTCGAGGCCAGCGCGGCCCGCACCATCTGCACCTCGGCCTCATGCACTCGCAGCATCACAGTCTTGTACAGCTCGGTCTTGCCGCCCGTAAGCGCCGTGAGCGTGGCGGTGTCCACCCCGGCGGCTTCGGCCACCAACCCGACCGGGGTCCCGTCGAAGCCAAGCTCGGCAAAGAGCCTGGTAGCGACGTCGACGATCCGCTCCACGGCGAGGTTCTCCTCCACACACCCAACGTAATCGATGAGGTCACGGCGCCTCTCCCTGGAGCCGGATTTTTCGCCGGCACTGCGGCGGAGCCACGCGCATCGATCTATGCGCTCGGCGGCTGAGGCCCTCCAGACGCCCCGGCGGGTCGGGGCCACACGCGTTCGCGCTCGTGCGGGCGCCTGGAGCGCGGCGGGCAGACCGTCCGCCTCGTGCACCGCGACTTGGACAAGGCGGTCATCCCGCGATCTGAGCGCATTTCCGAAGGCCTCTCCCGAACGCCGGGTGGGGCCTCCTCTGCGTCACGGCGTCGAACGCTCGGCAGCGCGACGACTCCGTGATCATTTGCTCGGCGAGGAACTCGGCGCGCTCCTCGAACACCTCGCCGTCGAGGGCCTTCGGGCCGCTTCGCCGACCGGGCGCGCCTTGCGTGATGCCGGAGATGCCCAGGGGCCCACGCTGCTCCAGCGGTCCGTCCTGGCGGCCGCGCTCGGCGAGCCGGTCCAGCGGTGGATTCGCGCTGGGATCTCACCGCCACTTGAGGCCAAATGCGGTGATTGCGGTTCTTAGGGTGTTCTCGCCCCACCTTTTGCGGAGATTCGTGCGACGCTCGACAGGGCCGCACCGACCGTCTGGGGGGCTGATGAAGGCGCTGCTGAACTCGCTGAACGAGCCCGAGAAGGCTCTTGTCCGGGAGACCGAGAGCGCCGAACTCTCTGACCTCGCCGAGGACGGGCTCGTCGATTTGCACACGCGGATCCGGCGCGCCCGCAACAAGTACAGCAAGCTGTACCGCCGCACCGCGAGCGCGCGGATCGAGGAGCAGGGCGGACGGGGCAAGGCCCGCCCGAAGAACACCCGCGCCGCCCAGAAGGCAGAGGTGTTCGAGGACGCCCTGGCCCGCGTGAGCTGGTATCTGGCCAGGGCCGCAAGGCGCAGCGCCTCAGAGATCAAGGCCGAGCGCATTGCCGCGGCCAACCCGTCCCGCCCAACCCCGCCTCAGGCCGGTGCCCCGCAACCCGAGTCGATGACGCCCCAAACGACGGCTCGCCGCAGACCCACAACGGCCGACCCGGCCCTGAACCGCCGCCACGCCGCCACGCGCGCCAAGGGCGCCCGCCGCCAAGCCCGCCGCGACGCCCGCTGAGGATGCGCGGCCTACCTTCCTGCTCAGGGAAATGCGCAAGCCTGGCACGGTGGCCGGGCTGCCGCCGAGTGGGCCGCGTCTCGGCGGCACACCCCCGGCGGCTCGGCTATCTGCGCAGGTCAGCTGTTATCTGACGGGCAGGCCCGTGACGGTGCGGCCGATCACCAGGCGCTGGATCTCCGAGGTGCCCTCGAAGATGGTGAAGATCTTGGAGTCGCGGTGCATGCGCTCGACGGGGTACTCGCGGGTGTAGCCGTTGCCGCCGAGGATCTGGATGGCCTCCTCGGTGACCTGGACCGACATCTCGCTGGCCATCAGCTTGGCCATCGAGCCCTCGGCGTTCTGGAAGTCCTTGCCGGTGCGGGCCATCCAGGCGGCACGCCACACCATGAGGCGGGCGGCGTCCAGGCGGCACTTCATGTCGGCCAGCTTGAAGGCGATGGCCTGGAAGTCGCCGATCTTCCTGCCGAACTGCTCGCGCTCCTGCGCGTACTGGAGGGCGTACTCGTAGGCGGCGCGGCCGACGCCGAGGGCCATCGCGCCGACGGACGGGCGGGTCGTCTCGAACGTCTTCATCGCGGCCTGGCCCTTGGAGCTCTTGCCCTCGCGGCTGCGCGCGATGCGCTCGTCGAACCTGTCCTTGCCGCCGACGACCAGGTGGGACGGGATCCGGACGTCCTCCAGGATCACCTCGGCGGTGTGGGAGGCGCGGATGCCGTGCTTCTTGAACTTCTGGCCCTGCCTCAGGCCCGGGGTGTTCGGCGGGACGATGAAGCTGGCCTGGCCCCGGCTGCCGAGGTCGGGGTGCACCGAGGCGACGATCACGTGGACGTCGGCGATGCCGCCGTTGGTCGCCCAGGTCTTGGTGCCGTTCAGCACCCACTCGTCCTTGGCCTCGTCGAACACGGCGCGGGTGCGGATGGAGCCGACGTCGCTGCCGGCGTCGGGCTCGGAGGCGCAGAACGCGCCGAGCTTGATGTCGTCGGCGCTGCCGAACATCTGCGGCACCCACTCGCTGACCTGCTCCGGCGTGCCCACGGCGGCGACGGACGCGGCGGCGAGGCCGGTCCCCACGATCGACAGGGCGATGCCCGCGTCGCCCCAGAACAGCTCCTCGAACGCCACCGGAATACCGAGGCCGGTGGCCTCCAGCCACTGGGTGGCGAAGAAGTCGAGGGAGTAGATGCCGATCTTGGACGCCTCCTGGATCAGCGGCCAGGGGGTCTCCTCGCGCTCGTCCCACTCCTGCGCCGCGGGGCGGATGACGTCCTTGGCGAACTCGTGCACCCAGTCCCTGACCTCGCGAACGTCCTCGCTGGGCTCCAGCGAGAACGGCGTCTGCTCCGCACTCGTCATGATTAATTGACCCTCTCTCCAATATCGCGTGTTACCAACGGTAGCACCTTCGGAGTTACCACGGGTAACACGCCGGCGGGGTTCGCGTGGAACGGAGGGCCGTTACCGCGGCCGGAAGACAGGGAGCGGGCCGCGGCGTATCCGGGGACCTCGATCATCGGCGGGCGCTCCCCCACGGCCACGTCGGCCGTGCGGGCGTCGTGCCCGTCCGCGCCGCGCCGGAACCGGGTGAGCGCGGTGGAGGGGGCCGCGAGGGGCATCATCCGGCCGTGCCGTTCCAGCCGCGACCAGGCGGTCAGCAGGATCTGGCCCGACATCGCCCCGAGCGCCTCGGTGGACTGGTGGGCGTGGAACCGGCGGCCGAGGTCGACCTGCGCGATCGCGTCGAGCCCGGAGTCCTGCCAGACGTCCAGCAGCAGGCCGAGCTCCACCCCGTAGCCGGTCACGAACGGCAGCCGCTCCAGCAGCGCCCGGCGCCCCGCGTACTCGCCGCCGAGCGGCTGCATGACCCCGGCCAGCAGCGGCCAGTGCAGGTTGATCAGGGGACGCGCGACCAGCTCGGTCACCCGGCCGCCGCCGCCCTCGACTCGCCGCTCCCCCTCGACCAGCGGCCGGTCATAGCAGCCCTTGACGTAGCCGACGGAGGGGTCGGTCAGCAGCGGCCCGAGCAACCCGGTCACGTAGGACGAGGTGAACTCGCGCAGGTCGGCGTCCACGAACACGACCAGGTCGCCGGACGTCGCCGCGAGGGACTTCCACAGGGCCTCGCCCTTGCCTGACATGCGGCCCTGCTCCGGCAGCACGGCGTCCTGCGCCACCACCTCCGCGCCGGCCGCGGCGGCCACGGCGGCGGTCCGGTCGGCGGAGCGGGAGTCGACCACGACGATCTCGTCCACCAGCGGGATCCGCTCGACCAGGTCGGCGCGCACGGCCGCGACGATCGCGCCGACCGTCGCCTCCTCGTCGCGCGCGGGCAGCACGACGCTGATCCTGGTCGCTCCCTTGGCGGCGAGCAGGAGACGCGGCGGCCAGTCCTCCGCCGCGCTCGTACGGCGGGCCAACCACGACGCGACCTCGGGCAGCACGCGCGCCCCCTCTCCGTGCGGGGCGGCCCGGACCGGGCGTCCTGCGGCCGACGTCCCCCTCGCCTCCCAGCAAACGCCAGATCCGCCCAGATCAGCGGCCGCCCGCGCCGCTCACGGCGGACCGACCCGAAGGTTTAACGCGGCCACAACACGTCCGTCATTCGGCGGCGTGCCGGTCCAGGAACTCGTAGACGTCGGCCTCGTCGACGCCGGGGAACGCTCCCGGCGGCAGGACCGACAGGACGTGCGAGTGGGCGCGCGCCGACGGCCAGGCCATCCCCTCCCACCGGTCCGACAGCGCCTTCGGGGGCCGCTGGCAGCAGTCGCCGTCCGGGCAGGCCGACCTGACCCGCCGGGTCGTCTCGCGGCCGCGGAACCAGCGGGAGTCCTCGAACCGGACGCCCAGCGTGATCGCGAAGTCGCGCTCGTGGCTGGGGTCGATGTGCGACAGGCACCAGTACGTCCCGTTCGGGGTGTCGGTGTACTGGTAGTAGACGGAGAAGCGGTCCGCGGCGCCGAACACGTGCCGCCCGGCCCACTCCCGGCACATCCGCTGGCCCTCGATCGCGCCGTCCTCGTCCTGCGGGAAGGCCAGGCCGTCGTTGGCGTACGCCTTGTAGATCGTGCCGTTCTCGTCGTTCTTGGTGAAGTGCAGTTGCAGATCGAGGTGGTGGGTCGCGACGTTGGTGAAGCGGTGCGCGGCCATCTCGTAGGAGACGGAGAAGACGTCCGCAAGGTCCTCGACCGACAGCTCCCGCGCGGCCTTGGCCTCCTGGAGGAACGGGACGACGCTGCGCTCGGGCATCAGGATCGCGGCGCCGAAGTAGTTGGCCTCGACGCGCTGGCGCAGGAAGTCGGCGAAGTCGCGCGGCTGGTCGTGGTCGAGGGCGATGTGCCCGAGGGTCTGCAGCAGGATCGTCCGCGGCGTGTGCATGCCGAGCTGCTCGCGCTCCAGGTAGATCCGCCGGTTGCGCAGGTCGGTGATCGACCGGACCGAGCGCGGCAGGTCCTGGACGTACTGGAGGCTGAAGCCGAAGTGCCCGACCAGCGTCATCAGCAGCCCCTGCGACACCGCGCCGCGCCGGTACCCCACCGAGTCGAGGGTCTGGGACGCGACGTGCTCGATGTCGGCGAAGTGGTTGCCGCGCTCGTGCATCTGGCGGCGCAGCTCGGCGTTGGCCTTGCGGGCCTCCTCGGGGCTCGCGGTGGGCTTGGTGCGGCTGCGCTTGAGCTCCCCGTACAGCGCGAGGATGTGCTCGATGATCTCGTTCGGCATCCGCTTGCCGACCTTCAGGTGCGACAGGCCGAGCGTCCGGTACAGCGGGTCGCGCTGCGCCTCCTCCAGCTGGATCTCCAGCTGGGCGCGCCGGCTGGGGGGCTGGCGGCGCAGGAGCTCCTCCACCGGGCACTCCAGCGCGGCGGCGAGGGCCTGCAGCAGGGACAGCTTGGGCTCACGCCGCCCGTTCTCCAGCAGGGAGAGCTGGGACGGGGCGCGGCCCACGCGCTCGCCGAGCTCCGACAGCGTCAGGCCGCGGGCGCGGCGCAGATGGCGCAGCCGCTGGCCGAACGTCACAAGATCGACGTCACTCGTCAAGTTGAGGGGTTCTTCTGTCCGCAAGGTCGTCACGGCTTCATCGTAGCGGAAATTTCGCACTTCTTCTGTTACTCGTCAGTTCATAACGGGCTTGCGCCGGGGGCATAGTCGGGAACAAGCACCCAGGGGACGACACGGAAGGGCAAGATGATGAGCGACAGTCGCCTCAAGGGCGCAGCCGAGGAGCTGCAGCGGCAGTGGGAGTCCGACCCTCGTTGGAAGGGCATCGAGCGGACCTACACGGCCGAGGACGTCGTCCGGATCCGCGGATCGGTCCAGGAGGAGCACACGCTCGCGCGTCTCGGCGCGGAGCGGCTCTGGACCCTCCTGCACGAGGAGGACTACGTCCACTCGCTCGGCGCGCTGACCGGTCTGCAGGCCGTCCAGCAGGTCAAGGCGGGCCTGAAGGCCATCTACCTGTCCGGCTGGCAGGTCGCGGCGGACGCCAACCTGGCGGGCCAGACCTACCCGGACCAGAGCATCTACCCGGCGAACTCGGTCCCGGCCGTCGTGCGCCGGATCAACAACGCGCTGCTGCGCGCCGACCAGGTGCAGTGGGCCGAGGGTGAGGGCGACACGCACTTCCTCGCCCCGATCGTGGCCGACGCCGAGGCCGGCTTCGGCGGCGTGCTCAACGCCTTCGAGCTGATGAAGGGCATGATCGCCGCGGGCGCCGCGGGCGTGCACTGGGAGGACCAGCTGGCCTCCGAGAAGAAGTGCGGCCACCTCGGCGGCAAGGTCCTCATCCCGACCTCGCAGCACATCAAGACCCTGAACACGGCTCGCCTCGCCGCGGACATCTCGGGCGTCCCGTCTCTGATCATCGCGCGGACCGACGCCGAGGCCGCGACCCTGATCACGACGGACGTGGACGAGCGCGACCGCGAGTTCACCACCGGCGAGCGCACCGCCGAGGGCTTCTACCACGTCCGCAACGGCATCGAGCCCTGCATCGCCCGCGCCAAGGCCTACGCACCGTACTCCGACCTCATCTGGATGGAGACCGGCACCCCGGACCTGGAGCAGGCGCGCAGGTTCGCCGAGGCCGTGAAGGCCGAGTACCCGGACCAGATGCTGGCCTACAACTGCTCGCCGTCCTTCAACTGGAAGGCGCACCTGGACGACGCGACCATCGCCAAGTTCCAGCGCGAGCTCGGCCACATGGGCTTCAAGTTCCAGTTCATCACCCTGGCCGGGTTCCACGCGCTCAACTACGGCATGTTCGACCTGGCGCACGGCTACGCCCGCGAGGGCATGACGGCGTACGTCGACCTGCAGGAGCGCGAGTTCGCGGCGGCCGAGAAGGGCTTCACCGCGGTCAAGCACCAGCGCGAGGCCGGCACCGGCTACTTCGACATGGTCAGCACCGCCATCAGCCCCGACTCCTCCACCACCGCCCTGAAGGGCTCGACGGAAGAGGGCCAGTTCCACTGACCCGCGCCGGCCGGCGCCGCCGGCCCCGCTCTCCGGCCTGATCCCCAGGACCCCTAAGGCCCCCGCGTCCCTACACCCGCGGGGGCCTTACGGCGTCCCGGAACACCCCCGCCGCCCCTCTGGCCACCCTTGTCCGGCCCTCACGTTCCGGCCACATTCGGCAATGGATCTCGACAAACGCCGCCGTCGGGGCGCATCGTGAGCCCCGCTATTCGATCTCTCTGAGAGAGGACCCCTGATGGCGCGTCACCCCCGGTTCATCCGGTCCCGGGCGATCCCCGGCCGGATGCTTCCGCTCGCCGTCGCCGCGGTGAGCGTCGTCGCGCTCGCGCCCGCCGCCTCCGCGGACGGGCAGGGCCAGCACGGGCGCTTCACCCCCGGCGCCCCCGGTGTCGGCGACCCCTACTTCCCGCTGGAGGGCAACGGCGGCTACGACGTCCGCCACTACTCTCTGGACCTGAGCTACGACCCCGACCACGACCAGCTCGACGGCACCGTGACCGTCACCGCGCGCGCCACCCAGGACCTGTCGCGGTTCGACCTCGACCTGTCCGGCATGGACGTCGACAAGGTCTGGGTCGACCGGCGCCAGGCCCGCTACGAGCGGCACGGCCAGGAGCTGGTCATCACGCCGCGGCAGGGGCTGCGCAAGGGACGGACCTTCACCGCGGTCATCAGGTACGGCGGCGTTCCGCAGACCATCGTGGGCTCCCCGATCGTCTTCGGCTCCCCCTACGGCTTCCTGCACACCCCCGACGGCGCGTTCGTCGGCGGCGAGCCGAACGGCGCCAGCACCTGGTTCCCCGTGAACGACCACCCGAGCGACAAGGCCACCTACGACTACACGATCACGGTGCCGAAGGGCCTGACGGCCGTCGCCAACGGCCGCCCGGCGGGGCACCGCTCCGCCGTCGCCGGCTTCAGCCGCCGCGCGTCCAAGACCCGCGCGGAGGTCTTCAAATGGCGCGAGGACAGCCCGATGGCGAGCTACCTCACCACGATCGACATCGGCAGGTGGGACGTGAGGCAGGGCCGGACGCCGCGCGGCGTCCCCAACTACACGGCCGTCGACCCCGAGCTGCTCGCCGCCCAGCCGGACGCGGTGAGCTTCTTCTACGACACCACCAGCGAGGTCACCGACCTCTGGTCGAAGACGTTCGGGGAGTACGCGTTCGGCAGCACCGGCGCGATCGCCGACGACGCCCGCTTCAACGGCCAGCCGCTCGGGTTCTCCCTGGAGACCCAGAGCAAGCCCGTGTACTCGGCCGTGCGCAGCACCGGCACGATCGCCCACGAGCTGGCGCACCAGTGGTACGGCGACGCGGTCTCGCCCGCGCAGTGGAAGGACGTGTGGCTGAACGAGAGCTTCGCCACCTGGTCCGCGTGGTACTACACCGAGGTGCACGGCGGCCGCTCCGTGCACGACGCGGCCCGCGCCACCTACGCCGCCCGCCCGTTCCCCGACGCGGCGGGGCGCCCGTACTGGTCGGTGCTGACCGCCGACCCGCAGCGCGACACCATGTTCAACGATCGCGTGTACAGCGGCGGCGGCATGATGCTGCAGTTCCTCCGCGAGAAGATCGGTGACGAGAAGTTCTTCACCCTGCTCCGGACGTGGTACGCGCAGCACAAGTACGGCAACGCCCGGACCGGGCAGTTCACGGCGCTGGCCCAGCGGATCGCCGGGCAGGACCTGAGCGGGTTCTTCAAGGACTGGCTCTACTCCCCCGTCAAGCCCGACATCCCGCAGGACTGAGCTCGTCCCGCACGTGGACCGGGCCCCCGGCGCGATCCGCCGGGGGCCCGTCTGTGTGCGAAAGTACGTGGTCGGGGCCGGGCCGCCGGTCTAGGATCCCGGCAGGTGGGCGTTCTTCCGTGGGTGTGGTGGTACGGGTTCCGCCGCCACACCGCCTATCCGCTCGGATCCCTGACCGAGTCGCTCACCAACACGATGTTCGGCTTCCTGCGCGCCTACGTGCTGCTGGCGCTGTGGGAGGTCCGGCCGTCGCTCGGCGGGTACGCGGCCGCCGACGCCGTGACCTTCTGCTTCGTCACCCAGGCCCTGATAGGGCCGGTGCAGATCTTCGGCGGGATGGAGCTGACCGAGCGCATCCGCAACGGGGACGTCGCGATCGACCTGCACCGGCCCGCCGGGCTGATGGGCTGGTGGCTGGCGCACGACCTCGGCCGCGCGGCGAGTTCGCTGGTGCTGCGCGCGGGGCCGCCGCTGCTGGCCGGCGCCCTGGCGTTCCCCTTCCGGTGGCCGGCTCCGGCGCACCTGGCCGCGTTCGCGGTGGCGCTGGTCCTCGCGGCGGTGGTGAGCTTCGGGCTGCGCTACCTGGTGGCGATGGGGATGTTCTGGCTGCACGACGACCGCGGCCTGAGCGCCGTCACGCTCGTGATGTCGCTGTTCTTCTCCGGGATGATCCTGCCGCTCGTCGTGTTCCCCGGGCGGCTCGGCCAGGCCGCCGAACTCCTGCCGTGGGCGGCGCAGATCCAGGTGCCGGCGGACGTGTTCCTCGGCCGCCACGACGGCGCCGGCCTGGCCGGCGCGCTGGCCTTCCAGGCGGGATGGGCGGCCGTCCTGCTCGGGGCGGGCGCGCTGGTCACGCGGGCGGCCCGGCGGAGGCTGGTGGTCCACGGTGGCTGAGCCCGCCGCGCCCGGCGCGCTGCGCGTGTACGGGCTGCTCGCCTGGACGTGGATCCGCGCCGCGGCGCAGTACCCGGTGTCGATGGTGCTGCTCGGCCTGGCCACCGCGGTCGTCTCCGTCCTGGACGCGGCCGCGATCATGGTGCTGTTCTCGCGGGCGCCGCGCATCGCCGGGTTCGGCGTGTCCGAGGTCCTGTTCCTGTACGGTACGTCGGCGCTGTCCTTCGCGCTCTCCGACATCGTCCTCGGCTCGACCGAGCGGCTCGGGGCGCACGTGCGGGAGGGGTCGCTGGACGCGATGCTGGTGCGCCCGGTGAGCCCGCTGGTCCAGATCGCGACGGAGGGCTTCACGCCGCGCCGGCTCGGCAAGCTCGTCCCGGCCGTGCTGGTGCTCGGGTACGCGCTCGGCGGGCTGGAGGTCCGCTGGACCCCGGGCCGGCTGGCGATGATCCCCGTCATGGTGCTGTCCGGGGCGGCGATCTTCGGGGGGCTGTGGGTGCTGACGGCCGCGATGCAGTTCGTGCTCGTCGACAGCCACGGGGCGAGCAAGTCGCTCACCTACGGCGGCGCGTTCCTCACCCAGTACCCGCTGACCGTTTTCGCCCGCGACCTGGTCCGCGGGGTGACGTTCGTCGTGCCGCTGGCGTTCGTCAACTGGCAGCCCGCGCTGTACGTCCTGGACCGTCCCGACCCGCTCGGGCTGCCGGGCGCGGCGCGGTTCGCCTCCCCGGCGGTCGCCGCGGCGCTGTGCGCGGCGGCGGCGACCGCGTGGCGGGCCGGCCTGCGGCACTACCGATCGACAGGGAGCTGATGCCGGTGCCGATGATCGAGGCCGAGGACGTGGTCAAGACCTTCACCGTGCGAACGCGCTCGGGCGTCCTTCGGCGGGCGCGCCGGCCGGTGCGCGCGGTGGACGGAGTGTCGTTCACGGTGGAGCGGGGCGAGTTCGTCGGCTACCTCGGCCCCAACGGGGCGGGGAAGTCCACGACGATCAAGATGCTGACCGGGATCCTCACCGCGTCGTCCGGCACCCTGCGGGTGTGCGGGCTGGACCCGTCGCGGCGCCGCACGACGCTCGCGCGCCGCATCGGGGTGGTGTTCGGGCAGCGGACGACGCTGTGGTGGGACCTGCCGCTGCGCGCCAGCCTGGCGCTCGTGCGGCGGCTCTACCGGGTCGAGGCCGCCGCGCACCGGGCCCGGCTCGCGGAGCTGACCGCGCTGCTGGAGCTGGAGCCGTTCCTGGACACCCCGGTCCGGCAGCTCAGCCTCGGCCAGCGGATGCGGGGCGACCTCGCGGCGGCGCTGCTGCACGACCCGGAACTGCTCGTCCTGGACGAGCCGACGATCGGCCTGGACGTGGTGAGCAAGGCGACCGTCCGCGACTTCCTGGAACGCGTCAACGCCGAGCGCGGCACCACGATCCTGCTGACCACGCACGACCTCGGCGACATCGAGCGGCTCTGCCGCCGTGTCATGATCGTCGACCACGGCCGGCTCGCCTACGACGGCGGGCTGGAGGAGCTGCGCCGCACCGTGGACGCCGACCGGCTGCTGGTCGTGGAGCTCGCCCGGCCGGCGCCGCCGATCATGCTGGACGGGATCGAGGCCGAGCGGGTGGAGGGGCCGCGGCAGTGGCTCCGGCTGCCGAACGCGGCGAACGCGGCGGCGGTGGTCGCGGCGCTCGCCCGCGACCACGACATCCGCGACATCTCGCTGCGCGAGGCGGGCATCGAGGACGTCCTCGCCGGCCTCTACCGGGGCGACCACGCGTACTGGTGCTCGGGCCGTCCGGTGGCGCCGTAGCGCAGCGTCACCACGACCCGCCCGGCCTCGGCGAGCGCCGCGAGGTAGCGCTGGGCGGTGGCGCGGGAGATGCCGACCTCGTCGGCGATCTCGGCCGCGGACCGCGGCGCGTCCGCCCGCCGCAGCGCGTCGCTGACCAGCCGCGTCGTCACGGGCGACTGGCCCTTGGGGGCGGGCGTGCGGGCGTGCAGCGGCGCGTACAGCGCGCGGACGGCGCCGTCGAGGGCCGCCTGGGAGAGCTCGCTCCCGCCGGACAGCGCCTCCCGGTAGCGGGCGTAGGCGGTGAGGCGCTCGTTCAGCGCGGCGGCGGTGAACGGCTTGATGAGGTAGTGCAGGGCGCCGTGCCGGAGCGCCTCCCGCACGGCGCGGGGGTCGGCCGCCGCCGTCGCCATGATGACGTCGGCGTCCAGCTCGGGCAGCAGGGACAGGCCCGAGGCGTCCGGCAGGTAGACGTCCAGCAGGACCAGGGCGGGCCGCAGCTCGGCGGCCATGGACCTGGCCTGCGCGGCGGAGTGCGCGAGCCCGGTCACCGCGAACCCCCGCAGCGCCGCCACGAACCCGGCGTGGACCTGCGCCACGCGGAAGTCGTCGTCCACCACGAGCACGTCGATCATCGCACCGCCTCCGCGCCCAGCACCCCGGGGAGCCGGGCGACCGCCACGGCCCCGCACCCCTCCGGCCCGCCCGTTCCCGCGTCCACGAACGTCACGTCGCCGCCGCGGGCGCGGGCGGTGCGGCGCGCCAGGCCGAGCCCGAGCCCGCGCGAGCGGCCCGCCGCGGTGTCGCGGGTGGAGACGCCGTCGTCGAAGACGGCGTCGCGCAGGCCGTCCGGCAGGCCGTCGCCGGAGTCGGTGACGGTGGCGTGCAGGTCGCGGCCGTCGCCGAGCAGCTCGACCTCGACGCGGGCGGGCCGCCGCCGCCCGAGCCGCGCCGCCTCGACGGCGTTGTCGACGAGGTTGCCGACGACGGTCGTCACGTCCAGGGCGTCGGCGACGCGGCCCGGCACGTAGCTGCCGGCGCCGATGTCGAGCCGGACGCCCTTCTCCGCGGCGACGGCGGACTTGGCGGACAGGAACGCGCGCAGGTACGGGTCCGACAGGGGGTCGGGGAGGTTGTCGGGCGCCGGGGCGCGGCGCGCGGCGTCCTCCATCAGGGTGCCGACGTAGTCGGCGGCCTCCTCGCTGTGGCCGAGCTGGAGCAGCCCCGAGAGGGTGTGGAGCCGGTTGGCGTACTCGTGGCGCTGCGCGCGGAGGGCGTCGAAGAGGGTGCTGACCGAGTCCAGCTCGCGGGCGAGGGTCTCCAGGTCGGTGCGGTCGCGCAGCGTGATGACGGCGCCGAGGTCGCGGCGGTGCCTGCGGACCTCCCGCCGGTTGACGACGAGGACGCGCTCCCCCGCCGTGACGAACAGGTTCGCGGCGTCGCGCCGGCCCGTGAGGACGTCGCGCAGCGCCCCCCGCTCGGCGAGGTCCCCGGCGGGGGCGCCGCGCTCCGGCGCGACGCCGAGCAGCCGGGACGCCTCGTCGTTGCAGACCGCGATCCGGCCCGCGGTGTCGACGGCCACGACTCCCTCGCCGACGCCGTGCAGCACCGCCTCCCGCTCGTGGACGAGCTCGACCAGCTCGTACGGTTCGAGGCCGAGCGTCTGCCGCTTCAGCCTGCGGCCGATCGCGGCGGACGCGACGACGCCGAGCAGGACGGCGCCCGCGACGAACAGCGACATCTCGCGCAGCACGTGCCCGAGCTCCCGGTCGATGGCGCGGGCGTCGAACCCGACGCTGACCTCGCCGAGGATCCGCCCGCCCGGGCCGTACAGCGGCACCTTGCCGCGCGCGGACAGGCCGAGCGTGCCGCGCTCGACGCGGACGACCTCCCGCCCGGCGAGCGCGTCGGAGGGGTCGGTGCTGACGTGCCGGCCGAGCTCCAGCGGGTTCGGGTGGGACAGGCGCAGCCCGCGGTTGTCGGTCACCACGACGAACAGCGCCCCGGTCCGGACCCGGACCCGCTCGGCGCGGTCCTGGACGAGCCCGGCGGGGTCGCCGGCGGCGACCGCCGCCGCGATCTGCGGGTCGACGGCGACGCTGCGCGCCACCGTGAGGGCCCGCTGGCCGTACTGGTCGCGGAGCCGCCCGTCCAGCATCCAGGCGACCAGCCCGTACCCGAGGACCGCCACCACGACGACCACGCCCACCTGCAGGATCAGCACCTGGCGGGCGAAGGAGATGCGGGGCCGGACGGGCATGAGGTGCACCGTAGACCAATCCGGCCCGGCCGCCCAGACCCCGCGTGAGCAGAACGCGCAGAACCTCGGCTATCGCGCTCAACGTGGGGATTCGCGGCTTGCGAGCACATCGCGGGCAAGGGTTCCGGTGACGCGCGCCACATTCGTACGGTGCCGCCGTGTCCACATCAGCATCACCCAAGCCAGACAGCGCCGGGCGGCCCGCCGGGCCCGTGATCGAGCTGGACGGCGCCACCAAGCGCTTCCGGTCGGCGGGCGGCGTCCACACGGCGGTCAGGGACCTGCACATGGCCGTGGGGCCGGGCGAGTTCGTCGCCGTGGTCGGCCCGACCGGCTGCGGCAAGTCGACCACCCTGTCCCTGGTCTCCGGACTGGAGCCCGCGTCCGCGGGCCGCGTCCTCGTCCACGGCCGGCCCGTCGAGGGAATCCCCGACGGCGTCGGCTACATGTTCCAGAACGACGCCGTCCTGCCGTGGCGGTCCGTCCTGGACAACGTCGCGGCGGGGCCCCGCTACCGGGGCGCCGGCAAGCGCGAGGCCCGCGACCGCGCCCGGGACTGGGTCGCGCGGGTCGGCCTCGCCGGATTCGAGGGCTACTACCCCCACCAACTGTCGGGCGGGATGCGCAAGCGCGTGGCGCTCGCGCAGACCCTCGTCAACGAGCCGTCCGTGCTGCTCATGGACGAGCCGTTCTCCGCCCTGGACGTCCAGACCCGCGGCCTCATGCAGGACGAGCTGCTGCGCCTGTGGTCGGGGTCCGGCGCCGCCGTCGTGTTCGTCACGCACGACCTGGAGGAGGCGCTCGTGCTGTCCGACCGGGTCGTGGTCATGACAGCGGGGCCCGCGACGATCAAGGGCGTGTTCGAGGTGCCGCTGGAGCGGCCGCGCGACGCCGAGGAGGTCCGGCTGACGGGCGCGTTCCTCGACATCTACCGCGAGGTGTGGGACTCGCTGCGCGAAGAGGTCCAGATCACCCGCGAGAGAGGGGCCGGACATGCGGCGTGAGACGAGGACGCGCGAGGCGGAGACCACCGCGGAGACCACCGCGGGGACCACCGCGGGGACCACCGCGGGGACCACCGCGGGGACCACCGCGGAGACCACCGGCCCGTCCGAGCCCGCTCCGGCGACCGCAGTGCCGGACGACCACGGCGACCGGGCCGCGATCGCGCGGCTGCGCACCGCCGGGCTGCGCCGCACCCTCGGCATCACCGGCGTCCGGGTCGCGCTCGTGGCGGTCTGGCTCGGATCGTGGGAGCTGGCCGCGCGCCACTGGATCGACCCGTTCTACTACTCGATGCCGTCGAAGATCTGGGAACGGCTCGTCGACTGGTTCACCGAGGGCACCTCGCAGGGGTCGATCTGGGAGCAGATCTCGGTCACGCTCCAGGAGGCGGTCGCGGGCTTCGCGCTCGGCGCGGCCGGCGGGGTCGTGCTCGGCATCGTGCTCGGCCGCAGCCGGTTCCTGTCGGACGTGTGCGCGCCGTTCATCAAGGCCGTCAACGCGATCCCGCGCATCATCCTGGCCTCGCTGTTCATCATCTGGTTCGGGCTCGGCATGCAGTCCAAGATCGCGACGGCGTTCGTGCTGGTGTTCTTCGCGGTCTTCTTCAACGCCTTCCAGGGCGCCCGCGAGGTCGACCGGAACCTGGTCAACAACGCGCGGATCCTCGGCGCGGGCCGGACGCAGGTGCTGTGGACGATCGTGGTCCCGAGCGCCACCTCGTGGATCCTCGCCTCGCTGCACTCGGCGTTCGGATTCGCCATCATCGGCGCGATCGTCGGCGAGTACACCGGCGCCGACAAGGGCCTCGGCCTGCTCATCAACCACTCCCAGGGCACCTTCGACGCCGCCGGGATCTACGCCGGGATGATCATCATCACCGTGCTGGCCCTGCTCGCCGAGTACCTGCTCACGCTGCTGGAGGGCCGGCTGCTGCGCTGGCGGCCCGCCGCGTCCGGCCACGACGTCCAGCTCTGACCCCGCCCCGCCCGGCCCCCGCTCCCGGGCCTCCCCACCCCCTCACCAGCACGACCAGGAGAACCGTCATGCCCAGCACCTCCCTCCGGGCGGGCGCCGCCGCGCTCGCCGCCCTCACCGCCCTGTCGTCCCTGTCCGCCTGCCGCGACTCCCGTTCCGGGTCCGGGGCCGACGGCGGGTCCGGCGGCACCGTCAAGATCATGGTGGGCGGGATCGACAAGGTCATCTACCTGCCCGCCAAGCTGACCGAGCAGCTCGGGTACTTCAAGGAGCAGGGCCTGGACGTCCAGCTGCTCACCGAGCCCGCCGGCGCGCAGGCCGAGAACGTGCTCATCGCCGGCGACGTCCAGGGCGTCGTCGGCTTCTACGACCACGCCATCCACCTGCAGACCAAGGGCAAGTGCGTGCAGAGCGTCGTGCAGATGGCGGACGTCCCCGGCGAGGCGGAGATGGTCGCGGCGTCCAAGGCGGGCTCCCTGACCTCCCCGGCCGGGTTCAAGGGCAAGAAGCTCGGCGTGACCAGCCCGGGATCGTCCACCGACTTCATCACCCGCGCGCTGGCCGTGCGCAACGGCGTCAAGACCTCCGACTACACGACGGTGAAGGCGGGCGCGGGCCAGACGTTCATCTCCACGATGGAGAACGGCGGCATCGACGCCGGCATGACGACCGATCCGACCATCGCCAAGCTCGTCAGCACCGGCAAGGGCAAGGTCATGGTCGAGATGCGCACCGAGGACGGCACCCGCCAGGCGCTCGGCGGGCTCTACCCGTCCAGCTCGCTCTACATGGACTGCGCGTACGTGAAGTCGCACGGCGAGACCGTGCAGAAGCTCGCCAACGCCTTCGTCAAGACGCTCGGCTGGATCAAGCAACACAAGCCGGCGGAGATCGCGGCGAAGATGCCGAAGGACTACGCGGGCGGCGACCCGGCGCTGTACGAGAAGGCCGTCGGCGACTCGATCAGCATGTTCAACGGGGACGGCGTGATGAAGCCGGACGCCGCGGAGAACGTCCTGAAGGTGCTCGCGCAGTTCTCCCCCGAGGTGGCGGAGAAGAAGGGCGAGATCGACCTGGCCGAGACCTACACGACGCACTTCGTCATCAACGCGAAGCAGGGCTGACCGCTTCTGCCGGACCTGACCGGACGCCGTGACGCGGGCCGGGCCTCGAGCGGGGCCCGGCCCGTCAGCGTCCCACGGCGGAGTAGAAGTCCGCGTCGGCGCGGTCCTCCCTGCGACCCGACCCCCAGCGCCGCGGCGCCCAGGCGGGCATCAGCAGCGCGAACCCCATCATCGCGTACACGCCCGACCCGAGCAGCATGCGCAGGCCGAAGTCCATGTCGCCGGCCGGCGGCACCCTGCCGGGCAGGTCGAGGGCGCGGCCGGGGTCGGCCAGGAAGAAGGCGGACGCGCCGAGCAGCGCCAGCGCCGGGACCAGCGAGACCAGCGGCGACGCCCACCGCGCGACGATGATCACGCCCGTCACCAGGCCCACGGCGGCGAGCAGGGCGAACGCGCCGTAGATGCGCGTGCGGTCGGTAATCGCCTGCCCGGTGCCGTCGAATGATTGTCCGGCCTGGACGTACCCCCAGGCCGCGCCGTACACCAGCGCGGGGGTCAGCAGGACGCCGAGGACGAAGCCGAACGCGTGGCGCACCGCGCATCACATCCATTCGAGCGCGCCCGCCGCGGGGGGCGCGGGGTTCCGGTAGCGCCCCCATCAGAACACGGGCGCCGGAGACACCGCAGGAAATCCGTACCGTTTTATGGCGAATCGTTTTGAACGCCGTGGGGTGGGCATCGCGGTCTCATTCGATCCGACAGCACGTTGGAGGAAACAATGTCGACCGCGATATGGGTCGTCGTCGCCCTGGTGGTCGTCGCCGTTCTCGCCGCGGCCGGGTACCTCGCCCTGACCCGGTCCCGCACGGCGCGGCTCAGGCGGCGGTTCGGCCCCGAGTACGACCGGGTCCTGGAGCGCCAGGGCGGCCGCGCGGCCGCCGAGCGGGAGCTGCGCTCCCGCGAGCAGCGCCACGAGGAGCTGGAACTGCGCGAGCTCGACCCCCGGCGCCGCGAGGAGTACCGCGAGCAGTGGGTCCGCGTCCAGGAACGCTTCGTCGACGCCCCCGAGGCGGCGGTCGAGCAGGCCGACCAGCTCGTCACGGTCGTGATGGGCGAGCGCGGCTACCCGGCGCGCGGCTTCGAGGAGAAGGTCGCCCACCTGTCGGTCGAGCACGGCCGCACGATGGACCACTACCGGCGGGCCCACGCCATCAGCGGGAAGGCCACGACCCAGGAGGCGTCCACCGAGGACCTGCGCCAGGCCATGGTGCACTACCGCGCCCTGTTCGAGGAGTTGCTCGCCCCCCACGGCGAGGCTCACCACGGCAAGGGCGAAGAGCACACCGCGGAGCCCACCGCGGACGGCGAACACGCCGGCAGGCACGCCGCCGCGCCCACCGGCCCGGCCGCCGGGCACCGCGGCGACGAACGAACCATGAGGAGCTGACCCGATGGAGCACAGGCGAACTGAGACCGGAACGCCCGCGGCCACCGGTCCGCTCACCGGCGAGCGCGCCCGCGCCGCGGGAACGGGCGGGCCCGGGACGACGGACGACCGGCACGTGGCCGGACCCACCCCTCCCGCCCCCGGGACGCAGGCACCGGAGACCGTGCCCGACACCGTCCCCGACCCGATGCCGGCCCACCGCGGCACGGACCGGCCGGGCACCCCCGTCCGGGACGCGGGCGCGATCAAGACCCCGAGCCAGGAGGCCAACCAGGTCAAGGCGACCACCCGGGACACCGACCCGATCGGGACCCCCGTCCAGAGCACGGAGCCGAAGCACGCCGCTCCGGAGAAGCCGGGCCCGGCACCGGGCACGGCGCCGGGCGCCGCTCCGGGCACGGCTCGGGGCGCCGCGACCGGCGGCGTCCAGGAGAAGCTGATCGCCTCCGCCGAGGCCGAGCGGTTCCGGGAGCGGTGGCACGGCGTCCAGGCCGCCTTCGTAGACGACCCCGGCGAGTCGGTGCGGCAGGCGGACGGCCTGGCCTCCGAGGCCGTCGACGCCCTCGGGCGCGCGCTCGCCGCGCACCGGCGCTCGCTCACCGAGGCGCTGGACGGCGGCGGGCCCGCCGACACCGAGCGCCTCCGCCTGGCGCTGCGCGGCTACCGCGACCTCCTGGACCGCATCTTCGCCGCCTGACCTGCCGAAACGGGCGCCCCCGCGGAATCGCGGGGGCGCCCGTCGGCGTCGGGGATCAGCCGTTGAGGAACCTGTAGACCGCCTCGCGGCCCTGGGTCCCCCGCTCGCGGTTCTGGATGGAGTGGGAGGCGCCCTTCACCACGACGAGAGTGCCGCGCGGGGCGTACCGCAGTTCCTCCCGCGCCCATTCCAGCGGCGTGGACAGGTCCCGGTCGCCGTTCACCAGCAGGACCGGGACCGAGAGCCTGGCGCGGCGGGGTTCGGCCGTGTGCCGCGCCCACGGCCAGTGCAGGCATTCCTGGACGAATCCGTTCCCGACCGCGGTGTCGGCGGTGAACGGCCAGGTCGCCTCGGCCGGAAGGCGCTCGCGCGCCCGCTCCAGCGCGGCCTCTCGGAGGGCCGGCACCGTCTCGGACGTCCCCCACGGGAACCGGCCGTCCCCGCAGATCGTCGCGATGTGCAGGCCCGAACTGTACTCGGCGGGGTCATCGCCGCCGGAGTCGAGCGCCCGGAGCAGCCGGTCCAGGTGCGCGGCGTCGCCGCCGCGGGCGTCGTGGATCGCCGACACCACGTCCCCCAGCCCGCCGAGGGCGCCGGCGTCCCGGTAGGTGGGGTCGAGGAACTCGTAGGTCACCAGCATGTCCCAGATCAGCACCGCGTCCTCGCGGTGCCGGGCGAGCCACGCCAGGTCGCGGGCCGGGTCGAAGCCGCAGGCGGGCGCGGCGGCGCAGGCGTCGCGCAGGACGCGCGCGGTGGCCCGCTGCCCGGTGAGGTAGAGCATGTCGTCGCCCTGCGGGTCGACGAACGGCAGCGCCGAGTCGAGGACGAGCCTCCTGACGTTCCCCGGATGAGACGCGGCGTAGGCGGCGCCGGTCATGGTCCCGTAGGACACGCCGTCCACGGTCCAGGTCCGCACGCCGAGCGCGCGGCGCAGCAGGTCGAGGTCGCCGACCGTCTGCTCGGTGGTGAAGTAGTGCCGCCGGCCGCCGAGGACGCCGGCGCACTCCTTCACCGCCTCGGGCGTGGGCGGCTCGATGTCGCTGCCGCCCACCTGCGCCTGGAGCCGCGGGCAGTCGATCGCGCCGAACTCGCCGGTGCCGCGCTGGTCGACCATGACGAACCGGTAGTTCTCCGCCAGCTCCGGCAGGCGCTTGGAGATGCCGCTGATGAACGGGACGCCGGGCTGCCCCGGGCCGCCGGTCAGGAACATCAGGACGCCCTTGGGCGCGCGGGCGTTGTCCGCCGCCGCGACCTGGAGCCTCAGGGTCCGGCCGTCCCCGGGGTCGCGGTGGTCGAGCGGGACGGTCAGGAACGAGCAGGTGAAGCCGGGCTGCCCCGCGCAGGGACGGGAGCCGGACAGCCCGGGCGCGGCCGGTCGGGCGGGAGGCGCTTGGGGTGCGGCCGCCGCCGTCGCCCCGCCGGATCCGAGGAGGGCGAGGGTGAGGGCGAACACCGCTGTGCAACGTGGTCGCATGGGGGGATCCTCTCTCCGCCGGCCCGCGTTCGCCGGGATGTCGCCGGAACCGGTCAGGTCGCCGCCGTCCGCCCCCCCGGGTCGCCCGTTCCGCCGCCGGGGCCCCGGCCCCTCGTCAGGAGGACGGCGAGGGGGAATACTGAATCTCGTTCGGTAAACCCCGTGAGCGGAGGACCCAGGTGTCCGAGAACTTCTCGATGACCATCGACGGCCGGGCCGTGACCGCGCCCGGCACCTTCGGCGTGATCGATCCGGCGACCGGCGAGGTGGCCGAGCAGGCGCCCGACGCGTCCCGGGAGCAGCTCGACGCGGCGATGGCCTCGGCGCAGGCCGCCTACGCCGACTGGCGCCGCGACGAGGCCGCGCGCCGCAAGGCCCTGCTCGCGGCGGCCGACGTCATGTTCGCCAGGTCCGAGGAGATCGGCCGGATCCTCACGCTGGAGCAGGGCAAGCCCCTGGCCGACGCGACCATGGAGGTCGTCGGCGCGGGCGTGTGGCTGAAGTACTTCGCCGACCTCGAACTGCCGCGCGAGGTCATCCAGGACGACGCGAGCGCGCGGGTGGAGGTCGTGCGCCGGCCCATGGGCGTGGTAGCCGCGATCACCCCGTGGAACTACCCGCTGCTGCTCGGGATCTGGAAACTCGCCCCGGCGCTGCTCGCGGGCAACACGATGGTCCTCAAGCCGTCCCCGTTCACCCCGCTGTCGAGCCTGAAGCTCGGCGAGGTGCTGCGCGACGTCCTGCCGCCCGGCGTGCTGAACGTCGTCACCGGCGGCGACGAGCTCGGCGCCTGGATGACCGCGCACGAGGTGCCCCGCAAGATCAGCTTCACCGGCAGCGTCGCGACCGGCAAGCGCGTCGCGGCCGCGGCGGCGCCCGACCTGAAGCGCGTCACGCTGGAGCTCGGCGGCAACGACCCGGCGATCCTGCTCGACGACGCCGACCCGGCCGCGGTCGCCGACCGGCTCTTCGGCGCCGCGTTCCAGAACAACGGGCAGGTCTGCTCGGCGATCAAGCGCGTGTACGTCCCGGAGGCGCTCTACGGGGACGTGGTGGACGCGCTCGCCGAGCGCGCCAGGGCCGCGCGGGTCGGCAACGGGATGGACGAGGGCGTCCAGTACGGGCCGATCAACAACCGGCCGCAGTACGAGCGGGTCGGCGAACTGGTCGCCGACGCGATCGCGGGCGGGGCCCGCGCGGCGGCGGGCGGCGGGCCGATCGACGGGCCCGGCTACTTCTTCGAGCCGACGATCCTCGCCGACGTCTCCGACGGCACCCGGATCGTGGACGAGGAGCAGTTCGGCCCCGCGCTGCCGATCGTCAAGTACACCGATCTGGAGGACGCCGTCGCGCGCGCCAACGGCACCCACTTCGGGCTGTCCGGGTCGGTGTGGGGCACCGACGCCGACCGGGCCGCGGAGGTCGCGGGGCGGCTGGAGTGCGGCACCGCCTGGGTCAACACCCACCTGGCCCTCGCCCCCAACCAGCCGTTCGGCGGGTTCAAGTGGAGCGGCGTCGGCGTGGAGAACGGTCCGTGGGGCCTGTACGGGTTCACCGAGCTTCAGGTGATCCACCGCTCGAAGGCCTGAGCACCTCCGGTGGGGGCGCGGTGACCGCCGCGCCCCCACCGGACATGGGACACTTTCCGGACGGGGGGCGTGGATCACCGCACCGACCGTGGAGGAGCCGGATGGACACCTGGGACGTCATGCGGCAGGACGACCTCGGCAACGCCTTCCGCGTCGCGGCGCACGACTCCCGGATCTCCGCGCTGGCCCAGGTCATGGTCCTGGAGAGCGGCGTCCGGCACCGGCAGATGTACTGGGTGGACGGCCCGCCGGGGCCCGCCGTGCGCACCAACCGCGACCTGTACCTGGTGTTCCTGCAGCTCGGCCAGGAGGCGAGGGCGGCCTCGTGGTCGCTTTCGGCGTTCCTGCGCTCGCTGTGGAAGGTCGGCGCCACGCTCGCCGGCCAGGCGCACCTGGAACCCGACGACGTGGCGGCCATGTTCGCGGCGGCCGCCACCACGCCGCCCGCGGCCTTCGACCCCGCCTGGAGCGGCAAGGACCTGTCGCTGCCCGGCGACGAGCCGGACGGGTACGCCGACTGGGAGCGGGTCCTGCTCTCCCAGATCGCCGACCTGGAGGACTTCCTGTCCGCTCCCCCGGGCCCGCAGGCCCGGTTCGGCGTGCCGGCGCCCCGGCCGCCCGGCTCGGGCGCCCGCGCCACCCCGGCCCGCTGGTACAACTTCGACCCGGCGACGTACCTGGAGTGCGCGGTGGCGGGCAGCCTCGGCGGCTGGGACGCGGCCGACGGCGCCCGCGTGCCGCTGCCGGCCGGCCCCGGGGAGCCGCCGGTGCGCTCCTACGTCCGCACGATCACCACGATGAGCTGGGCCGACCTGGCCCGCATCGCCGTGTGCGGGCAGGTGTACGAGTAGCCCGTCCCGTCACCCTCACGTGGTAGGACTGGCCCCATGAGCGACAGGCCGGTCGAGTTCAGCGACCGGGGCGGCTGGTGCCTGGCGCGGGGCCGCCCCCATCCCGCGCTGCGCCCCTTCCTGCGCGCCTACGACGGCTACTGGGAGACCGAGGCCGTGCCGTCCCGGATGCGGACCCTGCCCACCCGCACCACCGTGGTGATCCTCAACCTGGGCCCGCCGCTCCACTTGGAGGTCCCCGACCCCGGGGTGGCCGACCGCGCTTACGGATCGTTCGTCGCGGGGATGCACGACGGCCACGGCATGTACCTCAGCCCCGGCGGGCAGCGCGGCATCCAGCTCGACGTGACCCCGCTCGGCGCCTACACACTGCTCGGCGTCCCGATGGCGCGGCTCACCAACGCCGCCGCCGACCTGCCCGACCTGCTCGGCCGGGAGGCGCGGACGCTGGTCGAGCGGCTCGGGGACGCGCCGACCTGGGGCGCGCGGTTCGCCATCCTGGACGCCTTCCTCCTGCGCCGCCTCGACGCCGGCCCCGCCCCCGACCGGGAGGTGGTCCGGGCGTGGCGGCTGCTGGACGGGGACCCCGCCGTGCCGGTCGCCGACCTCGCCGCCGACGTCGGCTGGAGCCGCAAGCACCTGACCCACCGGTTCCGGGAGCAGGCCGGGCTGCCGCCCAAGGTGATGGGGCGGGTGCTGCGCTTCCAGCGCGCCGTCGGGCTGCTCCTCGGCGGCGCCGGGATCGCCGAGGCCGCGTTCGCCTGCGGTTACTACGACCAGGCCCATCTCAACCGCGACTTCCGCACGCTGTCGGGCTGCACGCCGACCGAGCTGATCGGCGGCCAGCTGGAGCAGCAGCGCGTCTCCACGCCGGCCGAGGCCTGAGCCGGGCGAACACGCCCCGAGGTCAGCCCTGGTGCACCCCGCCGCCCAGGTTCATCACGACGACGCCGAGCACGATGATGACGGCGCCGGCGATGGTCAGCGGCCTGACCGGCTCGTCGAACAGCAGCACACCGCCCGCGAACGCGCCGATCGTGCCGAGCGCGGACCAGATGGCGTAGACGGGCCCGACGTTCAGCGACGTCAGCGCCCTGGCCATGAAGACGAAGGAGATCAGGTACCCGGCCACCACGATCACCGAGGGGCCCAGCCGGGTGAAGCCTTCGGATGCGCGCATCGCCAGCGTCGCCGTCACCTCGAAGGCGATCGCGAGGCCCAGCAGGACGAACGGCATCAGCGGGGCTCGCCGTGCTCGGCGGCGATCGCCTCGAAGACCTTCATGTCCGCCTCGAACGGCGAGCCGGGGCGGGGCCAGTGCAGCGCGATCTCGGTGATGCCGAGTTCGGCGTAACGGCCTGCCAGGTCGGCGAACGCGCCGGCCGACTCCAGCCAGGGCTCCTCGTTGAAGCCGGTCAGCAGGACGAGGTCGTCGAGGCGGCGGCCTTCGGCGTCGCACGCGGCGCGCAGGGCGTCCAGCCGGGAGCGGACGATGCCGTGCGGCTCGTCTCCCGCGCCGTGGGCGCTGGTCACCCAGCCGGTGCCGTGCCGGGCGGCGACCCGCATCCCGCGCGGGCCGTTCCCCGCGATGACGAGCGGCACACGGGGGCGCTGGACGCAGCCGGGTTCCTGCACGACCTCGCGAGCGGTGTAGAACTCCCCGTCGAAGGTGGTCTCGGGGCCGGTCAGCAGGCGGTCCAGCAGTTCCACCCATTCGGCGAACCGGGAGGCGCGCTCGTCCGGGCTCCAGTCGGGGCCGATGATCCCGGCGTCGGACGCGCGGCGCGTGCCGCCCGCCCCGATGCCGACGGTCAGGCGCCCGCCGCTCACGTGGTCGATCGTCTTGATCGCGTGCGCGGTCGGCACGGGATGCCGGAAGTTCGGCGAGGTCACCAGGGTGCCGATGCGGACGCGCGAGGTGACCGCCGCGGCCGCGGCGAGCGTGGTGTAGGCGTCGTACCAGGGCGTCGTGCCGCGCCAGGCGATGTGGTCGTACACCCACGCGTGCCGGAAGCCGAGGTCCTCGGCACGCCGCCACAGCTCCCCGGCCTCCGGCCAGGACTGCATGGGCCACATCACGGCGCCGATCCTCGGTGCGGTCACCGGTTCCTCCGCTCTCTCCTGCGTCCCCCGCGGAACGCTCCCACCCATAGATACATGCCGCCGCGGCGGTTCACGTTCCGGACCCCGCAAGCCAGCGGTGCAGGGCCCACCACCAGTTCGCGGTGCGCGACACCGCCGCGCCCGCGCCGGGATCGAGCAGCGGCCGCCCGGCCAGCTCCTGGAAGCGGCGGATCCGGTACTTCACCGTGTTGCCGTGGACGTGCAGCGCCACGGCCGTCGGCTCGATCCGGCCGCCGTGGTCGAGGTAGGCGAGCGCGGTCTCGGCCAGCTCCCGGTGGAACGGCTCGCCGGGGTCGAGGCCCGCCAGCAGCGCGCCCGCGAGCAGGCCTCCGAGCTCCGGTTCGGCCTCGGTGACGGTGAGCAGCGCGAGGTCGGCCAGCTCCCGCATGCCGGTGAGCCCGGCGGCGGCGCCCGCCCGCAGCGCCCGCCGACCGAGCGCGTACATCGGGGCGACCTCGCCGGGACGGGCGGGCGGGGCCGCCACCAGCAGCGGCCCGGACGGCCCGGCGAGCGGGCCCCGCGGCCCGGGCAGCCGGGCGACGAGGGCCGCGAGCCGCCCGTCGACGAGCCCGCACAACCCCGGCCCGGCGGCGGTGAGCGCCGACTCCAGCCGTCCCGCCACGGCGGGGTCGCTGACGTCGGACACCACGCAGTGGTAGGCGACGCGGGGGTCGAGCGGGGCGAGCACGGGGACGGCCTCGCCGTGCAGCAGCTGCCGGAGCATCTGGAGGCGCCCCTCGCGGACGGTCCGCGCCATCTCCAGCTCGGCGACCCGGTGCGCGTGGACCATCCGCTGCACGAGCGCGGTGGTGATCTCGTCGATGCGGGTCACGCCGTCCAGCAGCGCCGCGTCCGGGACGCCCATCCGGCGGCCGTCGGCGACGAGGGCCCGGACGAGGTGGGCGCGGCCCGCCTGGAAGCCGTCCAGGAACGCCGCGACCGGCACGCCCTGCCGGGCCCGGTCCGAGCCGAGCCGCTCCGCGGCCGCGAGGACCTCCTCGCCCGGCTCGCCGTCCTCCAGCGCGGCGAGCACCCCGTGGACCAGGGCGCGGGTGTGCCGCCTGGTCTCCTCCTCCGGCAGCGCGGCCACCAGCTCCGACCGGCCGCGGGCGGCGCGGACCGTCGCCTCCAGCAGCACGGGGTCGTCGGTGTGCTCGATCAGCAACCGCAGGAACCGGTCTCCTGGGCTGGGCTCCATCCCCCCATTCTGCGTCCTGGTTGTCCCGTCCGGACAACCGGGCGCGCGGCATTGGGCGCCGCCGGTCTAGCCCGAGGGCGGGGCCATGGTGTTCGGTGGTGGGGAGACGAGCCCGAGGAGTGCGCGATGTCCGACGAGGAAGAGTTCCTGGAGAAGCTGCCGACCGACCTGATCTTCCGGCTGCCGCCCACGTTCGACGACGTCGCGGACGAGCGCCGGCACCGCAAGGAGCGCCTCGCCGCCGCGCTGCGCGTCTTCGGCAAGTTCGGCTTCGAGGAGGGCGTGGCCGGGCACATCACCGCCCGCGACCCCGAGCGCACCGACCATTTCTGGGTGAACCCGTTCGGCATGTCGTTCAAGCACATCCGGGTCAGCGACCTGATCCTGGTGAACCACGAGGGCAAGGTCGTCGAGGGCCGCTACCCGGTCAACGAGGCGGCGTTCGCGATCCACTCGCAGGTGCACCAGGCGCGCCCGGACGTGGTGGCCGCCGCGCACAGCCACTCCACTCACGGGCGGGCGATCTCGGCGCTCGGCCAGAAGCTGGAGCCCATCACCCAGGACGTGTGCGCGTTCTACCAGGACCACGGCCTGTTCGACGACTACACCGGCGTCGTCACCGACCTGGAGGAGGGCAAGCGCATCGCCGCCGCCCTCGGCGGCCACAAGGCCGTCATCCTGCGCAACCACGGCCTGCTGACCGTCGGCGACACCGTGGACGCCGCCGCCTGGTGGTTCATCACGATGGAGCGCTCCTGCCAGGTGCAGCTGCTGGCCAAGGCCGCGGGGCAGGTCGTCCCGATCGAGCACGACAACGCCGTCCTGACCCACGAGCAGATCGGCAACGACCTGGTCGGCTGGATCAACTACCAGCCCCTCTACGACCAGATCACCCGCGAGCAGCCCGACCTCTTCGAGTAGGCGGCCCGTCCCCCGGCCCCGGCGCGCTCGGCGGCGCCGGGGCCTCGGCGAGCCCCGGCCGCGCCCGCGGGTCGAGGTGGGCGAGCAGGACGCGGGCGATGCGCTCGAAGGCGGCCCGGTCGTCCGGGGTGAGCGGCGCCAGCAGCGCGGCGTCCAGCTCGGCCGCGCGGCGGGTGACCTCGTCCAGCTCCGCGCGGCCCCGCCCGGTCAGCTCGACCACGTAGCGGCGGCGGTCGGCCGGGTCGCGCTCGCGGCGGACGAGGCCGGCCCCCTCCAGCCGGCCCACGACCTCGACGAGGTCGCTCGGGTCGATGCGCAGCCGGGCGCCCAGGCCGCGCTGCGAGGCGGGCGCGGCGTCGTCCAGCGCGGACAGGACGGCGAAGTGCCAGAGGCCGAGGCCGTGCTCGTCCATCATCCGGCCCATCCGCACGCGTCCGGCCCGCCCGACCTGGGCGAGCACGAACGTGGTGATCCCGAGCAGGCGGGGCGGCAGCGGTCCGGCGGTCTCGTCCATCCGCCTATTGTAGGGTTACCCCAATCATTGGTGAACACCCATGAATAGGGGACGGCATGGACGCGCTGTATCCGCGCCTTCTGGTGGACGACTTCCGCGCCTGCGCGGGCTTCTACGAGGCGGCGCTGCGCGCGCTGCACGGGATCGACCCGGTCAAGCTGATCCCGGAGGCCGAGTACGCGAACTGGGACCTGCGGGGCGAGGCCGCCCTGGTCGTGATGGGGCGCTCCCGGATGGCGAAGGCCGTCGGCACCGCGGGCCTGCCGGCACCGTCCGGGCAGGACGGCTCGATGCTGGTGCTGCGCGTGGACGACGTGGACGCGGCGGCCGCGACGCTCCGCGGGCTCGGCGCCGTCCAGGTGGCCGGGCCGCGGGACCGCCCCGAGTGGGGGCCGGGGCTGCGCACCGCCCATCTGCGCGACCCCGGCGGGAACCTGCTGGAGCTCCAGTCCTACTGAGCGGTCTCCCCGGCGGACTCCTCCGAGGGCTCGGTGAGCGGCAGCAGGACCTGGAACCGGGTGTCGCCGGGCAGCGACTCCACCCGGATGTCGCCGCCGTGCCGGCCCGCGACGATGCGCCAGGAGATGTCGAGGCCGAGCCCGGTGCCCTGCCCCACCGGCTTGGTGGTGAAGAAGGGCGTGAAGATCCGGTCGAGGTCCTCCTCGGGGATGCCGACCCCGGTGTCGGCGATCTCCACCAGCGCGTAGTCGTCCTCCCGGGCGGTGCGGATCGTCAGCGTGCCGCTGCCCTGCATCGCCTGCAGCGCGTTGACGATCAGGTTGGTCCACACCTGGTTCAGCTCGGCCGCGTAGACCGGGACGGGCGGCAGCGCCTCGTCGTAGACGGTCTTGACCGTCACACCGTCCCCGAACTTGCGCTTGAGCATGGTGAGCGTGCTGTCCAGCAGCTCGCGCAGGTCGGTGCGCCGGTAGGGCGCGCGGTCCAGCTGGGAGTACTGGCGGGCCGAGTCCAGCAGCGCGGTGATGCGGCCCATCGCCTCGGAGATCTCCGCCTGGAGCTGGGTCACCTCCATCACCTCGGCCAGCCAGCGCATCGCGGCGGGCAGGTGGCCGCCCGCCGCCCGCTCGACCTCCTCCGCCTGCCCGATGCCGATCCCGGCGGCCACCAGGCCGGGCGCGAGGTCCCAGGCGTCGCCGACGCCGTGCTCCTCCAGCCAGTCGCCCAGCTCGTCCTCGGCGTCGCTGACCTCCAGCGGGCTGCGGCGCCCGCCGGGCGCGGCGGGCAGCGCCGGGCGCAGCGACACCAGCGCGCTGAGATGGGTGCAGTCGACGCCCTGCGCCGCGAGGTCGGCGAGGCTCTTCTGCGCGCCGATCAGCCGGTCGCCGAGCTCGGCGCTGGCCCGCGCCGCGGCGGCGGCCGGGTTGTTCAGCTCGTGGGTGAGGCCCGCGGTGATGGTGCCGAGCGCGGTGAGGCGCTCGCGCTGGTCGACGACCCGCCGCGCGTTGGTCATCCCGAAGAAGACGCCCTCCAGCAGGTGCGTGGCCATCGGGAACCACTTGCGGACCATCTTGGCGAACTTGTATGCCGGCAGCACGAAGACCCGCGTGGGGCGCGTCGCGCGCAGCGAGTGCTGGTACCTCTGCTCGATCTTGTCGCCCAGGTACGCCTGGACGGCCCCGCCGTAGGTGCCGGGCCGGTCGGTCCGGCTGACCTGCGCCACGTGGCCCCGGACGTTCTGGGTCATCACCATCTCGCCGTCGAGCAGCACGTAGAGGAACTCGGCGGCGTCGCCCTGGTCGCAGATGATCCCGTCCTCGGGGAAGTCCGCGACCGTCCCGCAGGCCGACAGCCAGCCGAGCTTCTCGTCGTCCAGGTCCTCGAAGAGGAACAGCTCCCGCAGCTGCTCCGGTGACGCCGTGTTCATGCCTGCTCCAGGTAACGGTGGACCAACGCGACGGCCATCGCGCCGTCGCCGACCGCGGACGCCACCCGCTTCATCGACTCCGAGCGGACGTCGCCCGCCGCGAACACCCCGGGGACGCTGGTCTCCAGGTGGTAGGGCTGGCGCGCGAGCGGCCACCCTGCGGGGCGGCGGCCCCCGCCGACGAGGTCGGGCCCGGTGAGGACGTACCCGCGCGCGTCGCGCTCGACGAAGCCGTCCAGCCACCCCGTGCCCGGTTCCGCGCCGATGAACACGAACAGCCAGTGCGCGTCGATGGTCTTCTTCCCGCCCGGCCACGCGAACGTGAGCCGCTCCAGCCGGTCGGCGCCCTCCGCCGCGCACACCGTCTTGCCGGTGTGCACCTCGATGTTGGGCGTCGCCGCGATCTGCTCGACCAGGTAGTGCGACATCGACTTCTCCAGGCCGTCGGCCCGGACGATGATGTGCACCTTCCTTGCGTACTTGGCCAGGTGCACCGCGGCCTGGCCCGCGGAGTTGGCGCCGCCGACGACGGCGACCTCCTCGTCCGCGCAGGACGGCGCCTCGGTGAGCGCGGCGCCGTAGTACACGCCGCGCCCGACGAAGTCGTCCACGCCCTGCGCGTTGAGGCGGCGGTAGGAGACGCCGGTGGCCAGGATGACGGCGTGCGCGGCGATCTCCGAGCCGTCCGAGAGCCGCGCCACCCGGGCCGTGCCGCGCGACTCCAGCGCGGTGACCTCGCCGGCCTGCAGCAGCTCGGCGCCGAACCGGTCGGCCTGGCGGCGGGCCCGGTCGGCGAGCTGCGCGCCGCTCACCCCGTCGGGGAAGCCGAGGTAGTTCTCGATGCGGGAGCTCTGCCCGGCCTGGCCGCCGAGGGCGCGGCGCTCCACGACCACCGTCTTCAGGCCCTCGGACGCGCCGTACACGGCCGCGCCGAGCCCGGACGGGCCGCCGCCGACGACGATCAGGTCGTAGAAGCCGGCGGTCGGGGTGCTCGGCAGCCCGACCGCGGCGGCCAGCTCGGCGTCGGAGGGGGCCGACAGCGTCGCCCCGTCCGCGGTCACGATCAGCGGCAGCTCCGGGCACGCGGCCGCCGCGACCAGCTGGGCGCCCTCGGGGTCGCCGTCCATCAGCCAGGTGTAGGGCACCTGGTGGCGGGCCAGGAAGTCGCGGACCTCGTAGCAGCGGGACGACCAGCGGTGCCCGACCACCCGCAGCTCACCCGGCGGGCGCCGGTCGACGCGCGCCCAGGCGTCCAGCTGCTCGTCGATCACCGGGTAGAACTTCTCCTCCGGCGGGTTCCACGGCTTCAGCATGTAGTGGTCGAGGTCGACGTCGTTGATCGCGCGGATCGCCGCGTCGGTGTCGGCGTAGGCGGTGAGCAGGATCCGGCGCGCGAACGGGAACAGGTCCATGGCGCGTTCCAGGAACTCCACGCCGTCCATCCCGGGCATCCGGTAGTCGGCGAGCAGCACGGCCGTGTCGTCGCCGCGCAGCCGCAGTTCGCTCAACGCCTCCAGGGCCTGCCCGCCCGACTCGGCGCGCACGATCCGGTACGTCTCGGCGTACCGGCGGCGAAGGTCCCGCGCCACGGCCCGGGACACTCCCGGGTCGTCGTCGACCGTCAGCAGCACTGGTTTCGGCAACATGCCCCCCTCGATCCAACACAACCCGTACGAAAGCCTACGTGGAACCGGCGCCGCCGTGCGGGCCCGGACCGGCCCATCGGGGCCCCCGCCGCCCGGCCGCCACCGCGCCATCGGCCATGATCGAGTCATGGACCTGCGTGTTGCCCTGATCGGATACGGCACCGGCGGCTCGGTGTTCCACGCCCCGCTGATCTCGTCGGTGCCGGGGATGCGGCTGGCCGCGGTCGTGACCGGCTCCCCGGAACGGCAGCGGGCCGTGCGCGAGCGGTACCCGGAGGCCGAGGTCCTCGACAGCGTGGACCGGCTGTGGGGAGCGTCGGGCGCCTGCGACCTGGTGGTGGTCACCGCCCCCAACCGGCAGCACGTGCCGCTGGCCCGGACCGCGCTGACCTCGGGCCTGCCCGTCGTGGTGGACAAGCCCGTCGCGGCCGCCTCGGCCGACGCCCGCTCCCTCGCCGCGCTCAGCGCCGTCCGGGGGCTGCCGGTCTTCCCGTTCCACAACCGCCGCTGGGACGGCGACTTCCAGACGGTGCGGCGGCTGGCCTCCTCGGGCGCCCTCGGCGACGTCCTGCGCCTGGAGTCCCGCTTCGAGCGCTGGCGGCCGGAGGTCAAGGAGAGCTGGAAGGAGAGCGCCGACCCCCGCGACGCCGGCGGCATCCTGTTCGACCTCGGGTCCCACCTGGTCGACCAGGCGATCGCGCTGCTCGGCCCGCCGGAGCGGGTCTACGCCGAGATCGACACCCGCCGCCCGGGAGCCGCGGCCCCCGACGACGTGTTCGTGGCCCTGGCCCACCCGGGCGGCGCCCGGTCGCACCTCTGGATGAGCGCCATCGCCGCCCACCAGGGCCCGCGCTTCCGCGTCCTCGGCAGCCGCGCGGCGTACGCGGTCTCGGGCATGGACGTCCAGGAGGAGCAGCTCCGCGCGGGCCTCACCCCCAAGGACCCCGGCTACGGCATCGCGCCGCCCGGATCCAGCGGCCTGCTCGGCACCCCCGGACACGAGACCCCCGAGCCCACGGCCGCCGGGGCCTACCACGACTTCTATGCGAGCGTCCTGCGCACCCTGCGGGACGGCGCGCCGCCGCCGGTCACCCTCGCCGAGGCGATCACCGGGCTGGAGGTCATCGAGGCCGCCGCCCGCTCCGCGCGCGAGTCGGCCGTCGTCGAGCTCGGCGACGGGTGAGGACGCCCGAGCGGCGTCCCGGCGCCCGCGCCGGGAGGCGCGGACGCGTCAGAGCACCGAGACGTGGACGTGGTCGAAGTGGTTCTGGGTGACGCTGCCGCGGTCCTCCATCTGGCTCCAGCCGCCGCTGCCGCGCATGTCGTAGATGCGCTGCTTCCAGATGACGTACTTGATGCCGAGGCGGGACGCGTTGTCGATCACGTACTGGGCGACGCGGTCGCCGTGCGCCTGGGCGGAGGCGCTCGGCATCTTGCCGCCGGTGCTCTCCATGAAGTCGCAGGCCCGGCCCGAGCCGTGGTCCTGCGGGTCGCCGGGGCGCGAGCACCCGATGGTCGGGAAGGCGCCGAACTTCCCGTCGATCTCCAGCAGCACGGTGCGCATCCGCGCGGTCATCGAGTTGCCGACGATCGGGGACTTCGTGCCGCTCGCCCCGTCCGGGCGGCCGCCGCCGGCGGGCACGGTGGTGCGGGTCGTCTCCGGCTTGTACTTGACGAGCAGCTTCTTGACGCGGGCGCGCTGGCCCTCCAGGTCGTCGATCTCCTTCTTGACCGCGTCCAGCTTCTTGCGGGCCGTCGCCTCCGACTGGACCGCCCTGGTGTTCAGCGCCTCCAGGCTCTGGATGCGGCGGCCGTTGTTGCGGCTGATGTGCTCGACCACGGCGGCGTCGTGGACGGCGGCGCCCGGCTCCGCCGAGGAGATCATCGGGATCACGTCGAGGCGGCCGGTCATGTAGGTGCCGGCCGCCAGCCGGGCCACGTCGATCCGGGCGGCGTCGTACTCGCGGCCGGCCCTGGTCGCGTCCGCGCCGGCGCGCTCGGCGGCCTTCTTCGCCTCCTCGAGGGAGACGAGCTCGCCCCGGTACTCCTTGGAGAGCTTCTCCGAGCGCGCCTTGAGCTTGGCGTACTCCTTCTTCAGGTCCTTCGGCCGCTCCGGGAGTGCCGCCGCGCTCCCGGACACCGGCGGCAGGGCCGCCGAGACGCCCGCCGCGAGGGCCAGCGCCGCGAGGCGCTTCGCCGCTGCGCGCCCGCGCGGAGGGCGCGGCGTTCTGCCGGGGGGATCGAGGGCCGCCACAGATCTCTCCTAGATAACAAAGCTCAAGATTGGCGGCACATTACCACAATCGCCCTATTTACCTCAGAAGCTCCACAAAACACATAGAGTCACGCGCGGGCTACCGGACGGCGCCGCCGCGAACGGCCAGGGGCCGGACCGCGCGACGCGGTCCGGCCCCTCCCCCGGCGGCGCCGGGCCGATCCGGCGGCCCCCGTCACGGCCCGACGAGCTCCTCCCAGCGCGGCACCCGCGGCGGCGACGGCAGCCGCAGCCCCGCCTCGGCGAGCGTCCGGTCCCCCTTGCGGTTGTTGCACCTGCCGCACGCCAGGACGGTGTTCTCCCAGGTGTCGGCCCCGCCGCGGGACTGCGGATGGACGTGGTCGATCGTGTTGCCGCGCTTGCCGCAGTAGCAGCAGCGGCCCCCGTCGCGCAGGTACACGCCGCGCTTGCTCCAGGGCGGGCGCCTGCCGTGCCTCCAGCGCATCGCGACATAGCGAACGAGCCGCAGGACGCGCGGGACCGGGAAGCGACCGAAGGTGCGGCCCTCCTCCGCCTCCTCGACCACGGCCACCTCGCGCACCAGCATCCGGATGGCGTGCCGCAGATCGACCCTCTGCATGGGTTCGTACGACGCGTTCAGGACGAGCACGTTCACCGCGTCACCTCCCTGGCCCGTGCCGCTCCCCCGCCAGGATTCGAACCTGGATATCCGCATTAACAGTGCGGCGTTCTGCCGTTGAACTACGAGGAAATGCTTCGGCAATTCTCCGCCTTCCGGGCATTTCCCGGAAGACCTCCATGAGAATGCCCAGCGGCGGGCCGCGGGGGCAACGTGTTTTCCGGTCAGCGGCCGGAGGCGGGGAGGGCGGACACCGCGGCCTGGTACTCCAGGGACTCGCGCTCCAGGCGGAAGCCGAGCTCCTCGTTCACCGCGATCATGTGGGCGTTGTCGCCAGAATTGTCCGTTTCGATTTCCCGTACGCCGGGGCACTCCTCCCCCAGCCAGCGCAGCATCGCCGCCTTCACCCAGATGCCGAGCCGCCTGCCGCGGTGCTCTGGCAGCACCGCCGTGTCGTACTGCGCCGCGCGCCCGGCGCACCCCGCCGGCACCACGACCTCGGTGAACCCGGCGATGACGTCGCCCGACAGCGCCGCGACCGTGTAGAGGTCGTCACCGCGCTTGGCGACGATCTCGGCCATCTCGCGGACGCGGTGCGCGTCCCAGGGCGTCCCCTCGTACTCGGCGAAGTCGGCCATGGCGTGCTTGGCGCGGGCGAGGGCCTCGGCGTGCTCGTCCGGCACCGCTCCCCGCCAGCGCGCGAGCCGGTAGCCGGCGGGCGCCTCGGCCAGCAGCCGCGCGACGCGCTCGGCGGGGACGTCCTCCAGCCGCAGCAGCATGCCGCGCAGGGTCAGCACGCACTCGAAGCCGTGCGACTCCAGGAACGGGACGGCCGGGGTGCCCGCGAGGACCTGCGCGATCACGCTGGAGCGGCCGTCCTCGCGCAGCCCCTGCGCGGCCGCGGCGAGGAGCCGGGCGCCGAGCCCGCGCCGCCGGTGCTCGGGGCGGACCTGGATGTCGACCTCGCCGGGACGGTCGGCGCCCGGCTCGCCGGGCAGCCGCAGCGCCGCCACCGCGGCCAGGGCGCCGCCCGCGCCGGGTCCGCCGGCGGCCGCCGCCCACAGCCGCTGCCGCGCGCCGGCCTCCGCGCCGAGCAGCAGCCGCGCCGTCCCCTCCGGGTCGGGCGCGGGGTCGCCGTCCGGCTCGGCCGCGTGGACGGCGGCGAGCACCGCGTGCCACCCCCGGATCTGCGCGTCCGTCGGATCATCGAGCGCGATGACGTCCATCCGACTTTTCTACCTGATCCCCGTGCGCCGCGACCGGGACCTGGGACAACCCAAGGTTTCGGACATACGGAACCCCGTTCAGCGGTCCCGCGAGAACACCTCCAGGAGGCGCTCGGCGGCCAGGGCTGGGGTCAGCGTCCCCTCCGCGACCTCCCGCTCCAGACCGGGCGCGGCGTCCCGGACGCCGGGATGCCCGCGCAGGTCGGACAGCAGCCGCTCGCGCACCAGCGCCCACGTCCAGCCGACCTGCTGCCGGCGGCGCCGGGCCTCCAGCTCGCCGGTCTCGCGGAGCCGGTCCTGGTGCTCGACCAGCGCGCCCCACACCTCCTCCAGCCCGGTGCCCTCCTTGGCGCTGCACGTCAGGACCGGGGTGGCGCGGACGCGCTCGTCGCTGCGCAGCAGCCGCAGCGCGCCCGCCAGCTCGCGGGCGGCGCGCTCGGCCTCTCTCCGGTGCTCGCCGTCGGCCTTGTTCACCGCGATGACGTCGGCCAGCTCCAGGACGCCCTTCTTGATCCCCTGGAGCTGGTCGCCGGTGCGGGCGAGGGTGAGGAACAGGAAGGAGTCGACCATCTCGGCGACGGCCGTCTCGGACTGCCCGACGCCGACCGTCTCGACCAGGACGACGTCGAACCCCGCCGCCTCCATGACCACCATCGCCTCGCGGGTGGCCTTCGCGACGCCGCCCAGCGTCCCGGCGGTGGGCGAGGGGCGGATGAACGCGGCCGGATCGGTGGCGAGCCGGTGCATCCGGGTCTTGTCGCCGAGGATGCTGCCGCCCGTCCGGGTGGAGGACGGGTCCACGGCGAGGACCGCGACCCGGTGCCCCTCCCCCGTCAGCCGGGTGCCGAGCGCGTCGATGAACGTGGACTTGCCGACCCCGGGCACCCCGGTGATCCCGACGCGGCGCGCGTTCCCGGCATGCGGGGTCAGCTCGACCAGCAGTTTCTGCGCCAGCTCCCGGTGGTCCGGGCGGGCCGACTCCACGAGCGTGATCGCCCGCGCGATCCACGCCCGCGACCCGTCCCGCACCCCGGCCGCGTAGTCGTCGAGGCCCGGCGCGCTCACGACGCTCCCCGCACGCCCGCCGGGCGCCCCTCGGCGCCGCCTTCCCTCGTCACTCCCGCACCGCTCCTCAGGCGCGCTCGGGCGCGCCGTGCCCGAGCGCGGCGGTGAGCTCCTCCAGCAGGCCGACCGCCGCGTCCGCCAGGACCGTGCCGGGCGGGAAGATCGCCGAGGCGCCGGCCGCGCGCAGCTCCTCGAAGTCGCCGGGCGGGATGACGCCGCCGACGACGATCATGATGTCGTCGCGGCCCAGCGCGGCCAGCTCCTCGCGCAGCGCGGGGACCAGCGTCAGGTGGCCCGCGGCGAGCGAGTTGACGCCGACGATGTGCACGTCGGCCTCGACGGCCTGCAGGGCCACCTCGCCGGGGGTCTGGAACAGCGGGCCCACGTCGACGTCGAAGCCGAGGTCGGCGAACCCGGTCGCGATCACCTTCTGGCCGCGGTCGTGGCCGTCCTGCCCCATCTTGGCCACGAGGATGCGGGGGCGGCGGCCCTCGGCCTCCTCGAACGCGGCGGTCGCGGCGCGCGCCCTCTCGATGCCCGTCACCCGTCCCGCCTCCTCCCGGTACACACCGGAGATCGTACGGATCTGCGCCGCGTGGCGCCCGTAGGCCCTCTCCAGCGCGTCGGAGATCTCGCCGACGGTGGCCTTGGCCCGGGCGGCGTCGATGGCGAGGGCGAGCAGGTTGTGCTCCAGCCCCCGCGGGCGGGTGCCGTCCTCGGCGGCCTCGGCGGCACGGGTCAGCGCCTCCAGCGCGCCCCGCGTCGCGGTCTCGTCGCGCTCCTCGCGCAGCCGGCGCAGCTTGTCGATCTGCTGCGCGCGCACGGAGGCGTTGTCGACCTTGAGGACCTCGATCTCCTGCTCGACGTCGGGCCGGTACTTGTTGACGCCGATGACGGGCTGCCGCCCGGAGTCGATGCGCGCCTGGGTGCGGGCGGCGGCCTCCTCGATGCGCAGCTTGGGCAGCCCCTCGTCGATCGCCTTGGCCATGCCGCCCGCCTGCTCGACCTCGGCGATGTGGCCCCAGGCGCGGCGGGCGAGGTCGTAGGTGAGCCGCTCGACGTAGGCGCTTCCGCCCCAGGGGTCGATGGTGCGGGTCGTCCCGGACTCCTGCTGCAGGACGAGCTGGGTGTTGCGGGCGATGCGGGCCGAGAAGTCGGTCGGCAGCGCGAGCGCCTCGTCCAGCGCGTTGGTGTGCAGGGACTGGGTGTGGCCCTGCGTGGCGGCCATGGCCTCGACGCAGGTGCGGGCGACGTTGTTGAACGCGTCCTGCGCGGTCAGCGACCAGCCGGACGTCTGCGAGTGCGTCCGCAGCGACAGCGACTTGGGGTTGCGCGGGTCGAACGTCTTCACCAGCCGCGCCCACAGCAGCCGCGCGGCGCGGAGCTTGGCGACCTCCATGAAGAAGTTCATCCCGATCGCCCAGAAGAACGACAGGCGCGGCGCGAACGCGTCGATGTCGAGGCCCGCCTCGCGGCCGGCGCGGATGTACTCGACGCCGTCGGCGAGCGTGTAGGCGAGCTCCAGGTCGGCGGTGGCCCCGGCCTCCTGGATGTGGTAGCCGGAGATCGAGATGGAGTTGTACTTCGGCATCCGCTGCGAGGTGAACGCGAAGATGTCGGAGATGATCCGCATGGACGGCTGCGGCGGGTAGATGTAGGTGTTGCGGACCATGAACTCCTTGAGGATGTCGTTCTGGATGGTCCCCGCGAGCGCCTCCGGCTCCACCCCCTGCTCCTGCGCGGCGGCGATGTAGAGCGCGAGGACGGGCAGGACGGCGCCGTTCATGGTCATCGACACGCTCATCCGGTCCAGCGGGATGCCGTCGAAGAGCTGCCGCATGTCGTAGATGGAGTCGATCGCGACCCCGGCCATGCCCACGTCGCCGGCCACGCGGGGGTGGTCGGAGTCGTAGCCGCGGTGCGTGGCCAGGTCGAACGCCACCGACAGGCCCTTCTGCCCGGCGGCGAGGTTGCGGCGGTAGAAGGCGTTGGACTCCTCGGCGGTGGAGAAGCCGGCGTACTGCCGGATCGTCCACGGCTGGGTCGCGTACATCGCCGGGTAGGGGCCGCGCAGGAACGGCGCGATCCCCGGATAGGTGCCGAGGAAGTCGAGCCCGGCCAGGTCATCGCCGGTGTAGAGGGGCTTGACACCGATGCCCTCCGGGGTGTCCCAGGTCTGGGCCTCGGGGTCGGCGCCGGTGGCGTCGGCGACCGCGGCGCGCCACCGCTTGGCGGCCTCGTCGGCGGGGGGCGCCGTCCCGAGGTCGACCTCGGTGAAGTCGGGGATCATTCGTTCACTCCCAGATCTCGGAGGGTGGTCTCCAGCACCTCGATCGCGTCGCATCCCGCGTGCACGCGGTCGTCGACCCCCTCGTAGGTTCCCTTACCCGCCAGCCAGACCTTCACCGCACCCGCCTCGCGCAGAACCCGCGCGGCCTCCGCGGCCCGCTCCTCGTAGAGGGCGTCGCTGGAGCAGATGCAGGCGACCGCGGCGCCGGACGTCCCGAATTCCTCGGGGGCGCCCGTCACCGTCTCGATCCCGCCCGCCTGGAAGAGGTTGGCGGCGAACGACGCGCGCGCCGTGTGGACGGCGATCGGCCCGAGCGTGGCGAGGAAGACCTTCGGACGGGCGCCGGCGGCCTCGGCGTGGGCGTCGGAGCGGTCGCGCAGGGCCTCGAAGTCCTGCGCGTACGTGACCACCGGAAGCCCGCCGCCGGGTGCAGGCGGCGCCGGGTCGCGACGCGGCGGCGTCTCCGCGAGGTCGGGGAACTCGCTGACGCCGGTGAGCGGCGCCTTGCGGCGGGCGATGTCCTTGCGGCGCCGCTCCCAGGTGGCGGCGAGGCGGCGGGCGACGAGGCCCGAGTCGAGCGCGGCGGCCAGCCCCCCGGCCCGCTCGATCTCGGTGAACCAGGTCCAGGCGGCCTGGGCGAGTCCCTCGGTCAGGCTCTCGGCGTACCAGGAGCCGCCCGCCGGGTCGACGACGCGGGCGAGGCTCGACTCCTCCAGCAGCAGCGTCTGGGTGTTGCGGGCGATGCGGCGGGCGAAGCCGTCGGGCAGGCCGAGCCGGGCGTCGAACGGCTGGACGGTGACCGCGTCCGCGCCGCCGACCCCGGCGGCGAACGTCGCGATGGTGGTGCGCAGCATGTTCACCCACGGGTCGCGCCGCGTCATCATCGCCGACGAGGTGACCGCGTGGACGCGCGCGACGGTGCCCTCGGCGGCGCCGCTGACCTCCGCCACCCGGGCCCACAGGCGGCGCGCCGCGCGGAGCTTGGCGATGGAGGAGAACTGGTCGGCGTTGACGGCGAGGCGGAACTCGATCTGCCCGAACGCCTCGTCCACGCTCAGCCCGGCGCCGGTCAGTGCGCGCAGGTACGCGACGCCGGCGGCGGCCGCGGCGCCCAGTTCGTCGGCGTCGCCACCGCCCGCGTCGTGGTAGGGGGTGCCGTCGGCGACGACCGCGCGCAGCCCGGGGAACTCGCGGACGCAGCGGACGGCGAGCGCGGCGGCCTCGTCCAGCGAACCGGGCGTGCCGGTGCGCGCCGCGAGGCCGAGCGGGTCGGCGCCGAGGTTGCCGGACGCGCGAGCCGCGTTCCCGCGCTCGGCGACCAGGGCCAGGAACGCCTCCGCGGCCTCGCCCGCGGACGCTCCCGCGTCCAGGACCACGGGGGCCAGGTCGAGCAGGACGCCGCGCAGCGCCTCGGAGAGCGCGGCCACGGGCAGGCCGCCCTCGCCGAGCCGCAGCCAGACGGAGGTGGCGCCGTTCTCCAGGTCGGCGAGGATCGCCTCGCGGGTGACGGCGGGGTCGGGGTGGGCGTGCCGCTGCCGGACGTCCCATCCGGCGATGCCCTCGCCGTCGGGGCTCACCTCGCGCACGCAGGGGGCCAGCCCGGGACGTCCCGGCGGCGCGTCGTCGCGCGTGTAGAGCGCGGCGATCGGCACTCCGTCGTAGGAGTCCCGGGTCAGCAGGCCCTCGATCTCGTCGAGGGGGGTGTCCTCGCTCGCCGCGCCGGACTTGCGCAGCACGCCCTTCACCATCTCCCGCCACCGGTCGCGGTCGGCCGTGGGGAAGGCGGCGGCCAGTTCGAGTTCCTCAGGCGGCACCGTCATGCCCTGGATCGTAGGTGAGCGGCCGAATCCGGCTCGAAACCGGGTCCCGCTGACCAGAACACGGCGCGCGGCGGGGCGCCCGGTTAGGGGTGCGCCGTCCGGGAAGAGGGGTGGTCATGACCCCGGAACCACTCCCCGGCGACCTCTACCACATGCAGGAACTCCTCGACGGGCGGGAGAAGGAGATCCTCGGGAGGGTGCGCGGCTTCCTGGAGGCGAAGGTCGCGCCGATCGCCAACGACTGCTGGGCGCGGGCGGAGTTCCCGTTCGACCTGATCCCGCAGTACGGGGAGCTCGGCGTCGCCGGCCTGGCCTACGACGAGTGCCCGGGCGACAGGCCGAGCAGCCTGCTCACCGGGTTCCTCGCGATGGACATGGCCCGCGTGGACCCGTCCATGGCGACGTTCTTCGGCGTGCACGCCGGGCTCGCGATGGGCAGCATCGGGCGGTGCGGCTCCCCGGAGCAGCGCGAGCGGTGGCTGCCCGCGATGGGGCGGATGGAGAAGATCGGCGCGTTCGCGCTCACCGAGCCGGACGGGGGCTCGGACGTCGCGCTGGGCCTGCGCACCACGGCGCGGCGCGACGGCGACCACTGGGTGCTGAACGGCGCCAAGCGCTGGATCGGCAACGCCACCTTCGCCGACCACACGGTCGTGTGGGCCAGGGACGAGGCCGACGACCAGGTGAAGGGGTTCGTGGTCGCCAAGGGCACGCCCGGGTTCACCGCGACCCGGATCGAGAACAAGATCGCGCTGCGGACCGTGCAGAACGCCGACATCCTCCTGGAGGACTGCCGCGTCCCCGAGTCCGACCGGCTGGCCGGGGCCGGCGGCTTCCGCGACACCGCCGCGATCCTGCGCCAGACCCGCAGCGGCGTCGCCTGGCAGGCCGTCGGGGTGATGCTCGCCGCCTACGAGATCGCCCGCGACTACGCGGTGGAGCGCGAGCAGTTCGGGCGGCCGATCGCCAAGTTCCAGCTCGTCCAGGACCTCCTGGTCAGGATGCTCGGCAACGCCACCGCCTCGCTCGGCATGGTGGTGCGGCTCGCCCAGCTCCAGGACGAGGGCCTCTACCGCGACGAGCACTCCGCGCTCGCCAAGGCCCACTGCACCAGCCGCATGCGCGAGGCGGTCGGCTGGGCGCGCGAGCTGATGGCGGGCAACGGGATCGTCCTGGACTACGGGATCGGCCGGTTCGTCGCCGACGCCGAGGCGCTCTACTCCTACGAGGGCACCCGGGAGATCAACACGCTGATCGTCGGGCGCGCGGCGACCGGTATGGGGGCGTTCGTCTGATCCGTCCCGCCCCGCGGCGGCTCCTCCCCGGCCACGGGGCGATCTTCGGGTACCCCCGAAGGCCCCGTGGCTAGGGGCGTTGCTAGAGTTCGGCGTCGTAGCCCCATCCCCCGAATCCCGCCCGACCGCCGAACCACGAAGAGGAAAGACGAACGCATGTCGACTGGCAGCCACGCCGGGCGCCCCAGGTCCTGGGTCGCCGTGGCCATCATCTTCATCGGTTTCGCCATCGGCGGCGTCGGCATCACCCTGGGCCCGGACTGGATCGTGTTCGGAGTGGGCGCCGCGGTCGTCGCGATCGGCGGCATCATCGCGCTCGCCGTCGACATCATGACCGACGTCGTGGTCGACGAGCCCCGGGCCTAGCGATGTTCGGCCGGCCTCCGATCGAGGAGCGGATCGCCGCGCGGCAGCGCGAGCGCGGACCGCTCAAGCCGGGCACCGTCTTCCCGCACGGCCCCGCCAAGATGCTGTTCTTCTTCGGCATCGGCGTGGTCGTCGTCACGCACCTCATCGCGCTGTCGATGTACTTCGTGGACCCCGGCCCCTGAGGAACCCGAGGGTCCGCGCGGCACGCGCCGACGGCCCGTCTCAGCGGCCGCGATCCGAGCCGTTGGGCGGGCCGTCGCGCTTGTCGCCGAGGTAGAACAGCCCCGCCAGGACGAACACGGCGACGGCGAGCAGGATGAGGAGCACGCCGACGGGAGTCGAGCCGGGCATCTGCTCTCACCCCCTTTCCTTCCGCTGGGTCTCTGGACCAGTGCCCGCTGAGCGCAGGGTCAAAAGGGGTCAAAGAGATCCCTTTACGCCTATTCCGGACCGCCCGGCAGGTGCGCGCGGCGCGGCGGCGACGTAGCTTCGAAGGCCCGAGCCCGAGGTGGTGGGATGGCCCTGCGATTCGGAATCGAGGAAGAGTACTTCGTCGTCGATCCCGTCTCCCGGGAGGTCGTCCCCCGTGCCGCCGCCGTGGTGCGCCGGGCGGGCGCGGCGCTGGGCGAGCGCGCCTCGACCGAGCTGGTCGCCTACCTCGCCGAGGCCAAGACCTCCCCGTGCGACGACCTGGACAAGCTCGGCGAGCAGGTCCGCTCGATGCGGGCGGTGATGGCCGCCGCCGCGGCGGCCGAGGGCGTCCGGCTCGCGGCGACCGGGACCCCCGTGCTCGGGAACCTCGTGCCGGCCCCGATCGAGCGCGGCGCCCGCTACGCCGAGAGCCTCGCCGTCTACCGCGGCCTGGACGACGAGCAGAGCATCTGCTCGTGCCACGTGCACGTCGAGATGCCGGACCGCGAGCGCGCCGTCCAGGTCAGCAACCACCTGCGCCCCTGGCTGCCGACGCTGCTGGCCCTGGCGGCGAACTCGCCGTACTGGGCGGGACGCGACACCGGCCACGCCTGCTGGCGGGCGCTGGCCTGGGCGCGGTGGCCGGTGGCGGGGCCTCCGCCCTACTTCGCGTCGGCCGGCCACTACGACGACCTCGTCGGGGCGCTGCTCGAGTGCGGCGCCCTCATGGACTCCGGGACGATCTTCTGGGACGTCCGTCCGTCGGCGCGGCTGCCCACGATCGAGGTCCGGCTCGCGGACGTCGCCCCGACCGCCGGCGAGGCGTCGGTGTTCGCCGCGCTGGTCCGGGCGCTGGTGCAGGTGTCGTCCGACGCGGTGGACGCCGGCGAGCGGGCGCCCGAACCGCCCCCCGAGATGCTGCGCGCGGCCTACTGGCTGGCGGCGCGGCACGGTCTGGGCGGGCGGGGCCTGGACGTGCGCACGGGACGGTCCGCGAGCTTCGGCGAGCTGGCCGGGGACCTGCTCGCGCACGTGCTGCCCGCGCTGCGCGGCACCGGCGACCTCGCCGCCGTCGCCCGCGGGGTGCGGCGGCTGGCCGCCGCCGGCGGGACGGGCGCGGAACGGCAGCGCGCCGCCTACCGCGTGCGCGGGCGGCTGACCGACGTCGTCGACGCGGTCCTCCTGCCCGGCTGATGACCTCCCGGTCACATGGTGGCGGGCGGGCGGCGCGGCGGCCCCGGGCGCGATTGGTCCGGATATTGTCTGTTTTCAGAGGGCGCCTCGCGGGTACCGCTGGATCGGAAGATCAGATCGGCTGACCTCGGGGGATGTCCGCATGGCCCTGCTCGTACGGCTTCCTTCCTGCGCGTATTCTCGATCGAATGCACGAGACGGCGGCACCGGACGGAGCGACCGAACGATGAGCCTCAGGCCCGGCGGAACGGGCGTGGCACGCGAGGACGCGTTCGTCCACCCCGCGCTCTTCTACCGCGGCGACGCGGAGTACCTCGCGGGCACGGTGCCGTTCGTCCGCGCCGGCCTCGACGCGGGCGAGCCGGTGGCCGTGGCGGTCCCCGGCCACCGCACGGCCCAGCTGAAAGGCGCCCTCGGCGCGGCGGCCGGCCAGGTGACCTGGGTCGACATGGCGAAGGCGGGCCGCAACCCCGGACGGATCATCCCGGGGGTGCTGCGGCACTTCGCCGACCGGCACGCCGGAGGCCGGGTGCGGATCATCGGCGAGCCGGTCTGGCCCGGCCGCTCGGCGACCGAGTACCCCGCCTGCGCCCAGCACGAGGCCCTGATCAACCTGGCCTTCGCGGGGCACGAGGCGACGATCCTGTGCCCCTACGACGTGGCCCGGCTGGACCCGGTGGCGATCGCCGACGCCCGCGCCACCCATCCGGTCGTGATCGACCGGTACGGCCCGCACCCGAGCGGCGACTACGCGCCGCACCGCGTCATCGGCCGCTACAACTTGCCGCTGCCCGAGTCGGCCGAGTCCGCCGGGGCGGTCGCGATGGCCTTCGACATCGACGCCCTCCCCCTCGTCCGCGAGTTCGCCTGCCGCTGGGGGGCGCGGTTCGGCCTCGGCACCGGGGCCGTCGGCGACCTCGAACTCGCCGTGAACGAGCTGGCCGCCAACTCCTGCCTGCACGGCGGCGGTTCGGGCACCGCGCGGCTCTGGTCGGAGAACGGGCACGTGGTCTGCGAGGTCAGCGACGCCGGGACGATCATCGACCCGCTCGCCGGCCGCCGTCCCGCGGACATGAGCCCGAACGGCGGCCGCGGCATCCTCATGGTCAACCACCTGGCCGACCTGGTCCGCGTCCACACCGGTCCGGACGGCACCACGATCCGCGTGTACATGAGCACCCAGAGCCCCGGCCTCAGCTGAGGGCCCGGCCGATCCCGGCGATGGTCTCGGCGAGCAGCGCCTCCCGCCCGGTCGACGCGGCGTACTCGGCCAGCGTCGCGCTGAGGTTCAGCGCCAGGGTGCGCGCGGCGGCCTCCTGCTCCCCCGGCACCGGCCCGTACTCCGCGAGGAACGCCTCCCGCGCGGCGCCCTCGAACCCCGCGTAGGCCAGCGACAGGTCGACGGCCGGTGCGCCGAGGCAGACGTCCCCCCAGTCGATCACTCCCGCCGCACGCCCGCCGGGCGTGAGCAGGAGGTGCCGGACGTGCAGATCTCCGTGGACGAGCACCGGTTCCCCGCCCGGCGCGGCCCAGCCCTTGGCCGCGGCCAGGAACTCACCGACGGCCGGGTCCCGTTCCCACACCCCTCGGGCGGCGATCGCGTCCAGGCGGCCGTGGGTGCGCGACGCGCGTCCGGCGGGGTCGGCGCGCCCCATCGGATCGACCGGCAGGCCCTTCCCCACCTCCCGGGCCAGGGCCGGATCGTGCAGGGCCCGCAGGAAGGCCCCGGTCTCGGCGGCGAGCACGACCCGGTCCCCGCCCGGCGGCCGCACGTCGGCGAGTTCGCGGCCCGGGATGCGCCGCGCGCCCCAGAACGGCCACGGGAAGTCGCCCGACGGGCCCCCGACGAAGCGCGGCACGGGCACCGGCAGAGGCAGCCGGGGCGCGAGGACGGGCAGCACCGCGATCTCGCGCTCGACCCCACCGATCGCCATCTGGCGGCGCGGGAAGCGGAACACCCAGTCCCCGCCGACGAGGAAGACGGTGTTGTCCCAACCGGTGGCCAGCCGCTCCACGGGGGCGCCGCGCAGCTCAGGGAACCTCCGCCCGATCAGCGCGCTCGCCAGTTCGGGCGTCGCCTCGTGCTCGGGGGCCCATTCCGGAGTCGTCACGCGGGGAAACGCTACCCCTGCCGGCCAGCCGGATCGCGGTGACGACGAGACCGCACCCGGCGAGCTGCGCGAGGGCGGGCCGCTCACCGAGGATCACCGCGCCGAGCGCGACCGCCAGCACCGGCTGGAGGAGCAGGAGGGCCCCGGCGACGTCGGCGCCGAGGCGGGGCAGCGCCGCGCCGATCAGCATCCAGCCGCACACCTGCCCCGTCACGGCCAGCGCGGCGAGCCAGCCGAGGGCGGGCCATCCCGGCGCGAGGTCGACGCCCTGCCAAGGGCCGCCGATCGCGAGGGCCGCCGCTCCCACGCCGAGCGTCGACAGCAGGACGGGCTGCGCCCGGTGGTCCTGGCCGCGCCCGGCGACGCGGGTGAGGAAGAGGTACCCGGCGTAGGCCACCCCCGCGCCCACGCCGAACAGCGAACCGCGGACGGGATCGGCACCGCCCGCGCCGTGCCCACCGAGCCCGCCGGCCAGCGCGACGCCGGCCGCCATCACCGGCACCACCGGGCCGAAGGCGCGCGAGGGCCGCTCGCCGAACACCGCGAGCGCCAGCAGCGGCACCACGACGACCTGCACGTTCACCAGGACGCTCGCGATCCCCGCGCCGACGCTCTCGATCGAGGCGCCCCACAGCACGAAGTCGGCGCCGAGCAGCAGCCCCGCGATAACGTCGACCCCGGCGCGGCGCCGCGGCCCCGTCCGGCGCCGCTCCCAGAGGGCCAGAGGCACCAGCACCGGCAGCGCGAGCGCGCACCGGAAGAACGCCGCCGTCCCGGACGAGACGCCGGACAGCCGGAGGAGGATCGCCGACGCCGAGAGGAACGCGGCGCCGGCGATCACGAGCAACCGCGGATCGATCCGTCGCATGCGCCCCACGCTGCCGCCCCGCGACCGCTTAGCACAAGCGAATGTTCATAAGCGAAAAACGGTAGCATCGCTACTGTGACCATGAATGTGGAACGTCTGCGGGCCCTGCACGCGGTGGCCGTGCACGGCTCGATCGCGGCCGCCGCCGAGTCCCTGCACGTGACGCCCTCGGGAGTGTCGCAGCAGCTCGCCAAGCTGGAACGCGAGACGGGCCACTCCCTGCTCGAACCGCGGGGCCGGGGCGTCCGGCTCACCCGGGCCGGGCATGTCCTGGCCGGGCACGCCGAGCGGGTGATGGCCCAGCTCGCGGCCGCCGCGGCCGAACTCGACGGGCTCCGCGAGGCCGCCGTCGGGCCGCTGCGGCTCGGCGCGTTCGTGACGGCGGCGCGCTCGGTGCTCCCCGCCGCGCTCACCACGCTGCGCGAGCGGCACCCCGGGCTCACCCCGACCCTGCTGGAGGCGGAGACCGAGCACATCCTGCCCGCCCTCGCGCGCGGGGACATCGACGTCGCGGTCGTCGAGAGCTGGGACACCCTCGTCACGCCGTTCCCCGCGTCGGTGTCGAACGTCCTGCTGTCGTCCGACGTCATCGACCTGGCGCTGCCCGCCGGGCACCCGCTCGCCCGGCGCCGCGCGGTCGCCCTGGACGAGCTGCGCGGGATGCGCTGGGCCTCGTGGACGGCGGGCGGCACCTGCGACCGGCAGCTCGTGCAGACGCTGCGCGAGCACAACGTGGAGCCCGACATCGTCTGCAACGTCGCCGACTACCCGACCCAGCTGGCCTTCGTGGCGGCCGACCTCGCCGCCGCGCTCATCCCCCGGCTCGGCCGCGACCCGGTCCCGCACGGGGTCCGCATCGTCGCGACCAGGCCCGCCATCCGCCGCAAGATCTACGCGGCGTGGCAGGCCGGGTCGGACCGGCCGGCGGTCCGGGCCTGCGTGGAGGCGCTGCGGGCGGTCGCCGAGCGCCTGCCGGACGGCCGGCCCGCCTCATGAGCGGGCGCGCCGCCGTCCGACCCGGCCACGGGGCTTGAACACCGACAGGGTGGTGGCGGTGAGCAGCATCGCGAGCTGGCAGGAGACCACCGCGACCTGCTCCCACTGCCGCCCGGCGGCCGCGGGCGCCCCGCCCGCGGTCGCGTCCGCCATCGCCCCGGGCGTGAACAGCAGCATCCCGGCGAGGATCACGGCGATCAGCAGCACCAGCTTGGCGAGCACCCAGTAGTGCCGCGCCAGGCCCCACGCGCTGCCGGTGGCGAGCGCGACGCCGGTGACCAGGGCGGTGAGGCTGAGCGGGATGCCTCCCCCGAACACCAGCACGCCCATCAGGCGGTAGGCGGAATGCGCGAGCGTCGCGTCGTCGGTCAGCGCGGCGGTGAGGTTGAGCAGCACGAGGCCCCACACCTCCCCCAGCAGCGCGACGGAGGCGACGACGTGCACGACGGTGACGGTCTTGCGGACCGGCGGCCGCGGCCGCCACCACTGCCCGGCGGCCGCCGGCCGCGACTGGACGGTCGACATCTCAGCTCTCCCGGTTCTCTCGACGACGTCCCGATCGTCCAGCGGCGGCACCGGGGGCGTCGTCGTCCGTCCGGAGGCTTTCCGGCTGCCCCGCCGGCGGCATTCGCCGCCCGGGCGCCTGCTCCCCGCGCGGTAGCCCGCCTCCCGCGCCGGCAGGACGAGACTTGACCCGGCGATCGGGTGTAGAGGCGAATCGGCGGGAATGATGCCCTGCGCCCGGTCTTCCGACTGTTTGTGGGGACACGATGCGTCTTCTTGCTCGCGCTCACCAGATGCCCGTCCGGCTGGCCGTCGGCGCGTTCGTCCTGAACTCGGGCCTGTCGAAGCTCCAGGGGCTGGACGCGGCGGCCGAAGAGACCCACGGGACGGCGAAGGCCGCCTACCCGTTCCTGGAGTCGCAGGACCCGCGGGACTTCACCCGCACGCTCGGCAGGGCGGAGGTCGCGCTCGGCACCGCGCTGCTGGTGCCGCTGGTGCCCTCCCTCATCGCGGGCGCCGCGCTCACCGCGTTCTCGGCCGGGCTGACCGGCCTGTACCTGCGGCTGCCCGGCACGCGGCAGGAGGGCGGGCTGCGCCCCTCCCCGCAGGGCATCCCGCTGGCGAAGGACACCTGGCTGGTCGGGATCGGCGCCTCGCTCGTCCTGGAGGAACTGGCCAAGTCGCGGGCCGAGCGCCGCTGCCGCGCGTGACGCCGCTTGACTCGGGGCCGCGCCCCCGGTGAGGATCGGCGCGTCCCCGAGGAGGCCGCGCCATGACGTCCGAGCCCCGCCCGTCCCCCCTCGTCCGCGTGGCGGACGACGCCGACGCCGCACCGATCGCGACCGTCCTCGGGCGCGCCTTCGACGACGACCCGGTGTGGCGCTGGCTCCTGCCGGACGACGCCTCCCGCGTGCGGCGGATGACCGCGCTGTTCGGCATCCTGCTGCGGCGGGTGCACCTCCCCCACGGGGCCACCGAGACCACCGGGCGCGGGGACGATGCGGAGGCCGCCGCGCTGTGGGACCCGCCAGGCACGTGGAGCGTGCCCCTGCGGTTGCAGGCGGCCCACGCCCTGCCGCTGCTGCGCATCCTGGGAGCCAGGACACCCGCCACCCTCCGCACCCTCGGCGCGATCGAGAAGCACCACCCGCGCGAGCCGCACTGGTACCTGGCAGTGCTCGGCACCGATCCCCCCGCGCAGGGCAACGGCCTGGGCGCGGCACTGCTGCGGTCACGGCTCGACCGCTGTGATACCAAAGGTCTGCCCGCCTACCTGGAGTCGTCCAAGGAGCGGAATGTGCCTTACTACGAGCGATTCGGCTTCCGGGTGACGCGCGAACTGCCGCTGCCGGGCAAGGGGTGCCCGCCGGTCTGGCTCATGTGGCGCGACCCCGGACGGTGACCCCGGAGGGCCCTCCACTGCGAATCGGCGTCTTCGGTTAAGTGCTTGTCATGGCCGGAAAAGGCCAGTCGCGCGCCGGTGCCCGCGCGCGGACGCACCGGCGCCGCGATCGCCCGCCGCAGAACCGGGCGGGGGTGCGCCAAACCCGGGTGGCCCCATGCGGCCATGTGTCCGGTGGGTTTCGGACGGTCCACGGGCCGCGGCCGCCCCCGGGCCCGCCGCGGCCGCCTACCGTCGTAAGTGAGCCATTGCACCGATCCCCTCTGGTGAAGGCGACAGGTGAAGCACCATGCCCATGGCCGGGACGAGGGCGCCGGAGTCCACCCCGCTCGCCCTGCACAGGCCGGGTCCGGCGCGCGTCCAGGACTACCTCCTCGGCGGCAAGGACAACTACGCGTCCGACCGCGACCTCGCCCAGGGGATCCTGCGGCTCCTGCCGCAGGCGGCGGCCGCCGCCCGCGCCGCCCGCCGCTTCCTCGCCGTCTCCGTGGCACTGCTCGCCGGACGCGGCGTGCGGCAGTTCGTCGACCTCGGCTGCGGCCTGCCGAGGACCGACAACCTGCACCAGATGGCCGCGGGCCGCGCCGGCGGCGCCCGCGTCGTGTACGTCGACCACGACCCGCTCGTCATCGCCCACGCCCGCGCGCTGCTCGTCGACGGCGGCAACGTCGCGGCGCTGCGGGCCGACATCCGCGACCCGGCCGCGGTCATGGGCAGTCCCGAGGTGCGGCGGCTGATCGACCCGGCGGAACCGGTCGCGCTGGTGTTCTCCTGCGTCCTGCACTTCGTCCCCGGCGCCGGGGACCTCGTCGCCGACCTCGCGGCGGCCACGGCGCCCGGCAGCGCGCTGGTCGTCTCGCACGCCACCGCCGACTTCGCCCCCGGCCCGGTCACCGAGGCCGCGCGGCTCTACCGCGAGGGGGCCTCGGTCCCGGTGCACCCGCGCGGCGGCGCCGAGATCGCGCGGCTCCTCGGGCCGTTCCGCCCGCTGCCGCCCGGGGTGACGCCGCTGCCCGGCGAAGGGCCCGCCGGTCCGGGCGAGAAGCCGGTCCTGTACGGCGCCGTCGCCGTCCGCTGACGCGAGCTGTGGATTAGATCACATTTTCTCCGCCGGGCCGGACCCGGCGGAGCCCTCCGGTTCGCCGCGCCTGCCCTGCTCTCGCCGCTCATCCGGCGTCCCCGGCTCGTGACGCTGCGTCAGGCAGCGGCTGCCGCGATTAAGAGAAATCTCATTGGCCCGTTAGAAACGGTAACGGTTCGGCCCCTATGGTGGCCCGGATGCCGACGAACACCCCGACCCCTGACACGACGATCGGCGCTCCCCGGGCGAAGGCGCGCATGGGCTGGCTGGACGCGCTGCGCGGCCTCGCCGCCCTGGTGGTGGTGTTCGAGCACTCCCTGGACGTGCTGCTGCCCGAGGTCCGCCGGGCGACCGGCCCGTGGTTCGACTTCGGCCGGTACGGGGTCTTCGTGTTCTTCCTCGTCAGCGGCTACGTGGTGCCGTTCTCCCTGGAGCGGCGCGGCAGCGTCCGGCAGTTCTGGGCCGGGCGGTTCTTCCGGTTGTACCCGGCGTGGGGCGTGTCGGTGGTGCTGGCCCTGCTACTCGGCGCGGCCGGGCTCTCCTACGGGCTGCCCGCCGCGATCGGCGACCGGCCCTGGGCGTCCGCGCTGGCGCACCTGACGATGCTGCAGGACCTGCTGGGCGTCCCGAACGTCGTCAACGTGTTCTGGACGCTGTCCTACGAGATGGTCTTCTACCTGCTCGTGACCGCGATGTTCGTCGCCGGCGTGCACCGCGCCAGCGCGCGGGTCGCCCTCGGCTTCGGCGTGGGCGCGGCCATCCTCGGGGTCGCGCTGCCGTCCGGGCTGCTGGCCTCCCGCTGGCCGGGCGGGACGATCCTCGCCGCCGCGCTGCTGCTCGCCGGGGGCCTGGCCGCCATGGTCAGCCGGCACCGCGGGCTGCGGCGGACGGGCGTCGCGGTCGTGGCCGTGCTGGCCCTCGTCCTGCTCGTGCTGAACAGCCGCATCGGCGCCATCGAGAGCCTGTGCATCATCGCCACCATGTTCGCCGGGACCGCGATCCGCGGCATCCAGGACGGGCGGCTCCGGCTCGGGCCCGCCGCCGCGATGGTGGCGATCGTCCCCGTCCTGACGCTGGCGGCGGGCATGCGCACCCCGACGAGCTGGGCCCTGCACGCCAACCCGAACCCCCTCGGGCCGGACTGGTCCATCGCCGTGGGCGCCGCGTGGCTGACGTTCCTGGGCGGCCTCGCCCTGCGCAACCGCTCCATGCCGCGCGTCCTGGTGTGGCTCGGCCTGGTCAGCTACTCGGTCTACCTGCTGCACCCGCTGGTCATCCAGGCGATCTGGCACGCCGCCGGACGCGACACCTGGGGGCTGTCGGCGCCGGTCCGGGCGGCCTGGGGCGTGGTGCTGCTGGCGACCGTCCTCACCTCGGCGGCGCTGGCGCACCGCTACGTCGAACGGCCGGCGCAGAACCTCGGCCGCCGCCTGACGGCGCGGCGGCGGTCCCCCGCGGTCCCCTCAGCCGCCTCCACGGCCGCCTCCACGGCCGCCTCGACGGCGCAGCCCGTCCACCCCTGACCTCCCTCCCGGCGGGTGATGACAGCGTTCGCTTTCTTGCCTAGGGTGATTCGCCCGAGCCCACCCCGCCGATCGGACAACGGATGACAGATGGGCCGATGCCCGCCGAGCTGCCCGACGTGCTGCGGCAGCACCTCCAGGCCGCCGTGGACGAGATGGAGCGGGAGATCCGCGACCAGGTCCCCGAGTACGCGAGCGCCGACGGGGGCGAGTACGCCCGGAAGGTGGAGCGGACGGTCAGCGACACCGTCGCGTTCTTCGTGGACTCCGTCGACCATCCGACCGCCGACCCGCGCAAGATCACCGAGTTGTACCTGCGGCTCGGCGAGGAGGAGGCGCGGCACGGCCGGAGCCTGGCCGCGCTGCAGAACGCGATGCGCGTGAGCAGCCAGGTCGCCTGCCGCCGGTTCATCAAGGACGCCTACCGGCTCGGCTGGTCGCGCGAGACGCTGGGCCGGCTCACCGACTCGCTGTTCATGCTGCTGGCGCGGGCCGCCGACGCCGCGGCCCAGGGCTACGCCCGCGAGCAGGGGCAGCTCGCGACCGAGCGGGAGCGCCGCCGCGACCGGCTCCGCGACCTGCTGGTCGCCGAGCCGCCGCCCGGGCACGAGGCGATCTCCGAGCTGGCGGTCGCGGCCCGCTGGGAGCTGCCGAGGAGCATCGCGCTGGTGGCGCTGCCGGCGGGGGCGCCGTCCGGAGCCCGGATCCTGCCGCCCGCCGTGCTGGCCGACTGGGAGGCGCCGATCCCCTTCCTCGTGGTGCCCGACCCGGAGGGCCCCGGCCAGGACCGGCTGTGGCCGGCGCTGCGCAGGCTCGGCACCTCGGCGCTCGGCCCGACCGTCCCGATCGGGCAGGGCGCGGTGTCGCTGCGCTGGGCCCGCAACGCCCTGACCCTGGCGGAGCGGGGGCTGCTGCCGGGCGACGGCCCCTTCCGGTGCGCCGACCACATCGCGGCCCTGGCCACGCTCGCGGCGGACGAGCTGGTCGGCGCGACCGCCGAGGCCGCCCTCGGGCCGCTGCTGGAGCTGCCGCCGGCGCGCCGGCAGCCGCTCGCCGAGACGCTGCTGACCTACCTGCAGTGCGGCGACAACGCCGTGATCGCCGCGGAGCGGCTGCACATCCACGAGCAGACCGTCCGGTACCGGCTGCGCCGGATCACCGAGCTGACCGGCGGCCGGTTCACCGAGCCGGACGGCCGGCTCGACCTGATGCTGATGCTGAGCTGGCTGGTGCGGACGGGCCGCGCCGAACGGACGGCGTAGCCGCGGCTCACAGGAAGGCGGCGACGCGGGCGGCGAACTCCTCCGGCGTGACGATCTCGATGCCGAGCGCCTCCGCCCTGGCCTTCTTGGACCCGGCCCTCTCCCCCGCGACGAGCAGGGACGTGCGGGCCGACACCGCCGACGACGCCGTGCCGCCGGCGCGCTCGATCAGCTCGTTCACCTGGTTCCGCGACAGGCCGCCGAGCGGGCCGGTCATCGCTCCGGTGGCGACCACCGACATCCCGGCCAGGGGTGCCGCGGCGCCGGCCCCGGCCTGCCCGGCCTCCCGCGCGGCGGGCCCCGCGGCGCCCGGCTCGGTCATGGTGACCCCGGCCGCGGCGAGCTTGTCGATCAGCGGGGCCAGCTCGGCGATCTCGGCGACCAGGACCGCGGCGCGCTCCGGCCCGACGCCCTCGACCTCCTGGAACGCCTCGGCGTCGGCGGCGCGGATCGCGTCCATCGTGCCGAAGTGGCGGGCGATGCGGCGCGACATCGACCGGCCGGTGCCGCGCACGCCGAGCGCGCAGAACACCTTGCTCAGCGGCTTGGCCTTGGCGCCCTCGATCGCGGCGAGAAGAGCGGTGGTGCTGGTCTCGCCCATCCGCTCCAGGGCGATGACCTGGTCGTAGGTGAGGGTGAACAGGTCGGCGAAGTCGGTGATCAAACCCGTGGCGATGAGCTGGTCGATGCGGCCCTCCCCGAGGCCCTCGATGTCGAACTGGTCGCGGGCCACCGCGTAGCGCAGGGACACCACGGCGTGGCAGGCGCGCCCCCGCACGCACCGCCAGCGCTGCTGGGAGGCGTCGATCCCGTCGCCGCAGCGCGGGCAGGCCGCGGGGATCTCGATGGGCCGCTCCTCGCCGGTGCGCAGGTGGACGACGGGCGCCTCCACGCGCGGGATGACGTCGCCCGCCTTGTAGACGGTGACGTGGTCGCCGATCATCAGGCCGCGCCGCCCGATGTCGGCGGCGTTGTGCAGGGTCGCGTAGGTGACGGTGGAGCCGTCCACCTCGACCGGCTCCAGGACGGCGCGGGGCGCGATGACGCCGGTGCGGCCGACGTTCCACTCCACGTCCAGCAGCCGGGTGATCTTCTCGACCGCGGGGAGCTTGTAGGCGATCGCCCAGCGCGGGGCGCGGGAGGACAGGCCGGCGTCGGCCTGGTCGGCCGCCGCGTCCGCTTTGATCACGATGCCGTCGATGCCGAAGTCCAGTCCGGCGCGCAGCGCGGCGATCTCCTCGACCCGTTCCAGCACCCGGCCGATCGACGTCGCGACGATCCCCGGGGCGGACGTCGCGGCGGTGGTGTTGGCGCCGAGGCCGGCGACCAGTTCCATGATCTGGCTGTGCGGCAGGTCGTGCAGGCGCGCGGCCGTCTCGCCGTCGGTGCCGTCCAGCGGGAGGGCGCCGTAGGCGAAGAAGGTCATCTCCACCTTGTAGGGGTGGTCCCTGGTGCGCAGAGACCCGGCGGCGGCGCTGCGCGGGTTGGCGAACGTCGACCCCACGGCGGCGACGCGGGCGGCGTTGGCGGCCTCGAACTGGGCCCGCGTCATCAGCACCTCGCCGCGCAGCTCCACGGTGAGCGGCTGCGCGAGGCGCCCCGGCAGGCCGAGGATCATGCCGGTGCAGTGCGAGACGTCGTCCCCGGCGGCGCCGTCGCCCCGCGTCACCAGCCGGACGAGGCGCCCGCCGCGGTACCGGGCGGAGATCGCCATGCCGTCCAGCTTCGGCTCCACGCTCCACTCCGCGACCTCGCGGCCGAGCCTGCGGGCCAGCCGCGCCGCCCACGTCTCCAGGCCCTCGGCGGAGAACACGTTGTCCAGGCTCAGCATCGGGACGGTGTGCGGGACGTCGCCGACCACCGCTCCCCCGGCGACCTTGCCCGTCGGGGACTCGGGCAGCACCTCGTCCGGATGCTCGGCCTCGTAGGCGGCGATGCCGCGCACCAGCCGGTCGAAGGCGTCGTCGTCGAGCGGCGAGTCGCCCTCGCCGTAGTAGGCGGCGGAGGCCGCGACGGCGGTCTGGACGGCGGCGGCGTAGGCCGCCCGGTCGCCGATCTCGGTGCGGGCCGGGGTGTCGCTCATGACGACATCATGCCCGGTGCCGCCGAAGTTCCCAGGTGGTCAGCGGGCGCCCAGGCGGTGCCCGAGAAACGCCAGTTCGCGGCGGAGCTGCCGCCGCCAGAAGGCCGCGTCGTGACATCCGTCCTCCAGCCCGCCCTCGGGGTGGACCCGGTCGCGGAACTCGCGCACCCGGTCGGTGAACGGGTCGCTGGTGCCGCAGTCGACGCGCAGCGGGACGCCCCTCAGCTCGTCCAGCGCGGCGAAGACGTCGTTGCGGGCGTAGTCCGCCTCATCGTCGAACGAGCGGCGGTTGGTGGCGGCCGCGTCCTCGTAGGAGGCGAACAGGGCCGGGGACGCGGCGACCACGGCGGCCGTGCGGGCGGGGCCGAGGCGGCGGGCCAGCACGAGGGCGCCGTAGCCGCCCATCGACCAGCCGATGGCGCCGACGCGGCCGGTGCGGGCGCCGCGTTCCCGCAGCCGCGGCAGCAGCTCGTCCACGATCATGCCGACGGGGTCGTCGCCGCCGGCGCGGGGATGCCAGTACGTGGCGGACCCGCCGTCCACGCTCACCAGCGTGAACGGGGGGACGCCGCCGTTGGCGACGGCGTCGGGCAGGTAGTGGTCCAGGGCCAGGTTGCGCACGAGGGAGGAGCCGTCCTCGCCGGTGCCGTGCAGGGCGACGACCACCGGCAGGCCGCGCGGCGACCGGTTCGCGGCGGGCGGGACGACCGTCGCGGTGACGGTCGTGCGGCGACGCGCGGAACGCCAGGTCATCGTCTCGGTCCGGACGGACGCGGGCGGCGGCGCCGGGACGTCCCCGCACCTGCCGAGCGCGCGGTCCAGCCGGACCTTGCCGGGGACGGTCCCGCTCTCCACCAGCGCGTAGCCGGTTCCGCCCGTGGCCGCGACGGCTCCGAGGCCGCCGAGCCCGCCGAGGACGAGGGCGCGTCGGGTGATCACGGAAGATCCTTTCAGGAGGGTTCGGGCACCGTATCGCCCTCGCGGGACGCGTGCGCGGACCGCGACAGCAGCGCGACGCCCGCGGTGAGCAGGAGCACGCTGAACGACAGGGCCGTGAACGCCGCGGCCGTCCGGGGCGGCAGCGTCTGGAAGGCGAAGGCGGCCACGAGGTAGGACGCGATGGGGTTCGTCATCGTCATCGCGGTCATGGCGGCGGGCAGCGATCCGGCCGCGAACGCACGCTGCTCGATGACCAGGCCGAGCAGCGTGCTGCCCGCCAGCGCGTAGCCGGGCCAGTCCACCGCGGTGGCCGCGACGCCGCGGTCGACCAGGTCGGCGGTGGTGAGCTTGATCAGGACGGCGGTCGCCGCGAAGCACAGGCCGGCGCAGACGCCGAGCAGCGCGGCCCGGACCGGGCCCTTGCGCAGCCACGCCGCCCGGGACAGCACGACGACGATCGGCGCGGCGACGAGCCCGGCGAGCAGGATCCGCGGCCGGGACGGCTCGCCCTGCGGCGGGATCGCTCCCGGGACCGTGAACAGGACGGCGAGGCCGGCGGACACGGCGATGCCTCCGAGCAGGTCCAGGCGCGCGGGCGGGCGTCCCGTGCCGATCGTGCCGAGCACGATCGTGAAGACCAGCTGGGTGACCAGCAGCGGCTGGACGACGGCCGTCGAGCCGAAGTGCAGCGCGACGGCCTGCGCGCAGAACCCGCCGAGGTTGACCCCCCATCCGGTCAGCCACACCGGGTCGCGGACGAGCCGGCGGATCAGCCCGTGGGCGGCGGAGGCGTCCGAGACGCCGTGCACGGCCCGTCTCGCGGCCCGGTACTGCAGAGCCGCCGCCGCGGCGAACAGGAACGCCGCGAGCAGGCTGAAGCCGACCGCCCAGGCCATCAGGGCGTCCCGGTCTGCGCGCCGCCGTCCGCGAGCAGCAGGATCGGGTGGACGTCCCCGTCCCGCTCGCCCTCCGTCCCGGACGCGACCGCCTCGCTCCGGCTCACGCCGCCCCTCCCGCCTCGCGCGTCGCCCCGCCCACCACGGATCATCCTTCCCGCCATCGGACGGGACGACCATGACGGCCCGTTCGCTCTTGACCCGAAGAGAAAACGGAACTAAAACAAGAGAAACCAACTCAAACAGAAGGGAAGCCACATGGAGCCCGGAGCGGTCGGCGCATGATCGTGACGGTGACGCTCAACCCGAGCCTCGACCGCACGATCGAGGTCGACGTGCTGACCCGCGGCGCGGTCATCCGGGCCCGGTCCGCGCGGCTGGACCCGGGCGGCAAGGGCGTCAACGTGTCCCGGGCGCTGCTGGCCAACGGCGTCGCGTCCGCCGCCGTGGTCGCTGTGGGCGGCGCGGACGGCGACCAGCTGCGCCGGCTGCTGGAGACCGAGGGCATGCGGGTGCACGCCGTCCGCGCCCACGGGCGGACCCGGTCCAACGTCACCATCGTCGAGCCCGGCGGCGTCGTCACCAAGCTGAACGAGCCCGGCGGCCCGCTGTCGCCCGGGGAACTGGACGAGGCCGCCGCCGCGGTCGCCGCCGCGGCCGGCTCCGCGAGCTGGGTCGTCGGCTGCGGCAGCCTGCCGCCCGGGGTCCCGGACGGCACCTACGCGCGGATGTGCCGCCGGTTCGCGTCGGGCGGCGTCCGCGTCGCGGTCGACACCAGCGGCCCGGCCCTGCGCGCCGCCGTCGCCGCCTCGCCCGACCTGGTCAAGCCCAACCGGGAGGAGCTCGCGGAGGCCGCGGGCGGCCCGGTCGACACCGTGGCCGACGCGGTCGAGGCGGCCGGGCAGCTGCGGGCGTGGGGGGCCCGCGCGGTCCTGGTCAGCCTCGGCGCGCAGGGCGCGGTGCTCGTCGACGACGACGGCGTCCTCACCGGCGAGGCGCCCGTCGCCCATCCGCGCAGCACCGTCGGCGCCGGCGACGCCCTGCTCGCCGGGTTCCTCGCCGCGGGCGCCCGCGGGCCCCGCGCGCTCGCCGAGGGCCTCGCCTGGGGCGCGGCCGCCGTGCGGCTGCCCGCCAGCCGCATGCCGGGCGCCTCCGACGTGCGGCGCGACATCGTCCGCATCCATCCGCGACCCGACCTCGCCCGTCCCCTGCCCACCTGACACCGCAGCACCCACCCCCACCCCCCGAACGACAGGAGGCCGAGATGGCCACCACCTACACCCCGGAGCCCGCCGGGAGCGGCATCCGCGCGAACATCCAGCGGCTCGGCGGCCGGATGGCCGCGATGGTGATGCCGAACATCGGCGCGTTCATCGCCTGGGGCCTGATCACCGCCCTGTTCATCCCGACCGGCTGGCTGCCGAACAAGGAGCTCGGCGAGCTCGTCGACCCGATGATCAAGTTCCTGCTGCCGCTGCTCATCGGCTACACCGGCGGCCGGATGGTGCACGGCCAGCGCGGCGCCGTCGTCGGCGCGGTCGCCACCGTCGGCATCGTCGTCGGCGCCGAGGTGCCGATGTTCCTCGGCGCGATGATCACCGGGCCGCTCGCCGCGTACGTGCTGCGGCTGTTCGACGGCCTCGTGCAGGACCGCGTCCGGACCGGGTTCGAGATGCTGGTCGACAACTTCTCCGCCGGGATCGTCGGCGCCGCGATGGCCGTCGCGGGCAACCGGGTCATCGGCCCGGTCATGAACACCTTCACCGAATGGGCCGGCGACGGCGTGGGATGGCTGGTCGACCACGACCTGCTGCCGCTCACCTCCCTGCTCATCGAGCCGGCGAAGGTGCTGTTCCTCAACAACGCCGTCAACCACGGGGTGCTCGGGCCGCTCGGCGTCCAGGAGGCCGCCCAGCACGGCAAGTCCGTGCTGTTCATGCTGGAGTCCAATCCGGGGCCGGGCCTCGGCGTCCTGCTCGCCTACTGGTTCTTCGGGCCGCGGCGGCTGCGCCCGAGCGTCCCGGCGGCCGCCGTCATCCACTTCTTCGGCGGCATCCACGAGATCTACTTCCCGTACATCCTGATGAAGCCGCGGATGATGCTGGCCGCGATGGCGGGCGGCGTGACCGGTGTGGCGATCTTCGTGGCCACGGGCGCCGGGCTCGTGGCGACCCCGTCGCCGGGCAGCATCTTCGCCTACCTCGCGCAGACGCCCCGCGGCGCCGGCAACTGGGTCGGCGTGTACACCGGCCTGGTCGCCTCCGCGGCCGTCTCCTTCGGCGTCGGCGCCGCCCTGCTCGGCTTCGGCAAGCTGGCCGAGTCCGACCCGGAGGACGGCGACCCCGCGGCCGGCGAGGGGGAGGGCGCCGCGGAGGAGAGCGCCGCCGACAAGAGCGCCACCAGGGAGAGCACCGACGAGCAGACCGGCCCGCAGGAGCCCGCCGACGGCGCGGCCCGGGAAACGACCGCCCACTGACGGAAGGCGCACCACGATGAACGGCAAGGACATCCGCAAACTCGTCATCGCCTGCGACGCCGGGATGGGCAGCAGCGTCATGCTCGCCGGGCAGCTCCGCAAGGCGCTGCGCAAACAGGACGTCGCGGTCGAGCACACGCCCGTCGACGCGATCCCCGCGGACGCCGACGTGGTCGTCTGCCACACCGGGCTCGCGGCCCGCGCCCGGCGCGGCGCCGGCGGCACACCGGTGATCCCGTTCGAGGTCTACCTCGGCGACCCCGCCGTCGACCGGCTGGTCAAGGCGATCAAGGACGGCGGTGAGGTCGATGCCTGACGGCGCCGCCGGCCTGCTCGCCCCGGACGCGATCCGGCTCGACGCGCGGGCCGGCGGCCGCGACCACGCCGTCCGGGTCTGCGGGCAGGTGCTCGTGGACGCGGGCGCCGTCGAGCCCGGCTACATCGACGCGATGCTGGAGCGTGAACGCTCCATCTCCACCTACCTCGGTGAGGGCGTGGCGATCCCGCACGGCACGTCCGGGGGCCGCGACCTCATCCACCGCGACGCCCTCGCCGTCGTCCGCTTCCCGGAGGGGACGGACTGGAACGGCGAGACCGTCACCGTCTGCATCGCGATCGCGGCGCGCGGCGACGGCCACATGGAGATCCTCGCCGAGCTGGCCCAGGTCCTCATGGACCCGGACCGGGCCCGCGCGCTGCGCGAGGCCACCGGCGCCGAGCAGGTCCTCGCCCTGCTCGCCCCGCCGGCCGAGGACGAGCAACCGACAGGACAGGGACACACCGCATGAAGGTCGCCCGTTTCTACGCCCCCGCCGACATCCGCCTGGAGGACGCCCCCGAACCCGAGCCCGGCCCGGGCGAGCTGAAGATCCGCGTCCGCAACTGCTCGACCTGCGGCACCGACGTCAAGATCTCCCGGTTCGGGCACCACCACATCGTCCCGCCGCGGGTGATGGGCCACGAGATCGCCGGCGAGGTCGTCGAGGCCGGGGCGGGCGCCGGGGACTGGGCCGCGGGCGACCGCGTCCAGGTGATCGCGGCGATCCCGTGCGGGCGGTGCGCCGAGTGCCGCCGCGGCCGGATGACGGTCTGCGCCGCGCAGGAGTCGATGGGCTACCACTACGACGGCGGGTTCGCCGAGTACATGATCGTCCCGGCGAAGGTGCTCGCGGTGGACGGGGTGAACCGGATCCCGGACGGCGTCTCGTTCGCCGAGGCCTCGGTGGCCGAGCCGCTCGCCTGCGTGCTGAACGGGCAGGAGCTGGCCCGGGTCGGCGAGGGCGACGACGTCGTGGTGTTCGGCTCGGGCCCGGTCGGCTGCCTGCACGTACGGTTCGCGCGGGCCCGCGGCGCCGCCCGCGTGTTCCTCGTGGAGGTGAACGCCGAGCGGCTGCAGCGGGCCGCCGCGCTCGTCAAGCCGGACGCCGCGCTCGACGCGGGCGCCGTCGACGTCGTCGAGGAGATCCTCGAACGCACCGGCGGGCGCGGCGCCGACGTCGCGATCACCGCCGCGGCGTCGGGCGCCGCGCAGGGCCTGGCGCAGCGGCTCGTCGCGCCCGGCGGCCGGGTCAGCCTGTTCGGCGGCCTGCCCAAGGACGACCCGGTCGTCCCCGTCGACGCCAACCGCGTCCACTACCGGGAGCTGTCCCTGGTCGGCGCGAACGGGTCGAGCCCCGCGCACAACGCCCGCGCGCTGGAGATGATCGGGTCCGGGCGGGTCCCCGTCGAGGACCTCATCACCCACCGGCTCCCGCTGGACGCCCTGCACGACGCCCTCGACCTGGTCACCCGGGGCGCCGCCATCAAGGTCACGATCGAACCCTGAAGGAGACGGCCATGTCCGAACGAAACGTCGTCGTCGCCGCGGCCCAGGGGCTGCACGCCCGCCCCGCGCAGTTGTTCGTCCAGGCGGCGGCGCGCCAGCCGGTGCCGGTGACCATCCGGATCGGGGACGGCGCGCCCGTCAACGCGAGCAGCATCCTCGGCGTGCTGTCGCTCGGCGCGCGGCACGGGACGGAGGTGACCCTGTCCGCCGAGGGGGACGGGGCGGCCGGCGCGCTGGACGAACTCGCGGGCCTGCTCGCCCGCGATCTGGACGCCGAGCAGCCCGCCTGACCGTCCTGCGAGCCCCGGCACGGCGGCCCCGGCACAATGGACGCACCGGGACGTAGACGGAACAGGTGGGGACGACGGTCATGTACGCCGAGGAACGGCAGCAGGCGATCCTTGCGCTGGCGCGCTCGAAGGGCCGGGTGGACGTGGTCGCGCTCGCCGAGGAGTTCTCGGTCACGACCGAGACGATCCGCCGCGATCTGACCGTGCTGGAGCGGGCCGGAACGGTCCGGCGCGTGCACGGCGGCGCGATGCCCGTCGAACGGCTCGGCTTCGAGCCGGAGCTGGCGGCGCGGGACGCGGTGATGACGGAGGAGAAGCAGCGCATCGCCAAGGCGGCGCTGGAGGAGCTGCCCGCCGACGGTTCGGTCATCGTGGACGCCGGGACGACCACCTCCCGGTTCGTGCAGCTGCTGCCGACCGACCGCGAGCTGACCGTGATCGTGAACTCTCCGCCGCACGCCGCGGTGCTGGCGACCCGCCCCAACCTCACCGTGATCATCCTCGGCGGGCGGGTGCGCGGCCGCACGCTCGCCACGGTGGACGACTGGGTGCTGCGCCCGCTCGCCGACCTCTGGGTGGACGTGGCGTTCATGGCGACCAACGGCTGCTCGGTCGAGCGCGGGCTGACCACCTCCGACCAGGCCGAGGCCGCGGTGAAGCGGGCGATGATCGCCTCGTCCCGGCGGCGGGTGCTGCTCGCCGACCGCACCAAGATCGGGCATGACCACCTCGTGCGGTTCGGCGACCTCGCCGACATCGACGTGCTGATCACCGACAGCGGCCTGGACACCGACCTCGCCGCCGACATGGCCGCCGCGGGCCCGGAGGTCGTCCGCGCCTGAGGCGGGCGGCGGCCGGGCCGGCCGCCGTCCCGCGCCGGAACGCGCGGGACGGCGGGAACCCGTCAGCCCGCGGCGGGGACGCCGTTGGCGGGCGCCTGCGGCTGCGGGGCCGTGTAGGGCTGGATCGGCCCGTCACCGTCGTCGGTGGTCAGCGGCTGCCCCTGGGGCACGACGTTCTGCCCCTTGATCGTGCCGATGACCGCGCCGGTGTACCCGGCGTGCGAATCCGCGCCGTAGGCGAACGGGACCACGCCCGGCCCCGTGAAGCGCGACTTCTCCAGCGCCTCCACGATGCCCTTGCGGGTCGGGTTCTTCCCGGCCGCCTGGAGCGCCTGCACGAAGGTGTAGGCGACCGACATCCCGTACACGATGTTGCCGTTGAACGGCAGCTTCGGGATGTACTGGCCGTGGATCCTCTTGAACAGCGCCGTCCAGCTGTTGGCGGCGTCGCCCGGCGCGGCGAGGTAACCGTCGGTCACCATCCCCTGGATGAGCGGGCTGCCCTCGACCTCGCTGCCGCCCTTCTTCGCGAAGCTCTCCAGCAGCCCCGTGAGGGTGATCGGGTCGGACCCGACGTTGCTGACGACGAACGTCGGCTGGAAGTTCAGCTTCAGCGCGGCGAGGCGGAACAGCGCCGTGTAGGTGGGGATGCTGAACATCACGACGACGTCCGCCTTGGACTGCGCGATGGCCTGCGCCTGCGCGCCGATGTCGGTGCTGCCCGGCTGGTAGGACTGCCGGGAGACGACCTGATCCTTGGGGATGTACTTGTCGAGGCCCTTCACCCCGTCCTGGCCGAAGTCGTCGTTCTGGAAGAAGTAGGCGACCTTCTTCCCCGCGTAGGCCTTCTTGACGTGGTCGCCGAGGATCTTGCCCTCGCGGATGTAGTCGACCTGCCAGCCGAACGTCTGCGGGTGCTCGTCCGGCCGGTCCCAGCAGCCGCAGCCGGACGCGACGAACAGGTCAGGGACGCGCTGGGCGTTCAGGTAGTCGACCACCTTGGAGTGCGTGGGCGTGCCCAGCCCGTTGAAGATCGCGAAGACCTTGTCCTGGAGGACGAGCTTCTGCGTGACGCTCACGGTCTGCGTCGGGTTGTAGGCGTCGTCGACGTACCTGTAGACGATCTTTCGTCCGTGCACGCCGCCGTTCGCGTTCACGTAGTCGAAGAACGCCTTGGACGCCGCGGAGTTGGCGCTGTACCCGGGCGCGGCGGGCCCGGTCAGCGGCTGGTGGCTGCCGATCGTGACGGTGGTGGCGGTCACGCCGGGCGCCGCCGACCCGCCGCCCCCTCCGTCACCGCCGCAGCCGCTCGCCGCGGCCGCCAGCGTCACCGCGGTCGTCAGGGCGAGCGCCCGCCTCGTCCGGGGTCGCTTCATCTGCTCCTCCTGGGTGCGTTGTGGTGGGCCCCGATGTGTCGCTCGGCGCCGGAGCGCGCGGCCCGGGAGCCCGGTCGCGCCTCCCGCGTGCGCGGCGCCGGACGGCGCCGCCGAGGTCGCGCAGCCCGCCCTGGACGCCGCGCGGGAAGGCCAGCGTCACCACGATGAGGACGAGGCCGTAGATGGCGAGGGGCAGGTTCGACGCGATGTCGTGGGAGAGGCCCGACGAGGACGACAGGTCCGCCGCCCAGGTCGGCACGTAGACCAGGATCAGCGCGCCCCACACGGCGCCCGGCAGGCTGCCGAGCCCGCCGATGACGATCGCGGCGATGAGCTGGAGGGACAGCGTGAGCGGGAAGGCGCCCGGCGCGGCCAGCGTGGCGACCACGGCGAGCAGCCCGCCGGCGAGCCCGGCGCAGGCCGCCGAGACGACGGTCGCGGCGATCCGCAGCCGGGCGACGCGGACCCCGCTGAGCGCGGCGGCGATCTCGTCGTCGCGGCTGGCGCGCAGCGTCCGCCCGAACCGGCCGCGGGTCAGGTTGGCGAGCAGGAACAGGGTGACGACGGCGCCGAGGCAGCAGATCCACGCCTGCCAGCGCTCCAGCGGGAACGCCTCGCCGAGCGCGGCGGGCGGGACCGGCGGGACGATCGTCAGCCCGTTCTGGCCGCCGAGCACGCCGGTGAGCGGCTCGTAGTTGGCGAGGCCGGGCAGCCCGACGGCGAAGGCGAGGGTGGCGCCGGCCAGGTAGGGGCCGTGCAGCCGGGCGGCGACGGCGCCGACCACCGCGCCCGCGACGGCGGTGGCCCCGGCCGCCGCCGGCAGGACCGCCGCGAGCGGCCAGCCCCAGTGCCCGATGACCAGCGCGGCGGTGTAGGCGCCGACCGCCATGAACGCGCCGTGCCCGAGGGAGATCTGCCCGCCGAGCCCGGTCAGCACCGTCAGGCCGGCGACCGCGCAGGTGAGGTAGGCGGCCTGCGCGATCTGCAGGTCCCGGTAGGGGGCGGCGGCCGTGGTCAGGGCGTACAGGGCGGCGAGCGCGAGGACGGCGCCGGCCGCGTGCCGGGTCAGGGTGGAGCGGCTCAGGGCGCTTCGCACGGGCGCGGTCACGGGCTCACACCCTCCGTCCGGTGCTCGCGGCGAACAGGCCGTTCGGTCTGATCATCAGGACGGTGATGAGGGCGGCGAGCGCCCCCAGGGCGACCAGCTCCGAGCCGAGGTAGCCGGACACGTAGCTGAGCGCGCAGCCGAGCAGCAGCCCGCCGGTGACGGCGCCCGCGGGGCTGTCCAGCCCGCCGATCACGGCCGCGGTGAACCCGAAGACGAGCATCGCGTCGAACTGGGCGGGCCCGACGAACACCGACGGGGCGATCAGCACCCCGGCGAGGGATCCGACGAGCGCGGCGAGCGCCCAGCCGAGGGTCAGCATCCGGCCGACGCGGACGCCCTGCAACCGGGCGATCTCGGGCGCGAACGCCGACGCCCGCAGCCGCAGCCCGAGGTCGGTGCGGACGAACAGCAGCGTCAGCAGCACCATGACCGCGGCGACGGCGCCGATGACGAACAGGTCGAACGGCGACAGCAGCAGCCGCGTCCCGCCGGCGGACAGCCCCCTGATGGTGAAGGCGGGCGGGTAGGAGTGCGGCGTGTCGCCCCAGATCATCCCCGCGGCCGCCTGGAGCAGCACGAGCAGGCCGAGGGTGACGATCACCGCGTTCAGCGGCGGCTTGTCCTCGACCGGCCGGACCACGACCCGCTCGACGACCGCGCCCAGCACCAGGCCGGACGCCAGCGCGGCGCCGAGCGCGAGCCAGTAGGAGCCGCCCGCGTCGATGACGCTCCAGGCGAGGAACGTCGTGAACATCAGCATGCCGCCCTGCGCGAAGTTCACGACGCGGGTGGAGCGCCAGATCAGCACCAGGGCGAGCGCGACCGCCGCGAACACCGCCCCGGAGGTGATCCCGGCGAGCGTGAGATTGAGGAAGCGCACCATCAGAACCCCAGGTAGGCGTGGCGGAGACGGTCGTCGGCGGCGATGGCGGCGGCGGTCTCGTCCGCCACGACGGATCCGAGGTCCAGGACGACGGCGCGGTCGGCGACCGACAGCGCGCTGCGCGCGTTCTGCTCCACGAGCAGAACGGTCCGGCCGTCCTCGTCGCACAGCCGCCGCAGCACGGCCATCAGCTGGGCGACCACGCGCGGCGCGAGGCCGAGCGAAGGCTCGTCCACCAGCAGTAGCCGCGGCGCGCCGGTGAGCGCCCGGGCCAGCGCGAGCATCTGCCGCTCACCGCCGGACAGGGTGGCCGCGATACGGGACCGGCGCTGCGCGAGCGGCGGGAACAGCTCGTACATCTCGGCGACCCGGCGCGCGAGGGCCGCCCGGTCGCGCCGCCACAGCCCGCCGAGCCGCAGGTTGTCCCGCACGGTCAGCTCGGTGATGACGCCGCCGTTCTGCGGGACGTGCGCGACGCCGAGCCGGACGATCTCCTCGACCGCCAGCCCGGTGATGTCGGCGCCGTCCAGTGCCACGCGTCCCGAACGGGGCCGCAGGAGGCCGGAGACGGCGCGCAGCAGCGTGGTCTTCCCCGCGCCGTTCGCGCCGAGCACCGCGGTCACCGAGCCCTCGTCGACCGACAGGTCCACCCCGCCGAGCGCGCGGACCGCGCCGTAGGCGACGGTGAGGCCCTTCACCTCAAGCACCGGTGACCTCCTCGCCGAGATAGGCGTCGAGGACGGCCGGGTCGTCGCGCACGCGTTCGGGCGGGCCGCTCGCGATGACCCTGCCGAAGTCCAGCACGACGACCTGGTCGCAGACGCCCATGACCAGGTCCATGTGGTGCTCGACGAGGACGACGCCGGGCCCGCCGCGCAGCCCGCGGATCAGCCCGGCCAGCTCGTCGATCTCGGCCGCGGACAGTCCGGCGGCGGGCTCGTCCAGCAGCAGCAGGCCGGGCTCGGCCACGAGCGCGCGGGCCAGCGCGACCCGCTTCTGCACGCCGTAGGGCAGCTGCCCCGGCAGCCGGGCGGCCTCGCCCGCGACGCCGAGCTCCGCGAGCCGGGCCATGGCCCGCTCGCGCAGGGCCGCCTCGTCGCGGTCGGCGCGCGGCAGCGCGAACAGCCCGCTCCAGAACCCCGCCCTGGCGTGCGGGTCGGCGCCGACCATCACGTTCTCCAGCACGGTCAGCCCCGGGAACAGCCCGAGGCCCTGGAGGGTGCGGGCGATGCCGAGCCTCGTCAGGTCGTGCGGCCGGTGGCGGCCGAGGACCCGGCCCCGCCAGCGCACCTCGCCCGCTTCCGGGCGGACGAACCCGCACACGACGTTGAACAGCGTCGTCTTGCCCGCGCCGTTCGGGCCGATCACCCCGGTGACGCGGCCCTGGGGCGCCGTGAGCGACACCCCGTCCAGTGCGACCAGCCCGGCGAAGCGGACGGTCACCTCTCGAAGTTCCAGGATCGCGGAGGAGCCGGACACGTCGCCTCACCTCGCCGATGAATCAGCGCGAATCCCCCGAGGCCAAAAAACACATACCGACTGGTCGGATTTTCTGAAGATAGAATCACCGGGCGCCGCGGTCAACAGCCGATTCGCGCGGGCCCCGCGCCACCGCGGCGGATCCTCACCGGGCGGTAGGCTGATCCGCGATCTGCGGGCGGCCGCGCCGGGGCGGCGCGAGACCCGGGGGTTCCCGGACGGAGGTGGAGTGATGGCGCAGGCGCCCGCGGGCCGGATCCCCGGCACCCTGCCGCTGCCCGACCGGCTGCTGGCCGTGGCGACCCGGATGTTCGCCGAGAAGGGCTTCGAGAACACCTCGGTGCAGGAGATCGTGAACGCCGCCGGCGTGACCAAGGGGGCCATGTACCACTACTTCGGCTCCAAGGACGACCTCCTCTACGAGATCTACCACCGGCTCCTCGGCCTGCAGACGTCCCGGCTGGAGCAGATCGCCGACGGCCCCGGCACGGCCGCCGAGCGGCTCCGCGCCGCCGCCGTCGACGTCCTCAACACCTCGTTCCTCTACCTGGACGACTTCACCGTCTTCTTCCGCTCGACGCACCTGCTCTCCCGCGACCGCCGCGAGGCCGTCCGCGCCGAGCGGCGCCGCTACCACGAGCGCTTCCGCGCCCTGGTCGAGGAGGGCCAGCGCGAGGGCACGTTCCGCACCGAGACGCCCGCCGACATCGCCGTCCACTTCTTCTTCGGCACCGTCCACCAGATCGGCGCCTGGTACCGCCCGGGCGGCCGCCTCAAGACGGCCGCCATCAGCGAGCACTACGTGGACCTGTTCCTCCACGGCCTGGAGAACTGAGGACCGCCCGTCAGCGCTCCACCCGCTCGATCTCCAGCGCCGCGTCCTTGTGCCGGGCGCGCAGCGGCTTCTTGTCGAATTTCCCTACGGTGGTCTTAGGAATCTCCTCCAGGAACGTCCAGTACTCGGGGACCTGCCAGCGGGCCACCTTGTCCGCGAGGAACGACGCCAGCTCCGCGGGAGCGGCGGACGCCTCCGGGCGCAGGACGACGCAGGCGAGGGGGCGCTCGTCCCAGCGGGCGTCGGGGATGCCGATGACGGCGGCCTCCGCGACGGCGGGATGGGCCATCAGGTGGTTCTCCAGCTCCACCGAGGAGATCCACTCGCCGCCGGACTTGATGACGTCCTTGGCGCGGTCGGTGATCTGGTAGAAGCCGCGGTCGTCGATGGTGCCGATGTCGCCGGTGCGCAGCCAGCCGTCGTCGAACTTCCCGGGCGCGGGGTCGCGGTGGTAGGCGCCGGTGATCCACGGCCCGCGCACCTCGATCTCGCCGACGGACTCGCCGTCCCACGGCAGCTCGGCGCCGGCGTCGTCCACGATGCGCATCTCGACGCCGGCGGCGACGCGGCCGGACTTCAGCCGCCAGTACATGTCCTCGTCGGTGCCGGGCTCGACGCCGGGCGGCGGGAACGCCATGCCGCCGAGCGGGCTCGTCTCCGTCATGCCCCAGCCCTGGATGATGCGCAGGCCGTACCGTTGCTCGAAGCGCTCCAGCAGGACGCGGGGCGCGGCCGCGCCGCCGGAGGTTCCCGCCCGCAGGGACGACAGGTCGATCTCCTCCCGCTCCCCGAGGGACAGGATCCCGTTCCAGATCGTCGGGACGGCCGAGGCCAGCGTGCTGCGCTCGGCGGCGACGAACTTCACGAGGTGCTCCGGCTGCATGAACGGCCCCGGCATGTGCAGCGTCGCCCCGGACAGGAACGCCCCGTACGGCAGGCCCCAGGCGTTGACGTGGAACATCGGCACGATCGTCAGGACGCGGTCGGCCTCGGTGATGCCCACCAGCGACGCCGACTGCACGGCCATCGCGTGCAGGAAGGTGGAGCGGTGCGAGTACACGACGCCCTTGGGGTCGCCCGTGGTGCCGCTGGTGTAGCACATGGACGCGGCGGAGCGTTCGTCCACCTCCGGCCAGACGTACCCGGGCTCCTCGGCGGCGAGCAGTTCGCGGTAGCGCAGGACGGGCGCCCCGTTCCCGTTGGCCTCCAGGGCCGAGGCGTCGCCGTCCCCGACGACCACGAACGCCTCGACGGCGGGAAGCTCGCGCACGACGCGCGCCAGCAGCGGGACGAGGCTGTCATCGACGATGATGACCTGGTCGTCGGCGTGGTTGATGATGTGTGAGAGCTGCTCAGGGAAGAGCCGGATGTTCAGCGTGTGCAGCACGGCGCCCATTGCGGGCACCGCGAAGTACGCCTCCAGGTGCTCCTGGTTGTTCCAGCAGAACGTCGCCACCCGGTCCCCGGGACGGACTCCCAGCCTCGCCAAGGCGGACGCCAGCCGCTCGGCGTTGCCGGCGATCTGCGCGAAGGTCGCGCGCCGGGGCGCACCGCCGCCCGTCCACGTCACGCACTCGCTGCGGCCGTAGACGCGCGCGCCGTGCCGCAGGATCGCGGCGACGGACAGCGGAAAGTCCTGCATCGTGCTGAGGATCATGGCATTACTCCGAGAAGGCCCGCGACGGCGACAGGAACGGCCGGGCGCCGGAAATTCCGCACATACCGACCGGTCGGTTCACCTTATTTTCGCCACGGCCCGCCGTCAATGATTCGTCGTCCGGGGGCCGGGGACGCCGAGGGGCCGGACGGTCCCGCGGCGTCCGCCCCGGGGGCGCGGGACCCGGCGGGCCCGCGCGGCCCCCCGGGCCGCCCGGGGCCCCCGCGGCGGGCCCCCGCGCGGCCCGCCCGCGCCGG
>NZ_JBEZJI010000040.1:0-82332 GCF_040649435.1 Actinomadura sp. NPDC048955
CCTGGCTTGAGCACTACAACACCCAACGCCCCCACTCAGCTCTGGGCGGCAAGCCCCCCATCACCCGACTGTCACCAAGATCATGACCAAGTACACCTAGACCTGGACGCCCTCACCTTCGAAGCCCCGAACGGCCGCACCCACACCCACGGAACAATCACGGCCTACAGCCTCGGCAAGTGCAAATGCCACCACTGCCGAGCCGCCTACCGAGCTGAGCGCCGCGCCCAGGGCGAGGACGACCCCCGCAAGCCACGCGTCATCGACGACGACCCCCACATCTCCGCGAACTGGTTCCGCACCCGCTGCTGGCACCCAGCCCGAGCCGCCGCCGACCTCGGATGGTCACCCCGCATCCACGACCTCCGCCACGCCCACGCCTCCTGGCTCCTAGCCGGCGGCGCCGACCTCCAGGTCGTCAAAGAACGCCTCGGCCACCGCAAGATCTCCACCACCGAGCGCTACCTCCACACCCTCCCCACCGCCGACGAAACCGCCTCAGAGGCCCTAGCCAAGATCCGCGCAACCCAGGCCAGCCAGGGCGCACCCGCAGACCTCGAAGCCCCACTCGCCGAAGCCCAAGCAAAGATCACCCAACTTCAGGCCGTACTAGCCGACCATCTGATCGCCCAGCAAACCGAAACAAGACCAAACCTGCGCTCCGTGTAGCGCGCCTCAGGATGGATCCGGGAGCGGAGGAGTTGATCATGATGGGGTCCACGTCCTCGGAGGGCCGAGGATCGCGCGAGTGAGGCCGCGAGCCTGTCTTGTCGTCCCGCAGCGAGGAATTGCGTCAGGCCAAGACCCACTAGTACGACAGCCGGACTTCGTGATCTTGGGCATGGCCACGCGGTATGCACAGACGAGCCCACGGCACAGTGCGGCGATGGCGAGCGGTGACCCAGCTCCGTTCGTATCGTGTGCCGCATGACTGAGTTGGTGGCCGCGCAGGACGACGGCATCCTGGTTGAGTACGGCATCTTCGGGCTGATGGACTTGGATGTCGAGGCGTGCCCGCGCCCGTTCCCGGATGGCGCCTCCTGCGGTGACGAAGTGGTCGCCGTGGTCTGCGACAACCGGCTGGACTTCACCTCGGCCGCTCTCGACCACGACGTGTCGGTCCGGCTGGAGGCATGGTCCGGCGAGCCGCCCGAGCCGGATGGTGACTGGTCGGGGAGTGAGACGGTGTCAGTCCGGCTGTCCAGCGGGGTGGTCCAGCTGTGGTCGGTGACAATGGGGCCATCGCGGATAGGCACCTTCGCGGTCGGCGACGCCGGCCGCCATCAGGTGCGCGTGTGGTGGCAGGGCGCGGACGAGGCGGCTGCGATGCACATGGCGGAGCAGCAGATACCGCGGGGGACGGAGGAGTTCCTGGTGCGGTTCTGGTCGGACTGCTAGTCCAGCCTAGTACTCGAGCCGTAGTTCGTGATCTTGGGCGTGGCGGCGCGACATGGCGCGGCCACCGCTTGATCATCCCGGAGTTGTGTGGAAACCAGTTGGTGTGACGGTGGCCGCGGGCCACAGCATAGACCCGAGTCGATGGCAGGCGGAGTTCGATGGTGTGCTTGACATGATCGCTGCCCGGTTCGCGCGGGTGGAGTCGCGACGGCTGGTCGGGGATGCGGTGTTGGGGTTGATGTCGGATCTGCCGGTGAAGAACTGCTGGACGCTGGCCGAGCACGCCGGTCACGAGTCACCGGACAGGCTGCAGCACCTGCTGCGCAAGGCGAAATGGGACGACGACGGTGTGCGCGAGGACCTGCGTGGCTATGTCGTCGAACGGCTCGGAAGCGACGATGCGGTTCTGGTGGTGGATGAGACCGGCGACCTGAAGAAGGGCGCATGCACGGTCGGCGTGCAGCGACAGTACACCGGTACCGCCGGGCGGATCGAGAATGCCCAGGTCGCGGTCTATCTGACCTACGCCACGGCTGCAGGGCATGCGTTGATCGACCGCGAGCTCTACTTGCCGCAGGTCTGGGCCGGCGATCCCGATCGCCGCGAACAGGCCGTGGTCCCGGCGGAGGTGGAGTTCGCGACCAAACCGGCGCTGGCGACCGAGATGATCACCCGTGCCCTGGGCGCCGGCGTGACCGCGGACTGGGCAGCAGGTGATGAGGCCTATGGCGGCGACCCGAAACTGCGCAAGACTTTGGAGGATCGCGGCGTCGGCTACGTGCTCGCGGTCGCCTGCAGCCACCCGGTCCGCACACGCGTCGGCAAGATCCGCGCCGACGAGCTCGCGGCCTGGTTGCCGCGCAAGGCCTGGCAACGCCTCTCAGCCGGCGAAGGCTCCAAAGGACCCCGCTTCTACGACTGGGCCTGGATCGGCATCGAACCTGATCGCGACGGCATCGACAGCCACTACTGGCTGCTGATCCGCCGCAGCAACACAACCGGTGAACTGGCCTACTACCGCTGCTGGGCACCGCCAGCGGTCCCGCTGCGCGAGCTGGTCCGCGTCGCCGGTCGCCGCTGGACGATCGAGGAGTCGTTCCAAGCGAGCAAGACACTCACCGGCCTGGACCAACATCAAGTCCGGCGCTGGACCAGTTGGCGCCGCTGGACCATCCTCACCATGCTCGCCTACGCCTTTCTCGCCGTCGTCACCGCGACCGAGCGAATCGAGAACCCAGCCCCACAAACAAGTTCGCTGATCGCGTTGAGCTGCAATGAGATCAAGCACCTGTTCAACACCCTCGCCGCGGACCCGATACACAGCCTGCAACACCGTCTGCGCTGGTCGATCTGGAGACGCCGACATCAACACCGCGCCCGAGCCAGTCACTACCACCGCCGGCAAGCCCTCACGGCGTGACGATCACGAAGTCCGGCTGTCGTACTAGCTCGTACGTGAGTTCTGCCCTTCTCGCCGGGACAGTCGACTCCTACCATTGGTAGGATTGAGTCGTGGACGCCAAGCGAACTACCGCCAACCAGCCTCTTCGTGTCGCGAAGCGCCGCAAGGCCGCGAGTGAGCACAGCGCGACCGAGAAGCTGTCGGCCACCATCCGCCGCGGCCGCAAGGCCGAGATCCGCGAACAAGCCCGCAAGCTGGGCCTGTCCGATTCCGCCTACGTTGATGAGGCGATCGCGGCCAAGCTCCAACTCGACGCCCTCGCCGAGTTCGTTGACGAGTTGGAAGAACAGCACGGGCCGTTCAGCGAGGACGAGATCCAGGCCGCCCTCGCCGCCTGGCCGTCTGCGCAAGATCAGTGAGCGCCGCTCGAGGCCGTCGGGCAGCCAGGCTTGGCGGAACTTTGGTGCTTGACAACGATGCCATCAACAAGGCGGCCACGGACCGCGACGTTGCGATCTTCTTCGCTGCCGCGCTGCGCAAGCAGGCACGCTTGGTCACGTCCAGTGTCGTGCTGACGGAGATCCTTCGCGGCTCCGACCGGGACACGAAGCTGAACCATGTGCCGTCCAGCACCAGAACGGTCGTTGAGCCTGTCACCGAGGACCTCGCACGCGCCGCCGGGAAGCTGATCGGGGACGCGGGGTTCGACTCGACGGAGGTTGTTGACGCTCTGGTCGCCGCGACGGCTCACATGTACGCCGACCGTGCGGAGGCGGCAGGGCAACAGCCTGATGTGCTGATCTTGACCGCCGACGCAACCCACCTTCCGGGGTTGGCCGGTGACCGAAAGGGAGTAAGGGTGCAGAATGTGAAGGACATTCGCTCTTCCTGAAGCCACCTTTTCGCGGCCCCCAGGACACTGGAGCATGGCCGGGGCGGGGTGGGCGGACCGCCCGCACCCCGGCGGCCCGGCCGCCGCCCCTGTTCCGGAGACGATCTTCGGAACAGAATGGCAGAGTGGTGCCGATCGGCAAGTGGTCACGGGACAGGCGACAAGCCGTGCAATGGCGGGGTGCGCGGCGCTGGCCTTGTACTTCCTCGCCGTGGCCGTCGTCGGCGAGTGGGACCTGGCGGTCGCCGGAGCCGTGGCCCTGTTCGCGGGCGTGCTGTGCGGCGGGATCGCCTACACCACGGGAGTGATGGCGTGGGAAATGCTGCGGGCCCTCGGCGGAGGGCTCGTCAAGGCCGAGTACAGCAAACCGTCCAGATCTACCGGCCGGTAGGGGGCCGCAACCCCGAATCTCCCTCGCAGCAGCGCTATATCTATATCAACGCCCAGGGGCGAACGCTGACGGGCACGCGCGGTTGCTCCTACGAGAACTCCAAGGCGCGGCCACAGCGCCGCTTCTGGATTGCCAATGGCAGACATCCCATCCTGCGGCCCTACCGTCGTCTCAGTTGTCGTCGTGGCCCGGTTAACAGTCGGGCCGCAGACGCTTATGATCGCGCCATGGCGTCCGATGTCTCCGCTTCGTCCAGCGTTGTCTCTGGCGGGACGCCGCCCGCGGCGGCCGAGGGGCGGGTCATGTCCCGGCTCATCGCGTGGCTGCCCGGGTGGTGGCTCGCCAGCCCGCTCATGTTCTGGGTGGTCACGCTCCAGGGCGAGAACGATCATGACATCGCTCACGATTCCTTCTGGGAACTGGTCGGCAGGGCGCTGGGGTGGATCGGGCTGGGCGGCGTCGTGCTCGCTCCGGTCGTCGGCCTCGTGGTGGCGTCGATCGGACGGCGGCGCCGGGCGTGCGCGCGCTTTGCCCTCATGGGAGCGGTGTCGGTCGTTGGCATTCTCGCCATCCTGTACGTCGTCCTGCACGCCGACTGAGCGTCCGGACGGTCGGACGTCGGCGGGGTGTCCGGGCGATCCGTTCTTGAGCCCTCGGCGGTTCCTTCGCGGACGGCCGTCCGAGGAGGGACCAGCCTGGGGACTCCGCGTTGCTCACTGACAGCACTTAGCGTTCCCGCTAACGTTCGCTCCGCGGCCAACAGGCCGGCCGAATCTGGCATCGGAGACGTTCTCGGCGATTCCTGTTCTTGCCGCGCGGACCGGATAGCGGGGAATTCGTCAGCAAGCTGAAGGATGCGATACTGCCCGGCAGCAAGCGTCAGAACGGCTCGTCAATTGATACGAGTCGACCTCCGTGAATCGACGCATGATCAGCTCAGTGCGGGATGCAAGATAGCTGGTAGAGCGCTACCTGTTGTGGATAACTTCCGCTTGGAAGATCACACTAGCCAGGCATGGGACCGAGCGCGGTCCCTCAAAAGCCAGGAGCGGAAGCATGTGACCACACCAAAACGAGGCAGCGACGGGGCCAAGCCGCTGCAGCGCCGAGCGAAACTCAGCGGAGGGCGGCGGCGAGAGCGGGAACTGAGAATCCGCGTCTGCGACCAGGAGTACGAAGAGTTCTACGAAGCGGCGACGCGAGCCGGACTCGCGTGTAGCGCCTTCGTCGTAACGATGGTTCGCACTGCGATGCGCGAGCAGCGGCCTGTGGACGGGGCGCTCGTCGCGTTGCATGCCGAACTGCGGAATGCCAGCCGTCAGATGAACGCGGTCGGGGTCAACCTCAACCAGCTCGTGCGCCACGCCAACGCCCACGACCAGGTCCCGGAACCGGTGGAGTGGCTGGCGGCGTACTGCTTCCAAGTGGTGCGGCGAGCGGAGGCCGTCATCGTCGAACTCGGCCGACGTCTGCCGTGATCGCCAAGGTCACTCGTGGCGCCGATGTCGGAAACCTGCTGCGGTACCTGTACGGGCCGGGTAAGCGTAACGAGCACACCGACCCTCACCTCGTCGCCGGGTACCGGCACCCGGCCGCACTGGAACCAGTGAGACGCACGGACGGCAAGCGCGATCTTCGGCCGTTGGGCGAGGTGCTGCGTTCGCCGCTGGAGACGCTGCGGCGAGGCCGGCCGGCGGGACCGGTCTGGCAATGCTCGTTGCGGACGGCCCCCACCGATCGGGCTCTCACCGATGAGGAGTGGGCCGATGTCGCCGAGGAGTTGATGCACCAGACCGGCATCGCATCACGCGGAGATCCGGAGGCGTGCCGGTGGGTCGCGGTGCGGCACGCCGACGATCACATCCATGTCGTGGCACGAGCCGAACGCGCCGGGTTGGAGGAGCTGCCTCGTACCGTGCTGCGTCGGCAGGTGGCCACGGTCGCCGCATCGTCCGACAGTGAAGAGGCGTTCTTCGCCGGCTTGCGTGAGCGCGGGCTGGCGGTACGGCTGAGGTTCAGTGTCCGCACGCCTGGCGAGGTGACGGGATATGCCGTCGCGGTGCCCGACTACACCAACTCGAAGGGGGCACCGATCTTCTTCTCCGGGGCAAGCTCGCTGATGACCTCACCTTGCCCAAGCTGCGCCTTCGGTGGACCGACGGCGCGGGCGGTTTGCCGACGGCCCGCTTGCATAGGTGTAAGGCGGGTTCGTCCGGCGACTACCCGGAGCGGGCAGCGGCCTATCGGGAGGCTGCTCAAGTGGCTGGTACGGCGGCGTGGTAGATGCGCGAGTTCCGCGATCCCCGTGTTCGCGCCGATCTGGCAGCGGCGGCCGCTGACGTCCTGCACGTCACCGCGGACATCACCGGTAACCGTGAACTGGCCAAGGCCGCCGACTTCTACGACCGCGGCGCCCGAGAACCGTTCGGCCGCTCGCCAGCGCCCACGCCGTACGGAAGCGCTCTTCGCGCGGTAGCGCGGACGTTCGCGGTCACCAACGTGCGCTGGGGAGACCGACGCGAACACAAGAGGAACCTCACCGTCGATCTGCTGTTCCTCATCGCCAACCTCGCCGATCTCATCGAATCGACAGCCGAGCATCGCCTTGCCCAGCAACGACTCGCACAGGCTGATGCAGCACGCCAGGCCGCAGGACGGCTGCACGCTATCCGGCGGACGGCACCTGGGCCGACCGCACCGGTGCCGCCGCGCGTCGCGGAAACCCGCGACGAGGGCCGGGCGATGGCGAGGCTTGCGGCCGAAGCCTTCCCCGTACCGCTGGCCGAAGGACTGGGCTCGACCGCTGCACTTTCTGCTCGTCCACCTCAGGCGCCCCATCGTCGTAGCGGCGCGCCCAGGCGCTGACCTGCCGAGGCGAGGCTCGCCGGAGCCCTTTGGAGTGCTGGAGTCAAGATCAAGGCACAGGCGCAATTACGGAGCGTAAACAACGTCATGAAGCGGCAGAGCATTTGTCTGCCGCTCCTCACAGGAAGGACGGGCCATGTCCACGAACAACTCTGGCCCTCCCGCAGAGGGTCTGCACCTCAAGGACTGCACCCATGACCTCCAACCCCAGCGCGACCAGCCGTAACGCCCAGATCGATCACGAGCCCGAACAGCTCGCCGAGGATCTGGAACGAGCCGTCCGCTCGCTGAAGCAGTCCGTGGAAGAACCCGGCGGCCTTGCCGGACCCGCGACCGTCTACGCGGTGCTGGACGCCGTCCACACAGCCGCCACCGAGCACGACCAACTTCTACTCCACCTCGAACGCTTCCTCGCGCACCAGCATGCGGACGGACGCCTCGTCCGTGGCCACGGCGGAGCCTCGACGAGGCACTCGACGACTTCGGTCGCGCGATCCTTCACGCCCGTCACCGGGGCGCGGGATGCGGCGAAGCCATCAACCAGGCCCGAAGCGCGATCAACCACGTTCACGGCACAGGATCGCCGCCCGCAACCAGCGCACCACCACACAGCGGCACTGCCACCGAAGCGGCTCCAGCGGCCGCGATCGGACGAGACGCGCCACGGGTGACGCCTCCTGAAAGCCGAAGGGTAAGGGCGAGATGGTTCGGCAGCTCCCGGAAGGGGGCCTGAGCCGTGAAGCAGATGAGCCAGGACGAGCTTCTCGCCCTCCCGACCACGATCAGCGTCGAGACCGCAGCCCGCGCCATCGGACTCGGACGCACGCGCGCCTACCAGCTCGCCCGCCGAGGCGAGTTCCCTGCAAGGTCATCCGCATCGGTGCCCGCTACCGCATCGTGACGGGAGACCTCCGCCGGCTTCTTGGCATCGAGCCGAGCCAGCGGGACGTCCCCCCAACGGGCACGATCAGGGCACGCCCACCCGCTGGGGGATCACGCTCTCACTCCGCAGGCTGGGTGGCCAGGACGAGCTGTTCAGCACGTCATCGGCTAGTGTCCGCGTCGGCGACGACCTTCCGCCGTCCAAGACAGATCCACTCCACTGTTCCCTTGCGAGCCCCTGTCCCAAGCACGCATGTCGCGCCGGCTCTCGCGCATCTCGGCCGTCAGCGCCGCACTGTCCCGGAACCGGTGCCCTCGCCGACGTAGACGCCGGTCGTAAGCCACAGCGAACGTGAGCAGCAGAGCGAAGAACCCGATGATCAGCAATAACCACATGCGATCATCCTCGCCCTTCAAGGTGGATCTGAGTAGGGCGAGTGCCACACATACGGTCTCCGCGGTGTTCGCCTCTCGCGGTGGGAAAATTCGTCTTCCTCAAGTCCGTTCCGCCTGAACGGATGCCCAACGTGCCGGAGTGCTCATTCGCGCGAACGAGCGTACCCCGTGACAGACAGATTCGCGCGAATGAGTGCTTCGGAGCGCGGGGGTCCAGGGGGCGGCGCAGCCCCCTGGTTCGAGCACGCTTTACCGTCCCTGGCTGGGACCGTCACAGCGGCGGCGCGGCCCCTGTGGCGGGCGGAGGGGGCCGGGCTGGCGGGTGCGTCGCGATGCGTGGCCCGGCGCGGCCGTCCGGTGAGCGGCGCCCACGCCGCACGCTCCGGGTGGCCTGGCGCGGGGCCGCGCAGCGGCCTGAGCGCCGCCGCACTTTGACCTGAACTCGGGCGTTGTCCGGGTGGCGGGTTCGCTGGCCGAGTTGGACGGCGGCAAGCTCCTGGAGGGCACGCCCAAGACGCGGGCCGGTCGGCGCATCGTCTCCATCCCGCCGGAGATCATCCCGGATCTGCAAGCGCACCTGGACGAGTTCGCCGAGGACGGTCCGGACGGTCGGGTGTTCGTCGGTCCTCGGGGCGGTCCGCTCCGGCGCTCGGGCTTCCGGCGCATCTGGAACAAGGTGCGGGCGGACGTAGGCCTTCCTGATCTGCACTTCCACGACCTTCGCCACGTCGGCAACACCCTGGCGGCCACCACGGGCGCGAGCCTCAAAGAGTTGATGGTGCGCATGGGGCACGCCTCGTCGCGGGCGGCGCTGATCTACCAGCACGCCAGCCAAGATCGAGACAAGGTGATCGCGGTGGCGCTCGGGGAGGCTTTCAAGGTCGCTCGGGCCAGTGACAAGAGTGACAAGCGCACCCCGAAACGATCGGGCACGCAACGGGCACGGAAGCCTTGGCGATCATGGCAAAAAGCAAGGCCCAGGTGGGGAAACAGAGTTCCTACCTGGGCCTTCGTAGTGGGAGCGGGCGACGGGAATCGAACCCGCGTAGCCAGTTTGGAAGACTGGGGCTCTACCATTGAGCTACGCCCGCGGAGCGTGAAGCCTGGTGGGCCTCGGTCGCCATCCCGTAGCGTACAGGGTTCTCGGGGTGGACGTGCCCGGGGCGGAGCGGGCGGGGGTCGATCGGGACTACACTTCTCGCGTCATCGCGTTCGGCGGTGGCGTGCGGGCTGTAGCGCAGTTTGGTAGCGCACTGGCTTTGGGTGCCAGGGGTCGTGGGTTCAAATCCCGCCAGCCCGACCGTTGACCCGTCTCCCTCGTAGGGGTCGGGGTAGGAGCGGCGGTCCTCCGGTAGGGCACCGTTGAAGGTCTTGAGTCTCCTGGTCCCTGTCGACCGGTGCCTGTGCGGTACTTAGCGGAAATAGCATTATGCATTTGTAGCGTGACGGTAAGTGACGCTTGGGTGTGCTATAGGAAGGTGCGCAGGGGCGAGCGACGTCTGGGGCCGCGTCCGGTCGGCCGCGGGAGCGGATCGGGCCGGGGTGGCGGCGTCCGCGCGTTCGCAGGGGGTCTGCTGCCGGGGCGGGGTTTCCTCGACCGGCTGTCTGACGGTTCCGCCGTCTGCATCCAGGAGGCGTTCGGCTGCGGTGGTCAGCCGACGCCTCGTTCGTTACCTATGGCCTCCCAGGGGGTCTCCATGGCACGGCATACCTTCGGCCGGACGCCGGCCGATCGAACGATGGTTCCAGGCGCCGTCACGTCTCACGGTGGCGTCATGACCGCACCGGCGCTTCTGGCCGGGCCCACCGAGGTCACCTTCTGGTCCGAGGCCGTCAGCGGGGTCCGGTACACCGACCTGCTGGACGGGGCGGGCGTGGCCGTCAGCAGCATCGTGTCCTCCGACGGGACGGACGGTCTCCCGGTCGGCACGATCCCGGAGTTCCAGGGGCCGGACGGTGAACCGTACGGGCCCGCCGACATGTGGGCGGACTTCGGCGGCGCCAGGTTCAAGCTCGTCGCGTCCGACTTGGGCTTCGCGTCGGCCGTCCGGGCCGGGGCAGGCGCCGGGTCTGAGGGTCCCCCCGGAACGGTGTGGGTCGACGCGGCCGGGGCGCCCTACTTCGCGGACGGGACCGGCCTCACCGACTCGCGCGCGTCGATCCAGGCCGCGATCGACGACGTCGCGGCGGCCGGTGGCGGGGTGGTGTCGCTGGCCCGCGGCACCTACCAGATCGGGTACGTCGCCAACGCGGGCGGCACCGGGGCGGCGGGAGGTCTGCAGCTCAAGGACAAGGTGTGGCTGCGCGGGGAGGGCATCGGGACCCGTCTGGAGGCCACGGGGACCTGGTCGACGCTCGCCGGGCTGGTGGGCATCGGTGACCGCGCGGTCAGTCGCGCGGTGCGGGACGCCCGGGTGTCGGACATGTGGCTCAAGGGGACGCCCGGCGCGTCCTTCGCCGGCTCGCCCGCGGCCAACGTCCACGGCGTGCTCCTCAACACGGTCGGCGTCACCGGGGAGCCGGACGCGGTGCATCGGCTCCACGACCTGTGGATCTGGGACACCGAGGTCGGTGTGGCCCTCCTCGGCACCGACGACCAGGCCCTGCAGGTCCAGCGCGTCAGGGGGCGGCACTTCCGCCGCCAGGGGCTGCTCGTCGGGAAGGAGTCCGGCGGGGGAGGGGCGGACGACTACTTCCTCGGCATCGACGTCTCGTCCGCCAACTACAACGGCGGCGTGTACGCGGGCATCGAGGTGTACACCTCGAACAACCATTTCTCGCAGTGCAAGTCCTGGTACAACAAGCGTTCGAGCGCGTTCGCCGCCGGGGCCGCCTACAAGGACGGCGCGGGCTGGTACGTCAACGGCACCCGGAACATCTTCACCAGCTGCGAGGCCCAGGACAACGGCGGCCACGGCTGGGTCGTGAGGCTGGGCAAGAACACGATGGCGGCGTGCGTCGCCGACTCCAGCAACTACTTCGACAACATCTCGGGCAGCGCTCGGGCGAACGAGTGCTCGGGGTTCTACCTCGGCTCGTCCGTCACTGAGATCACGCTGTCGGCGTGCCTGGCGTTCGACCGGAACACGACGAACAAGTACCAGAAGTACGGCTTCGCGCTGGACGCGGCGTCCCGCAACGTCTTCATCACGGGGGTCGCCTGGGACAACCGGGCGACGTCCTCGTCCGCCACCCCGCTCGACGGGGTCGCGTGGATCAACGGTGCGGTCCACCCGTCCCACGAGATCCTGGTCCTGTCGGCTTACGGGAACAACCGCGCCACGATCGCCTATGGCGACCCGGACGAAGGTGGAGGCGCCGTCCAGAAGCGGCAGGACTCCCCAGGCGCCGCGGTCGTCTACACCTCGCCGCGGCTCCAGGACGTGCCCGCCCTGGTCGCTCAGGTTCCGGGTGGTTCGCTGCGGTACCGGTGGGAGGCGCTGATCTTCTACCGTGCGGACGCCGTCCACGACGCGAGGATCGGCGTCCGCACGGGGCGCGACAGTGCCGCCGGAGCGGTGGAGGCCCGATGGCAGGCCGAGTACCCCGGGCCGAACGGCAGCGCGGCTGTCAGTTACTCCTCCTCGGACGTCGGCGACAACCGCTACGTCGTGGCGGGCGGCGCGGGCAACGTCGGCGGTGACGGCTCCAACCGCCAGCGGTCCTGCCGGTTCAGCGGCACCCTCTTCGCCGGCTCCGGTGTCGGAACGGCCACCCTCGCGATCCAGGTCGCCGAGGACGGCGGGACCGGTGACGGCGTGCGGGTGATCGAGGAGTCCTTCCTCGTGATCACTCCTGCCGCCTACACCTGAGCGGCGGCGGAGAGAAGGGCGCGGGCCTCGGTCGCCGCGGTGGTGATCGCCTTGGGGAGGTTCTCCGGGCGGCGGCCGCCCGCGTTCGCGACCGGGCCCTTGCCGCCCGCGCCGCCGCCGACCTCGCGGGCCGCGGCGGTCAGCAGGTCGCGGGCCCGGACGCCGGTGGTCGCGCCGGCCGCCGCGACGAGCACCGCCTTGCCGCCGGACTCGGTGCCGAGGACGACGAGACCGCGCTGGTCGCGGCGGGTGAGGACGCCGGTCGCGATCGTGCGCAGGTCGGCGCCGGTCAGGCCGGGGACGGTGCGCGCCACGAGCCAGCCGCCGGGCACGGGTTCGGCGAGGGACGCTAGGCGGTCGGCGTGCCGGTCGAGTTCGGCGCGGTGCAGCGCCTCCAGGTGGCGCTGGGTTTCCGCGAGGGTGTCCAGGCGTTGCCGGAGGCGGCCCGGGGCCTGGTCGGGGCGGACGTTCAGCAGCGCCGCGAGCTCCTCCAGCAGCGACGCGGTGCGGTCGTGGTGGCGGAGGGCGTCGGCGCCGGTGAGGGCCTCGATCCGGCGCAGGCCGGTGCCGATGGACGACTCGCCGACGATGTGGACGGGGCCCGCCTGCGAGCCGTGGCCGACGTGGGTGCCGCCGCAGAGTTCGCGGGAGGCGTCCCCGATGTCCACGATGCGGACGTCGTCGCCGTACCGCTCGCCGAACAGCGCGATCGCGCCCGCGCGTTCCGCCTCCGCCCGGGTCGCCTCCCAGACGCGCACCTCGGGGTCGTCGAGGAGGTAGTCGTTGACGAGGGTCTGGACGAGGCCGGTGTCGACGGGGGAGAAGTGCGCGAAGTCGAAGCGCAGGCGTCCGGGTTCCACGCGGGAGCCCTGCTGCGCCGCGTGGTCGCCGAGGGTGCGGCGCAGCATCGCGTGCAGGACGTGGGTGGCGCTGTGGGAGCGTGCGGTGGCCGCCCGGCGGTCCGCGTCCACGGTCGCCTCGGCCTCGTCGCCGGGACGGACCTCGCCGTCCACGATGCGGACGGTGTGGACGTGCAGGCCGTCCAGCCCTGGCCGGGTGTCGAGGACGTCGAGGGTCGCGCCGGACGTGCGGATCGTGCCCGTGTCGCCGACCTGGCCGCCCGATTCCGCGTAGAACGGGCTGCGGGTCAGGACCACCTCCAGTTCGTCGCCCGTGGTCGCGGTGGGCACTTCGCCGTCCGGGCCGAGCAGGGCGCCGATCTGTGTTTCGGCGGTTTCTGAAGAGTGGCCGACGAAATCGGTGAGGCCGTGTGCGGCGGCGACGCGGCGGTAGAGGTCCTGCCGCGCGACCGCGCCGCCCTTGCGGCCCTGGCCCGCGTGGTGCGCCTGGCGGCGCTGCTCTTCGAGGAGCTCGGCGAACGCGTCCTCGTCGACCGTGAGGCCTGCCGACCTCGCCGCGTCGACGGTCAGGTCGATCGGGAAGCCGTAGGTGTCGTGGAGTTCGAACGCCGTCCGCCCGGAGAGGGTGGTCGTGGCGCGGCCGATCGCCGCGTCGAGGATCTGGGAGCCCTGGCGCAGCGTCCGCTCGAACGCCTCTTCCTCCGCCGTGACGACCTGCTCGATGAGCTCGGAGCTGCGGGACAGTTCCGGCCAGGTCGAGCCGAGGGTGCCGACGACGCTGGAGGTCAGCGCGGGCAGCGCCGGGCCGTCGATGCCGAGCCGGTGCGCGTGCCGGATCGCGCGGCGCATCAGGCGGCGCAGGACGTAGCCGCGGCCGTCGCGGGCGGGCATGACGCCGTCCGCGATGAGGAACGCGACCGAGCGGGAGTGTTCCGCGACGACGCGGAAGGACGTCGAGTCGTCGCTGCCGTCACGTCCTGGGTAGCCGCGGCCCGCCATCTCCTGGACGAGCTGGAACGTCGGCGCGAGCAGGTCCGTCTCGCACACCGTGTCCACGTCTTGCAGCACCGCCGCGAGACGGTCGAGACCGAGCCCCGTGTCGATGTTGCGTGCGGGGAGTTCGCCGAGGATCGGGTACCCGTCCTTGCCGGGGCCCTCCCCACGGAGGTTCTGCATGAAGACGAGGTTCCACAGTTCCTGGTAGCGCTCGCCGTCCACCGCGGGCCCGCCTTCACGTCCGAAGGACGGCCCCCTGTCGTAGTGCAGTTCGGAGGACGGTCCGCAGGGGCCGGGGATGCCCATCGACCAGTAGTTGTCCTCCATGCCGAGCCGCTGGATCCGCTCAGAGGGGACGCCCACGCGCCGCCAGAGCCGGACGGCCTCGTCGTCGTCCAGGTACACGGTGACCCAGAGGCGCCGCGGGTCGAGGTTGTAGTGGCGGGTGAGGAGCTCCCATGCCCAGGAGATCGCCTCCGCCTTGAAGTAGTCGCCGAAGGAGAAGTTGCCGAGCATCTCGAAGAACGTGGTGTGCCGCGTGGTGCGGCCCACGTTCTCGATGTCGGACGTACGCGCGCACTTCTGCACGGACATCGCGCGCGGGTGCTCGGGCGCGGTCTCGCCGAGGAAGTACGGCTTGAACTGGTTCATGCCCGCGTTCGCCAGCAGCAGCGTGGGATCGGAGGGGATCAGCGGGCTGGACGGCACGACGCGGTGGTCGCGCTCCTGGAAGAAGCCCAGGAAGGTCGAACGGATGTCAGTCGAGCGCATGGGACGGCCTCACGAGGTCGATGGGATGAAGGCGCACGCCGCCGAGCCGGGCCGGGCACGTCTGCGCGTTCCCCAGCTCGGCGCGGCTAGCTCGCCGTCCCACCTCGTGAATGACCATCGCCGTCCACGTTACCGGCGCGCGTCGTCCGCCTGCACGTCGTTTTGGCGGGCGTCGTAGTCGGCGCGGGAGGCGTCGATCTGGGCGAGGTGGGCCTCGGCCCAGGTGACGAGGGTCTCGGCCGCGTCCATGAGCGTCGCGCCCATCGGGGTGAGCGAGTACTCCACGCGGGGAGGGACCACGGGGTAGACGGTCCGGGTGACGATGCCGTCGCGCTCCAGGCCGCGCAGGGTGACGGTGAGCATCCGCTGGCTGATGCCGTCGATCTCGCGCCTCAGCTCGGTGAACCGCTTGGTGCGCTCGCCGAGCACCGCGATGACCTGCAGCGACCACTTGTCGCCGATGCGGTCGAGGATCTCGCGCGCGCGGCAGCCCGCGACGGTGTGCTCCATCGGTTATCTCCAGGTGACCAGGGCAGAAAAAAGTGCCTTCTTGTGCCGGGCGTCGGGGTGTCCGCACCATGGAGGCGGTTCCTGATGGGAACCGCCTTACCTTCCATAACCGTAGGAGACACCATGACGGCCCAGCTTGTCGAGATCCCCGGCTACCTCGCCGGGACCTGGACCATCGACCCCCTCCACTCGGGGGTCGGCTTCACCGTCCGGCACCTGATGGTCAGCCGGGTCCGCGGCCGCTTCGGGACCTTCGAGGGGACGATCGTGACCGGCGCCGACCCGCTCGACTCGTCGGTGACCGCGACGGTCGACCTGGCCTCGGTCGACACCGGCAACGCCCAGCGCGACGAGCACGTCCGGGCCGCCGACTTCCTGGACGTCGCGCGGTTCCCGGCCATGAGCTACCGCTCGACCGGCGTGCGCCGGGACGGCGAGGACTTCGTGCTGGACGGCGAGCTGTCGCTGCGCGGCCTCACCAGGCAGGTCCCGCTCCGGCTGGAGATCGGGGGGTTCGGCCCCGACCCGTTCCGGCAGGACGACCCGTCCAAGGGCGCCCGCGCCGGGTTCACCGCGACCGGCGAGCTCAGCCGCCTGGAGTTCGGCGTGGGCGAGGCGACGACCGTGGCGGGCGGCGGGCTCGCGCTCAGCGACAAGATCCAGATCGTCCTGGAGATCGAGGCGGTCCTCCAGGACGGCTGACCCCGCCGGGCGCGACGGTGCGCACCGCGGAGACCGTGCGCACCGCCGTCAGCCCTTGAGCAGGGGCGCGAGCGCGTCCAGCGTCGTGATGCGCGCGACGTCCAGGGCGCCGGGGGCCGGGCCGCCGGAGCGGTCGAGCCACACGCCGGTGAGGCCCGCGGCGGCGGCGCCCCGCGCGTCGGTGCCGAGGCGGTCCCCGACGTAGGCGGACGCGTGCGGCTCGGCGCCCACGGCCGCGCAGGCCGCCAGGAAGATCTCGGCGGCGGGCTTGGCGGCGCCCGCCTCGCTGGAGGCCACGACGACGGGGAGCCGGCCGGCGAACCCGATCCGCTCGACCTTCAGCCGCTGCTGCGCGGCGTCCCCGTTGGTGATCACCCCGAGCCGCAGGCCCCGCGCCGCGAGGGCGTCGAGCGCCGGTGCCGCGTCCGGGAACGGGCGCCAGGCGGCCTGGTAGCGCGCCACGTACCCGGTGAGCCACGCGTCGGCGCGGGCGTCGTCCCAGACGCCGAGGCCGAGTTCCCGGGCGAGGGTGACGATCCGGAGGCGGCGCTGCTCGGTGAAGCTCAGCTCGCCCCCCCAGGTACCGGTCGACCGCCTCCTCGGTCAGCTCCGCCCAGCGCACGGCGAGCCGCGCCGGGTCGGTGTCGGGGAACATGCCGACGACGGCCCGGCGCGCGGCCCCCTCGTGGTCGAGGAGCGTCCCGTCCAGGTCGAACAGCACCGCCGTGATCATGAGAGGAAGCCGAGGAGCGCGGCGGTCAGCTCGGCGGGCGCGTCCTCCTGCACCAGGTGACCCGCCCCTTCGATCGCACGCAGACGCGAGCCCGGGACGAGACCGGCGAGCTCGCGTCCCTTTTCGATCGGTATCCAGGTGTCTTCGGCGCCCCAGCAGATCAGGACCGGGAGGGCCAGCTCGCCGTAACGCGCCTGGACCTCGTCGGTGTGGCGCTGGTCGGCCTGCGCGATCTGCCGGTAGAACGCGGGCTGCCCGGCTTCTCCCAGCCACGGAGCCACGAGCGCGTCGAGGGTGGCCGGGGGCAGGCCGCGGTGGCTCGCCGACGTCACGTACTCCCGGACGAGGGCGCCGTGCAGCGCGGGCGGCAGCTGCTCGAACACCTCCGCGTTGGCCCCGACGAGGCGGAAGAACGGCGACCCCCACGGGGCGAGCGCGACCGGATCGACCAGGACGAGGTCGCGGTAGCGCGCACCGTGCAGGAGATGGGCCCGCAGGGAGACGGCGCCGCCGAAGTCGTGGGCCACAACGGACGGCTCGTCCAGGCCCCAGTGCGCCAGCAGTTCGGCGAAGACCGCGCCCTGCGCCGCCAGCGAGACGTCCTGCCCCTCGCTCATCTCCGACGTCCCGTAGCCAGGCATGTCCCAGACGTATACGCGGTGGGTCGCCGCCAGAGCGCTCGCGACGCCGCGCCACACGTAGGACGAGAACGGTGTGCCGTGCAGGAGGACGACCGGATCCGCATGCTCGTTCCCGAACACATCCCACCTGACCTCACCACCCTGGCTTCGGTAGATCTGGCGAAGCGTCCAGTCCTGCAAGAAAGCTCCCAATTTCTTCGAACCGGCTCAGCCGAACCCGTGTGATTCGGCGAGTACCCGCGCCGCCTCCATGACCGACGCGCGGCGGCGCGCGACGGAGGCCGCGTCGTCCTCCTCGTCCAGGACCACCCGGCGCAGCTGCGGGACGGCGAAGTTCCACGCGATGAGGCCGAACACGGTGAACATCAGGTCCTGGACGGCCCGCGCGCGGTCCGGGTCCGCGGGGCCGCCGCCCGCGCCGTTCTCGGTGAAGCGCGCGGCCTTGCGCCGGAACTCCTCGCGGCGCTCCGCCTCGCCCTGCACCTCGCCCGGGGTCTCCAGAGCCTCCCAGAGCAGCAGCCTGACCAGCTCCGGGTGCTCCCTGTACCAGTCGAACAGCCGGCCGACGGAGTCCGCCAGGCCGTCCGGATCGATGTCGGTCGCGTTGCCGATCTCCGCCATCTTCGCGCGCACCACGGCGCCGAACAGCTTCTCCTTGCCGCCGAAGTACAGGTAGATGGCCTGCTTGTTGGCCCGCGCCTCGGTGGCGATGCGATCGATCCGGGCGCCCGCGAGCCCGCGCGCCGCGAACTCGGCGGTGGCGGCCTGGAAGATCCGCCGGCGGGTCGCCTCCGCGTCGTAGCCCATACGCGGATTAAACCACCCGGTTGACTTCGGCCGGTCCGGGGGGCACTCTAAAACAACCAGATGGTTTATTTTTGGAGGACGCATGACCACGACCGAAGCACCCGTCCCGGTCCGCTCACCGCTCCCGGAGAGCCTCGCCGGCCGCACGGCGGTGATCCTCGGGGGCAGCTCCGGCATCGGCCTGGCCGCGGGGGAGCTGCTCGCCTCGGCCGGTGCGCGGATCGTGCTCGCGGGCCGCGACAGGACCCGGCTGGACGCCGCCGTGGCGCGCGTGGCCGCGGCCGGGACCGCGGCCGAGGTGCTGGGAGCGGCCGCCGACGTCACGGACGAGAACGCGCTGGATGAGGTCTTCGAACGCGCCGGCACCGTCGACCACGTGCTGGTGACGGCCGGGCGCCCCGCAGGGATGGGGCCGCTCACCGGGCTCACCCGGGACGTCGTGCGCGACGCCGTCGAGGGACCGGCGTGGGCGGTGGTCGCCGTCGCGCGCGCAGCCGCCCGCCGGATGCCCCCGGGCGGGTCGATCACGCTGACCTCGGGCATCCTCGTCACGCGTCCCCGGCCGGGAATGTCCGCGCCGGTCGCGGCGGGCGGCGCCGTCGAGACGCTCACCCGCGCGCTCGCCGTCGAGTACGCGCCCGCGCGCCTGCGGGTCAACGCGATCCGGTTCGGCGCCGTCGACACCCCCCTGCTGCGGGCGGCCTACGGAACCGCCTCCGGCGCGGAGGGTGACGCGGCCATGGCCGAGGCGGGCGGGTCCACGCCGCTCGGACGGTTCGGGACGGCCGAGGAGGCCGCCTCCGCCGCCCTGTTCGTCATGGCCAACACCTACATGAACGGCGAGATCCTCACGGTGGACGGCGGCCAGTCCCTCATCTGAGCAAGGGGCGGGCCCCTGACCGGCGTCCGGTTGGTCAGGGGCCCGAAGTCTCGGCTGTCTGAGGGGCTGGGAGTACCCCTTCTGCGAACAGCTCAGCCGAGACCGCTCTTGATCGCGGTGATCAGCTCACCGCCCGTCGTGTCGCCGCTGAGTTCCCAGAAGAAGGCGCCGCCGAGACCCTGGTCTCCGGCGAAGCCCATCTTCCCGCGGATGGTGGACGGGGTGTCGTAGCTCCACCACTCGCCGCCGCACTTGCCGTAGGCGGTTCCGGCGACCGTGCTCGTCGCGGGGCACTTGCCCTTCAGGACCTTGTAGTCCTCGATGCCGGCCTCGTAGGTGCCGGGCGCGGCGCCGGTCGCGGTGCCGCCCGGCTCGGACTGCGTGACGCCCGTCCAGCCGCGGCCGTAGAAGCCGATGCCGAGCAGCATCTTGTTCGCCGGCACGCCCTTGGCCCTGAGCTTGGCGATGGTGTCGGTGGTGTTGAAGCCCGCGTGGGGGATGCCCGGGTATGACGTGAGCGGCGAGTGCGGCGCCGTCGGTCCCTTGGCGTCCCAGGCGCCGAAGTAGTCGTAGGTCATGGGGTTGTACCAGTCGACGTACTGGGCGGCGCCCCCGTAGTCGGTGACGTCCATCTTCCCGCCGTCGGAGGCGTCCGCGGTGATCGCGGCGGTCACGAGGTTGCCGGACCCGAACTTGGCGCGCACCGCCGCCATCAGCTTCTTGAAGGCGTCCGGCCCACTGGTGTCGCAGGTCAGGCCGCAGGCGTTCGGGTACTCCCAGTCGATGTCGATCCCGTCGAACACGTCGGCCCAGCGCGGGTCCTCGACCAGGTTGTAGCAGGAATCGGCGAACGCGGCGGGGTTCTGGGCGGCCTGGCCGAAGCCGCCGGACCAGGTCCAGCCGCCGAACGACCACAGCACCTTCAGGTTCGGGTGCAGCTTCTTCAGCTTGCGCAGCTGGTTGAAGTTGCCGCGCAGCGGCTGGTCCCAGTTGTCGGCGACGCCGTCGACGCTCTGGTCGGCGGTGTACGCCTTGTCGTAGTCGGCGTAGGAGTCGCCGATCGCGCACCGGCCGCCCGTCACGTTGCCGAACGCGTAGTTGATGTGCGTCAGCTTCGCGGCCGAGCCGCTCGTCTCGACGTTCTTCACGTGGTAGTTGCGCTGGTAGACGCCCCAGTTGGTGAAGTACCCGACGACCTTGTCGCCGCCGCCTCCGGGGTTGCCGCCGCCGCCCTCGTCGGTGGTGACCGACACCGGCGCCGACGCGGGGGAGGTGTTCCCGGCGGCGTCCTTGGCCTTGACGGTGAAGGTGTAGGCGGTCTTGGCCGACAGCCCGCCTACGGTGGTGCTGGTACCGGTCACCGACGCGGCCTTGGTGGAGCCGGTGTAGACGTCGTAGCCGGTGACGCCGACGTTGTCCGTCGACGCGGTCCACGCCAGCGACACGCTGGTGGCGGTCGTGCCGGTGGAGCGGAGGCCGGACGGGGCCGAGGGGGCCTCGGTGTCCTTCTCGGGGGGCGTGGAACCGTCGCAGGTCGCGCCGTTGATCGTGCAGCCGGTGAACCAGCCCGAGCCGGTGCCGCCGAACCCGAAGCTGGTGGTCGCGCCCGCGGCGATCGTGCCGTTCCAGCCGGTGTTGGCGAACGTGTAGTGGTTCCCGGAGACGGTCTTGGTCGCGTTCCAGACGTTGCCGACGGACGTCCCGGACGGCAGGTCCGCCTCCAGCTTCCAGCTGCTGATCGCCGCGCCGGTGCCGTTGGTGATGGTGCAGTTGCCGTCGAAGCCGGTGCCCCAGTCGGAGGTCTTCTTGCAGGTGGCGGTGACGGCCTGCGCCGACGACGCCGGGGGCGCCGTGAGCAGGGCGGTGGCCGCCGCCAGTGTCGCTGCGCCGGCGAGCGCGATGGCCCGCCGCCGGCCCGGTCGTGACATGGTTCTCCGTTCGGTTCGGCCCCCGAAGCAAACAGGAAATCCCCGCCATCTCTTAGGAAAGTTTCCTAAGAATTGCGCCGATCGTAACCGCGCCGAACGGCCCCGACAAGGGCCTGCGGGAGACCCGCGGACGCCGGTGCGAGTGGTCTAAGCGACTGCCTGGACCCATACGGTCACCGGCCGCCGAGAAAAGTTCAGGGCGCGCCGAACCAGCCCGGCATGTCGAGCCGCCACAGGTCCGCGGGCGTCATCCGGCGCAGATCGTCCTCCAGGGCCCGCATCCGCTCGGCGCCGAGCGCGCGGACCCAGTCGCCCCGGATCCGCTCGAAGGCGCCCTCGGACCGGACGAGGGAGTCCACGGCCCGCGGGGTCAGCCGGACGATCTTCCGGCGGGCGTCCCGTGGGTCGGCGCCCCGCTCCAGGTAGCCCGCCCGCTCCAGCGACTCCACCATCTTGCCCGCGGCCTGCTTGGACACTCCGAGCCGGCGGCCGAGCTCCACCGCCGTCGTGCCGTCCGGGCCGATGGCCTGGAAGACGAAGCCGTGCATCGTGCGCAGGTCCGGATGCCCCTCCCGGGCCAGCTCGGCGTGCAGTTCGTCGATGATCGCGCGGAACGCCAGGAAGAGCCGCAGCGGCAGCTCGAAGCCTGGCGCGTCGCGCGGCCCGCCGTCACTTGACATGAAAGACAACCTCGTTGACTATATGGACAACCACATTGTCTAACTTAGGGGATGGAGAGCCATGACGCTCATCCGCGACGCCGAGAGCCGCCGGACCGAGACGCCGAACGGCCTGATGATCACCGCCGCCACGCCGACCCAGGGCGGCACCGAGGGGCTCGCCGTCTGGCGCGTGGAGATGACGCCGGGCAGGACCGGTCCGCTGCACGCCTTCGACACCGAGCAGGTGTGGACGTTCCTCGACGGCGAAGCCACCGTCGACCTGGACGGCCGCGAGCTGGAGGCGGGCGCCGGCGACACCGTCGTCCTGCCCGCCGGCGTCCGCCGGCAGATCACGACGGGCGGCACCGGGTTCACCGCCGTCGTCGCCGCCCACGCGGGCTGCCTCGCCTACGACCCGGACGCGCTGGTGGACGAGACCCGCTGCGCCATCGCGCCCCAGGGGGACGAGCGGATCGTCCCGCCCTGGGCCCGCTGACCCGCCGCCCCGGCGATCAGGCGCCCAGGTAGGCCAGGACGGCGAGCACGCGGCGGTTGTCGTCCTCGGACTGGGGCAGCCCGAGCTTGCCGAAGATGCTGTTGGTGTGCTTGCTGATCGCCTTCTCGGTGACGAACAGCGACGCGGCGATCGCCGCGTTCGAGCGCCCCTCGGCCATCAGCCCGAGCACCTCCCGCTCGCGAGGGGTGAGCTGCTGCAGCGGCTCCTCGCGGGCGTGCCGGGTCAGCAGCTGGGCCACCACGTCCGGGTCGAGGGCGGTGCCGCCGCCGGCGACCCGGCGCACCGCCTCCACGAAGACCTTGACGTCCGACACGCGGTCCTTCAGCAGGTAGCCGATGCCGCCCGTGCTGTCCGACAGCAGCTCCCGCGCGTACAGCTGCTCCACGTGCTGCGACAGCACGAGCACCGGCAGGCCCGGGACCTCCTTGCGCGCCTCCAGCGCTGCCCGCAGGCCCTCGTCGGTGAACGTCGGGGGGAGCCGGACGTCCACGACCGCCACGTCCGGGCGGTGCGTCGTCAGCGCCCGCAGCAGGGACGGCCCGTTGTCGACCGCCTCGACGACCTCGAACCCGAACGCCTCCAGCAGGCGGATCAGCCCGTCCCGGAGGAGGGCGAGGTCCTCGGCGATGACAACGCGCACGGCAGCTCCATGGTCACGACGGTCGGCCCGCCGACCGGGCTCGTCACCGCCATCGTCCCATCGAACGCCGCGAGCCTGCGCTCGATACCGCGCATTCCGCTCCCGGCCGCCGCGTCGGCGCCGCCCGTCCCGTCGTCTCCGACGATCATCATCAGCCGGCCGCCGCCGTGCTCGATCTGCACCCAGGCGCGCCGCGCGGCCGAGTGCTTCACCACGTTGGCGAGCATCTCCGCGACCGCGAAGTAGGCCGCCGACTCCATCGGGGCGTCGCCGCGTCCCGGCAGGTCGATGTGGACGTCCACGGGCAGCGGCAGGGTGAGCGCGAGGGCGCGCACCGCGCCGTCGAGCCCCCGCTCGGCCAGCACCGGCGGGTGGATGCCCCTGACCAGGTCGCGCAGCTCCGTCAGCGCCGTCCCGCTCGCCTCGCGGGCCTCGGCCAGGAGCTTCTGCGCCGTCTCGGGGTCGTGCTTCATCATCTCCTCGGCGAGGCCGATGTTCATGCTCAGCGCGACCAGCCGGGCCTGCGCGCCGTCGTGCAGGTCCCGCTCGATGCGGCGCAGCTCGGCGGCCGAGGCGTCCACCGCCTCCGACCGCGTCTCGGTGAGCCGCTCGACGCGCTCGGCCAGCGCCTCCCGTGTCGGCGCGAGCAGAGACTGGGAGAACTTGGCGTGCGCCTCAAGGAACAGCGGCCCCAGCGGGAGGGACACCGCCGTCAGCGCCGCGCCCAGCACGATGGTGCCGACGACGCCGACCACGCCCCAGTCGTCCAGCGGCCAGAAGGGGCCCCAGCCGTAGTCGACCACCTGCGCCAACCATGGCGCCACGAACACGCCCTCCAGCCCGTACAGCGTGAGACCGCCCGCGAGGACGCCGAGGACGAGTGCGACGGGTACGTTCACGAACGTCCACAGCAGGTCGCGCCACGAGGCCGGATCGGTGAGGATCCACTTCAGCCGGCCGAACACGCCCGCCCCGGCCGGCTCCGCCCTGTACGGGACGGGGATCCGCACCCCCGACCACTCGGCCGCCCACGCGCGCTGCTGGTTGGCGATCGTCCGGATCGCCTGGAACATCACCGGCGCCAGGACGACGCCGAACCCCAGCGGGATGAACGCGATGGACAGCACGGTCACGATGAACAACGGCAGGTTCACCGCGTACGCCAGAACGATCTGGACCACGGCCCGACCGAAGCAGATGAGGGCGCGCCGCCCGTACCCGCGCAGTAGCTCGCTCACCGTTCCTCCAAGGGGTTCGCCGTGGGACCTCCACCATTGTCGTCATTCGCGCCCCTGTGCTCGGTGGTGCTAGACCCCCTCTTCGTGACCGACGCGGTGGGGTTAGGCCTACCGTCATTCGAGCGTGACAAGACAACAGGCCCCGTTCCCTGGACAATGCACAGGCGACACCCAGGGGAGAAAGCGAATCCAAGCTGTGACAGCGACCATCAGCCAGACGTCCGACGGCCAGGGCCCCGGGCCCGCCCTGCGGCCCATCACCGAGCGCATCGCCGAGGAGATCGGCGTCCGCGAGGGGCAGGTGCGGGTCGCGGTGGACCTGCTCGACGGCGGGGCGACCGTCCCGTTCATCGCCCGGTACCGCAAGGAGGCGACCGGCGCGCTCGACGACGCCCAGCTCCGCGCGCTGGAGGAGCGGCTGCGCTACCTGCGCGAGCTCGACGAGCGCCGCGCCGCGATCCTGGAGTCGGTCGAGTCGCAGGGCAAGCTCACCGGCGAGCTGCGGGCGCAGATCATGACGGCCGACTCCAAGGCGCGGCTGGAGGACATCTACCTCCCGTACAAGCCGAAGCGGCGCACGAAGGCGCAGATCGCCCGCGAGGCCGGGCTCGAACCGCTCGCGGAGGCGCTGCTCGGCGACCCGTCCCGCGACCCGCGGGCCGAGGCCGCGGCGTTCGTGGACGAGGAGAAGGGCGTCGCCGACGAGGCCGCCGCGCTGGAGGGCGCCCGCGCCATCCTGGTCGAGCGCTTCGCCGAGGACGCCGACCTCATCGGCGCGCTGCGCGAGCGCATGTGGAACCGGGGCCGCATGGTCTCGCGCGTGCGGGACGGCAAGCAGGAGTCGGGCGCGAAGTTCTCCGACTACTTCGACTTCGCCGAGCCGTTCGCGAAGCTGCCCTCGCACCGCGTCCTCGCGCTGCTGCGCGGGGAGAAGGAAGAGGTCCTCGACCTCGACCTGGAGCCCGAGGACGCGGGGGAGGACCCCGCCGCGCGCAGCTCCTTCGAGGTGGAGATCGCCCGCCGGTTCCAGATCACCGACCAGGGGCGTCCCGCGGACAAGTGGCTGTCGGACGCGGTCCGGTGGGCCTGGCGCACCAGGATCCTCGTCCACCTCGGGATCGACCTGCGCACCCGGCTGCGCCAGGAGGCCGAGGACGAGGCGGTCCGCGTGTTCGCCGCGAACCTGCGCGACCTCCTGCTCGCCGCGCCCGCCGGCACCCGCACGACCATGGGCCTGGACCCCGGCCTGCGCACCGGCGTCAAGGTCGCGGTCGTCGACGCGACGGGCAAGGTCGTCGCGACCGACACCGTCTTCCCGCACGAGCCCCGGCGCAGGTGGGACGAGTCGATCGAGACGCTCGCCCGGCTGGCCCGCGAGCACCGGGTAGACCTGGTCTCGATCGGCAACGGCACCGCCTCGCGCGAGACCGACAAGCTCGCCGCCGACCTCATCGCCCGGCATCCCGACCTCAAGCTGACCAAGGTCATGGTCTCGGAGGCGGGCGCGTCGGTGTACTCGGCGTCGGAGTACGCGGGCCGCGAACTGCCCGGCATGGACGTCTCGCTGCGCGGCGCCGTGTCCATCGCCCGCCGCCTGCAGGACCCGCTCGCCGAACTGGTCAAGATCGACCCCAAGTCGATCGGCGTCGGCCAGTACCAGCACGACGTGTCCGAGGTGAAGCTGTCGCGCTCCCTCGACGCCGTCGTCGAGGACTGCGTGAACGCCGTCGGCGTCGACGTGAACACCGCGTCCGCGCCGCTGCTCACCCGCGTGTCCGGCATCGGCGAGGGCCTCGCGGACAACATCGTCGCGCACCGCGACGCCAACGGCCCGTTCCGCAGCCGCGCCGGCCTCAAGGGCGTCCCGCGGCTCGGCCCGAAGGCGTTCGAGCAGTGCGCCGGCTTCCTGCGCATCCGCGGGGACGACCCGCTCGACGCCTCCAGCGTCCACCCCGAGTCCTACCCGGTCGTCCGCAGGATCCTGGACACGGCGGGCACGGACATCAAGGCCCTCGTCGGCAACACCGCCGTCCTGCGCTCGCTCCGGCCGGCGGAGTTCGTCGACGACACCTTCGGGCTGCCGACGGTCACCGACATCCTCGCCGAGCTGGAGAAGCCCGGACGCGACCCGCGCCCGGCGTTCCGGACCGCCACGTTCAAGGAGGGCGTCGACAAGCTCGCCGACCTCGAACCCGGCATGCTCCTGGAGGGCGTCGTCACCAACGTCGCTGCGTTCGGCGCGTTCGTGGACGTCGGCGTCCACCAGGACGGGCTCGTGCACATCTCCGCGATGTCGGACAAGTTCGTCTCCGACCCGCGCGACGTCGCCAAGCCCGGCGACATCGTCCGGGTGAAGGTCCTGGACGTCGACCTGCAGCGCAAGCGCATCTCGCTGACCCTGCGCCTGGACGACGAGCCGGGCCGCGACCAGCAGGGCGGCGGTGGACGGCGCGGCGAGCAGCGCGAGGGCGGCGCACGTCCGGGACGCGGCGGCCAGGAACAGCGCGGCCGGAACCAGGGCGGCCAGAACCGGCGCGGCCAGGAACAGCGCGGCCAGGAACAGCGCGGCCAGGAACAGCGGGGCCAGGACCAGCGCGGCCGGAGCCAGGGCAACCGGAACCAGGGCGGCGGGCAGCGCCGCGGCGGTCAGGGAGGCGGCGCCGTCTCCGGTGGCGGCGCCATGGCCGACGCGCTCCGGCGCGCAGGCCTGGACAAGGGCCTCCCCAGCGACGGCAAGGGCCGTTCCGGCAAGAAGCGCTGAGACCCGGCGACGCGGAGGGAACGGTGTCCCGGCTTCGCGCCGGGGCGCCGTTCAGCCGTCGCCGAAGCCGCGCCAGCGCCCGTCCGAGCCAGTCTCCGTCGGGCGCTCCGGGCGGACGGGACGGCGCGGCTGCGGCGGCGCCGTCTCGGGCCCGGGAGCCTCGGTCCGGTCGTAGGGTCCCTGGCCGAGCGGGTCCCCCGCGTACGGGGAGCGTTGCGGCGGCACCTGCGGCGCCTGGTGGTACGCCTGGTCGAGCCTCGGCCCGCCCAGCACCGGCCCGCCGACCGCCGTGCCGAACGGGTCCGCCTCGTCCGGCGCCTCAGCGGAGGACGCGTCGGCCCCGTCCGGAACCGGCCGGTGCCGTGGGAACTGCAGGACGGCGACCGCGCCGAGCGCCAGCGCGCCCAGCCGCATCGCCGAGCGCGCCACGTCCTGCGGCCAGGGCTCCGCGTAGAGGAACGTGCCCATCGTGAGCAGGTAGGTCTTCGCGCTCACCGTCATCACGGTGGCCACGATCGACACCCGGCAGCGCTGGAACGCCATGACCATGATCCCGAAACCGATGGCCGCCGCCAGCACCGTCAGGTACGGCCACGGCGTCGCGGCGATCCGCAGGCTCGTGGCGTGCGCGTCGTCGCTCCACCCCTTGATCGCCAGTTCGGCGGTGCCGACCGGGAAGCCCGAGCTCAGCCCGTAGGCGATGCCGGTCACCGGGCGCGCGTGCCGGCCGTCGGGCCGGTGGTCGCCGAGGACCAGGATCAGCACCGGCACCAGCACCGCCGGGGCGACCACCGCGGCGATCTTCCACAGCGGCGCGTCCGCCGAGCCGATCGGCTCGTCCCCCCGCAGCGACCCGGTCAGCAGCAGGATCGCCGCGCCGATCAGCACCAGGCTGAGCCACTCGCGCGGGGTCAGCCGCTCGCCGAAGAACACCAGCGCGATCAGCAGCAGCGGCACGATGCCGGACATGAAGATCGGTACCGCGGTGGACAGCGGGAGGTTGCGCAGCGCGAGGATCTGCAGGCCGAGCCCGCCGAGCACGATCCCGAGCGCGATCAGGAAGACCCAGTTGGTCACGATCGTCCACACCATGTGCGGGATGCGGTTGCCCCGTACCGCGGGCATCCGGTCCGCCGCGAGCTTGAACACGGCGAACCCGAGGTAGTAGAGACCGGTCGCACTGAAGGCCGCGGCTATCCCGTTCATCCCGGACGAGTATGGGGGTCCCGGTGCTCCATGTCACTGCCCGTGCGGCGGCGTTGACGCGGATTCGCCGGGCTTGCGGGCCTCCGATGTCCGCAGACGGCGCCGCTACCCCATAGACTTGGCCGCGCGAAGGCGCGGAGCCGTATTTCGGCGTGCCCGCGCCGCTGAGAGACTGACCGGCCGAGCACCACGGCGCAGCCCGCTGCGTGGAGGCCGAGGGCTCGCACGTAAAGAGGAAGAGAACGCGTCGACCGCCGCGGCCGAGACAGCGCCCGATCAAGGAGACCGACCCCAGTGAAGACCGATGTCGAGGAGCTGACCCCCACGCGGGTCAAGCTCACCGTCGAGGTTCCGTTCGACGAGCTCAAGCCGAACCTCGACAAGGCGTACAAGGAGATCTCGCAGCAGGTGCGGATCAAGGGCTTCCGGCCCGGCAAGGTTCCCGCCCCGCTGATCGACAAGTACGTCGGCCGGGGCGCGGTCCTCCAGGAGGCGGTCAACGACGCGCTTCCCGAGCTGTACGGCCGCGCCGTCGAGGAGTCCGAGATCTTCGTGCTCGGGCAGCCCGACGTCGAGGTGACCGAGCTGGAGGACGGCACCCAGTTCGCCTTCACCGCCGAGGTCGACATCCGGCCGAAGTTCGAGGTGCCCGACTACGACGGCCTGGAGGTCGTCGTCGAGGACGCCGAGGTCGACGACGAGCAGGTCGCCGAGACCATCGACAACCTCCGCGAGCGCTTCGCCTCGCTCACCGGCGCCGAGCGCGCGGCCGAGGACGGCGACTTCGCCACCATCGACCTCGTCGCGCGGATCGACGGCGAGGAGATCGAGGACGCCTCCACCACCGGCTACTCCTACGAGGTCGGCAGCAACTCCGCGATCGAGGGCCTGGACGAGGCCATCGTCGGCCTCGCCGCGGGCGAGGACAAGACCTTCACCGGCACCCTGGTCGGCGGCGAGCACGCCGGCGAGGAGGCCGAGATCACCGTCACCGTGCAGAGCGTCAAGGTGAAGAACCTGCCCGACCTGGACGACGAGTTCGCCCAGCTCGCCAGCGAGTTCGACACGATCGACGAGCTGCGCGAGGACGTGCGCGTCCGGCTCGGCCGCCAGGTGAAGCTGCAGCAGCTGTCCGAGGCGCGCGACAAGGCCCTCGAGGCGCTCCTGGAGAAGGTCGACATCCCGCTCCCCGAGAAGGTCGTGGACGAGGAGATCGACCGCCGCAACCAGCAGCTGGAGCAGCAGCTCCAGATGGCGGGCATGACCAAGGACGACTACCTCAAGGAAGAGGAGAAGACCGCCGAGGAGTTCGACACCGAGGTCGCCGACGCGGCCCGGCTCGCGGTCAAGGGCGGCTTCGTGCTCGACCAGCTCGCCGTCCAGGAGGAGCTGAACGTCGAGAACGAGGAGCTCAGCGAGTACGTCGTCTCGCAGGCGATGCAGATGGGCGTGCAGCCGCAGCAGCTCGCCGAGTACCTGACGCAGAACAACCAGCTCCCCGCGATCGTCTCGGAGGTGCTGCGCAGCAAGGCGCTGAACCTCGTGGTCGAGCACGTCACGGTCAAGGACGAGTCGGGCAACGAGATCGACGTCGACGCCGTGCAGCGCGAGCTGAACGGCGAGACCGTCCAGGCCGAGGACGCCGCCGAGGACGCCGCCGACGAGACCGCCGCCGTGCAGGCCGAGGGCGGCGCGCCGGAGGAGGCCCCCGAGGAGGCGGCTGAGGCCGCCGCTGAGGAGGCCCCGGCCGAAGAGGCTGCCGACGAGCAGGACGGCAAGGGCAAGGACGCCTAGAGCTTTCTCCGGACGTCCGCGAAGCACCGGGCACGCCCCGCATCCGTACGACGGGTGCGGGGCGTGCGCGTTGAGCGGGGGCCCGCCGGGCCGGCTCCGGCGGCGAAGATCGTCCGCAACGTGCGAGTCGCCCGGGCCGCGCCGGGTACGCCCCTGGCGAAAAGCCGGGCCCCTGGGCGTGAGTGGGCCCGTGAGCGCGTTAATGTCCAATCATCCGAACCGATTAAAAGGACCGGAGGAACACCCGGTGAGCATGCCTCCGACTTTCGACGAGTCGTCGCGGATCCAGGCGCGGGTCGCCGAGGCGCCCCTGTTGCCTCTGGGCGACCAGCTGTTCCAGCGGCTGCTGCGCGAGCGCATCGTCTTCCTCGGCCAGCAGGTCGACGACGACATCGCCAACCGCATCTGCGCCGAGCTCCTGCTGCTGTCGGCCGAGGACGGCCGCCGCGACATCACGCTCTACATCAACTCGCCAGGTGGCTCCGTCACCGCGGGCATGGCGATCTACGACATCATGCAGTACGTCCCGAACGACGTCGTGACGGTCGGCATGGGCCTGGCCGCCTCGATGGGCCAGTTCCTGCTGTGCGCGGGCGCCCGGGGCAAGCGGTACGCCCTGCCGCACGCGCGGATCATGATGCACCAGCCGTCCGGCGGCATCGGCGGCACCGCCTCCGACATCAAGATCCAGGCCGAGCAGATGCTGTACGTGAAGAAGACGCTCGCCGAGAAGATCGCCGAGCACACCGGCCAGGAGCTCGACCAGATCGAGCGCGACTCCGACCGGGACCGCTGGTTCACCGCCGACGAGGCCAAGGACTACGGGTTCGTCGACCACGTCGTGCTCAGCGCCAACCAGGTGCCCTCCGAGGGCCCCGTCTCCTGACGACCTCACAACGATTCGGAGGCACACAGTGAGCGACCTCATCCGACCCGGTTTCGGCGATACGGTCCGGCCCGGCGCGTTCGCGGGCGGCTCTCCAAGGCCGGTCGACGACCGCTACATCATTCCGTCGTTCGTCGAGCGCACCACGTACGGGGTCAAGGAGATGAACCCGTACAACAAGCTCTTCGAAGAGCGGATCATCTTCCTCGGCGTGCAGATCGACGACGCGTCCGCCAACGACGTGATGGCCCAGCTGATCACGCTGGAGTCGATCGACCCCGACCGCGACATCAGCATCTACATCAACTCGCCGGGCGGCTCGTTCACCGCCATGACGGCGATCTACGACACGATGCAGTTCGTCAAGCCCGACATCCAGACCGTGTGCATCGGCCAGGCCGCGTCCGCCGCGGCGGTGCTGCTCGCGGCCGGGACGCCGGGCAAGCGGGCGGCGCTGCCCAACTCGCGGATCCTGATCCACCAGCCCGCGACCGAGGGCAGCTACGGCCAGTCCAGCGACATCGAGATCCAGGCGCGCGAGATCATGCGGATCCGCGATCTGCTGGAGTCGATCCTGGCCGAGCACAGCGGCAAGGGCATCGAGGAGGTCCGCCGCGACATCGAGCGCGACAAGATCCTCACGGCGGCCGAGGCCAAGGACTACGGCCTCATCGACGACGTCTTCGCCAGCAGGAAGCGGAAGGCCGAGGTAGTGTCGTCCTGAGACGGCACGAGGACGAGGGAGTCCCCCAGCCCGGTCGTCACACTTCCGGGCGAGGGGCTTTCCAAGTCCGCTGGAGGCGGTAACGTCGAACCCGACGTCGTGAGCCTCCGGGACGCAGACCAGCTGCGCCGCATCCTCCAAGGCTGGCGGCCCCACGAAAAGGAGACGGTTGGGTGGCACGCATCGGCGACGGTGGTGACCTGCTCAAGTGCTCGTTCTGCGGGAAGAGCCAGAAGCAGGTCAAGAAGCTCATCGCGGGTCCGGGCGTGTACATCTGCGACGAGTGCATCGATCTCTGCAACGAGATCATCGAGGAGGAGTTGTCCGAGACCTCCGACCTCAAGTGGGACAACCTGCCCAAGCCGCGGGAGATCTACGAGTTCCTCGACTCCTACGTCATCGGGCAGGAGACGGCGAAGAAGGCACTGTCCGTCGCCGTCTACAACCACTACAAGCGGATCCAGTCGGGTGACACCGGCCGTGACGACATGGTCGAGCTGGGCAAGTCCAACATCCTGCTCCTCGGTCCCACCGGATCCGGCAAGACGCTGCTCGCGCAGACGCTCGCCAAGCTCCTCAACGTGCCGTTCGCCATCGCGGACGCCACGGCGCTGACGGAGGCGGGCTACGTCGGGGAGGACGTCGAGAACATCCTCCTCAAGCTGATCCAGGCGGCCGACTACGACGTCAAGAAGGCCGAGACGGGGATCATCTACATCGACGAGGTCGACAAGATCGCTCGCAAGAGCGAGAACCCGTCGATCACCCGGGACGTGTCGGGGGAGGGCGTCCAGCAGGCGCTGCTGAAGATCCTCGAGGGCACCACCGCGAGCGTCCCGCCGCAGGGCGGGCGCAAGCACCCGCACCAGGAGTTCATCCAGATCGACACCACGAACGTGCTGTTCATCTGCGGCGGCGCGTTCGCCGGCCTGGAGAAGATCGTCGAGTCCCGGGTCGGCAAGCAGGGCATGGGCTTCGGGGCGCAGATCCGCTCCAAGTCCGACTTCGAGGAGTCCTCGGCCGTGCTCGGCGACGTGATGCCCGAGGACCTGCTGAAGTTCGGCATGATCCCCGAGTTCATCGGCCGGCTCCCGGTGATCACCTCCGTGCACAACCTGGACCGCGAGGCCCTGATCAACATCCTCACCGAGCCGAAGAACGCGCTGGTCCGCCAGTACCACCGCCTCTTCGAGCTCGACGGGGTCGACCTGGAGTTCACCGACGACGCCCTGGAGGCCATCGCCGACCAGGCCATCCTCCGCGGTACCGGGGCTCGCGGCCTCCGCGCGATCATGGAGGAGGTGCTCCTGTCGGTGATGTACGAGGTGCCGAGCCGCCAGGACGTCGCCCGCGTCGTCATCACCCGCGAGGCGGTCCTGGAGCACGTCAATCCGACCCTCGTCCCGCGCGACCGCCCCAAGCGCGAGCCGCGGGAGAAGTCGGCCTGACGCCGCACCGGGCCGGCACGGCACGAGCCTGAAAACGCACGAGAGCAGCGGACGCCCCCGGGGCACCGCTGCTCTCGGCGTTCCGGCTAGTTTCGCGTTCCGCCTGAGGTGGTCTTGCGGGACGGGTGGTTTCTGAGGGCGAAGTCGACCGTGTCCAGCGCCCAGGCCCAGGACGCGTCGGCCTCGCGGGGGGTGTGGCCGAACGCGCCCGCCAGTTCCAGGCTCACGTAGCCGTGGAAGACGCTGCCGAGGAAGCGCACCGCGTCCGTCTGGTCGGGTTCGGGAAGGTCGTATCCGCGCAGGATCGCCCTCGTCATCTCCGCGTGCCGGGGCCCGGCGCTCGCCGCGGCCGTCTGCGGGTCGAGGCCGAAGCGGGCCGCCGCGTACCGTCCGGGATGCTCCGCCGCGTAGGCGCGGTAGGCGCCGGCGCACGCCACGAGCGCGTCCTTGCCCGCGCGCCCCGCCACCGCGCCCGCGACCCGGTCGGCCAGCTCCTCCAGGGCCAGCAGCGCGACCCGCACCTTCAGCTCCCGCGCGTTCTCGATGTGCGCGTACAGGCTCGGGTCCCTGACGCCGAGCCTGCGCGCCACCGCCGAGACGGTCAGCCGGTCGAAGCCGATCTCGTCGGCCAGCTCCGCCGCCGTCCGGGCGAGGCGCTCGGCGGTGATGCCCGCGCGTGCCATGGGTCCTCCGAACCTAGAGTAACTTGGTTGCTGCCTAATTGTATTAGGAAACTAGGAGGCGGACATGACCGAGTGGACCACCACCCCCATCGACGCGCGCCTCGTGCGCGGCGCGCTCGAACTGGAGCGGACCGGGCGCGGAGTGCTGCCGCACCGGCTGCCCCTCGCCGCGCGCGCACAGTTCCCGGACGAGTACCTCGCGAGGACGGAAGAGCAGCCGTCCGGCGTCCGGCTGGCCTTCCGCACCCGGGCCACCGCCGTGGAACTGGACGTGCTGCCCACCAAACGGGCCTACGAGGGCACCCCGCCCCAGCCGGACGGCCTCTACGACCTTGTGATCGACGGGCGCCCGGCGGGCCGGGGCAGCGTTCCCGGCGGCAACCTGACCGTCATCGACATGGCGACCCAGAAGGCGGTCACCAGGCCGGGCGAGCCCGGCACCCTGCGGTTCGCGGGCCTGGCCGCCGAGGCCAAGAACGTGGAGATCTGGCTGCCGCAGGTCGAGCCCACCGAGCTGATCGCACTGCGCACCGACGCCCCCGTCGAGCCCGTCCCGGACGACGGGCGCCCCGTGTGGCTGCACCACGGCAGCTCGATCAGCCACGGCTCCACCGCCGCCGGCCCCACCTCCACCTGGCCCGCGGTGGCCGCCACCCGCGGCGGGGTGAACCTGGTCAACCTGGGCTTCGGCGGCAACGCGCTGCTCGACCCGTTCACCGCGCGCGCCATCCGCGACACCCCCGCCGACCTGATCAGCCTCAAGATCGGCATCAATGTCGCGAACGCCGACGCGATGCGGCTGCGCACGTTCGGGCCCGCCGTGCACGGCTTCCTCGACACCGTCCGCGAGGGGCACCCCGACACGCCGCTGCTGCTCGTCTCGCCGATCCTGTGCCCCGTCCAGGAGCACACGCCGGGGCCTCTGGCCCTCGACCCCGAGGCGCCGCGCCTGCGGTTCCGGGCCACGGGCGACCCGGCGGAGGTCGCGAGCGGGCGCCTGACGCTCACGGTCATCAGGGACGCGCTGGCCGGCATCGCCGACCGGCGCGCCGCTGACGATCCCCACCTGCACTACCTCGACGGCCGCGCGCTCTACGGCGAGGCCGACTACGCGGAGCTGCCCCTGCCGGACGAGGTCCACCCGGCCCCCGAGAGCCACCGCCGCATCGGAGAACGCTTCGCCGCGCTGGTCTTCGAAGCCGGTCAAGGAGCCTTCGCGGCCCGCTGAGCGAGCCAGGGAAGGGGCTTGGGCGCTCGCCCGCCGCTAGGCGGCCGGGCCGGGGGCGATGTCGCCGACCAGCGCCGCGACCTCGTCGACGAGGGCCTTCTGGTGCGCCTGGAGGTCCTGGCCCGCCATGCCGGAGACCACCGGCAGGAACGGGTCGTCGAAGGGCTCGGCGCCGGCCAGGGTCTCGATGACCGCCAGACCGCAGAACGGCACGTACACCGGGTTGTAACCGCCCTCGTGCGACATCGCGATCCGGCCGGCGCACACGTCCTCGGCGACGTCCATGAGCCGCCGCGTCATGGTCCGGTAACCCATGGAGGTGAGCAGCTGGCGGGCCAGCGGGTCCATCGCGCTGCCGTCGAAGCCCGAGGCCACGAGGATGAGATCCGGCCGGAACCGCTGCAGGGCCGGCGCCACCACCTGGTCCATGGCGTAGAGGTAGCCTCCGTCACCGGTTCCGGGAGGCAGCGGGACGTTCAGCGCGTACCCGAAACCGGCGTCATCGCCGCGTTCGGTGAGCGCGCCGCTGTCCGGCGGGAAGCAGTTGTCCTGGTGCAACGAGATCGTGAGCACGTCCGGGTCGCCGTAGAAGAAGGACTGCGTCCCGTTGCCGTGGTGGACGTCCCAGTCGACGACCGCGATGCGCCGCACTCCGAGGACGTCGCGGGCGTGCCGTGCGGCGATGGCGAGGTTGCCGAAGATGCAGAACCCCATGCCGCTTCCCGCGACGGCGTGGTGACCGGGCGGGCGGACCAGGGCGTACCCGTTGGCGACGTCGCCGTTGACGACCGCCTCGACCATCGTGATGACGCCGCCGGCCGCCAGGGTCGCGATCTCGTAGCCGCCCTTTCCGAACGGGCTGAAGCCGTCCCCGGCGTCGCCTCCCTTCGGCCACCCGCTCTCGGTCCTGATCCGCTCCAGGTGGTCCCGGGTGTGGACCTTCAGGATCTCCTCCTCCGTGGCGTGCCGCGGCCGCACCCGCTCCAGCCGGTCGATGAGCCCGGACACGACGATCAGTTCGTGGATGCGCCGCTTGGTCTCGGCGTTCTCCATGTGCATGTAGGGCTGCAGCCCGGCCGCCGGGTCCGCCCCGAACAGGCCGGCGTTCGATCCGGTGTCGTGCCAGCCGAAGATCTCGTGGTACAGGTAGCCCGTGGCCATCGCTCGTTCCTCTTCCGGTGACGAGGGCGCATTGCCCAGTGGAGGCACCGGTCGCCGCAGGTCCGCCTGCGGGCCCGGTCGCGTTATGGGATCGCGGGCCGGGCGTCCGGGACATCCGTAGAACTGCGGAGTCGCCCGACCGGCGCGGGGCCGGCCCCGCCCCGGCGCGCCGGGGCGTGCGCGGCTACGGATCGTGATGCCGGCAGATCTTGTCCGGGCACCCGTCCGCACCATAGGTTCGGGACTCTCGTCGTGGCTCGCTGCCCGACCGCGCGCGGCCAGGAGGTGTCATGCCCACGTATCGGCATGTCGCGCTCGCGGCCGAGATCGGCATGCTGGTCCACGAGCCCGACGCGGTCCACGCGCGCCAGGAGATGCTGCGCCTGCTGAACGAGGTGGTGGAAGGCGACGCCGCGTCCCTGATCGCGGTCGATCCGTTCGACGGGGAGCACCGCCAGGTCGCCGGGCTGGGTTACACCGCCGAGACGGCGCGCTCGCTGGCCGTCGACTTCGCCCGCACCCCCTGGTTCGACGACGTGCTCAACTCCGAGACGCCTCCGTCCATCTCCGAGGAGCCGAGCCAGAGCTTCCGCCGCGGCTGGTTCTACGAGGAGCACGTGGAGCCCGCGGGATTCCGGGACGGAATGACGGGGGCCCTGCGGCGCCACGGGCGGTACGTGGGCCTCGTGCACCTCTCCAGCGGACGTCACGGGGCGTTCGACACCCGGGGACGCCGGCTGCTCGCGTCCCTCATGCCCGCGCTGGCCGCGGTGGCGGACGTGGCCGGGCGCGCCGTCCACGCCGGCGGAGTGCGGCCCTCGGATCGGGTCGCCCTCGTGTCCGGCGACCGCGTCGTGCCGGTGCCGGAGCGGAAGCGGCCGCAGGTGCTGGAGGACGGCGCCTTCCGGAAGGTCGTCGGAGAGTTCGGGGGGGCGGGCGGACGACGGCTTCACGCCCTCTGGCCCCTCGACCGGACGTGGCACCGCGTCGGGCTGCTCTCACCCGAGCTTCCCGTCCGCCTGCCGGGGGCGGTGCTCGTCCATACGCGGCCCGCCGTGGTGCCGTACGGCCTGACCTGCCGCGAGGTGGAGGTCCTGACCCGTCTGGCGATGGGGATGTCCAACGACGTCATCGCCCAGCAGTTCGTCCTGTCGCCGCGCACCATCCACAAGCACGTCGAGCACGTCCTGCAGAAGACCCGGACTTCGAGCCGGACCGAGGCCGCGGCGCTCGCCGTGCGCGAGGGCATCCTGCGCCCTGTGCCCGGGCTGCCTCGGCGCGCCGGGGTGCGGGCCTTCCTGACCCGTGCGGGCGGCTGACGCGCCGTCCGCCGGGGACGGTCCGGGCCGGTTCGCGCCGCCCCGCACGGGGGACGTCAGCCGCGGGACTCGCCGAGGCCGGCCTCGCGGGCCAGGACGATGGCCTGGGCGCGGTCGGCGACGTGCAGCTTCATGAAGATGTTCGAGACGTGGTTGCGGACGGTCTTCTGGCTCAGGTAGAGCGTCCCGGCGATCTCGGTGTTGCTGCGGCCCTGCGCGATCAGTTCGAGGACCTCCCGCTCCCGCTCGGTGAGCTGCGGGAACGCGGCCTGCCGCGGGTCGGGCAGCTCGGTGAAGTAGGTGAGCACGCGGCGCGCGATCTCCGGGCCGTAGATGGCCTCGCCCGCCGCGACCGCCTTCACGGCGCGGGCGATCTCCTCCGCGCCCGACTCCTTCAGCAGGTAGCCGCGGGCGCCGGCGCGCATCGCCGCGAAGACCGAGTCGTCGTCGCGGAACATCGTCAGCACCAGCACGCCGATGCGCGGGCTGGTGCGGGTGATGGTGCGGGTCGCCTCGATGCCGTTGCCGCCGGGCATGTGCAGGTCCATGATGACGACGTCCGGCTGCAGCTCCGCCGCCAGCCGCACCGCGCCCGGCCCGTTCTCGGCCTCGCCGACGACCTCCACCCCGAGCGCCTGCAGCAGCCCCTTCAGCCCCTGCCGGAACACCGGGTGGTCGTCGGTGATGAGCACCCGGATGGTCTCGGTCATCGCCGCCCGTCTCTTCCGATCGAGGGACGATGATACCCGGCGGCGATCCGGGCGGCGGCGAGCGGGAGGCGGACGGTGACGACGGTCCCGCCGCCGTTGCGGGACGTGATGGCGCAGCTGCCGCCGACCTCGGCGGCCCACTCCTTCATCGCGGCCAGGCCGCGCCGCGGCCTCGGCTGGCCGCCGTTGCGGGCGGCGTCCGGCAGGCCGGGCCCGGTGTCGGCGACCATCAGGTGGAGGTCGGCGTCGCGGGTCAGCCTGACCGTCGCGGTGCTCTCGGGGGCGTGCAGCCGGACGTTCGTCAGCGCCTCCTGCACGATCCGGTACGCCGCGACCTCCACCGCGGCCGGCAGCCCCGCGGGCTCGCCGTCGAACCGGACGTCCACCCGCTCGCAGCAGCCCTCGGCGAACGACTCGATCGCGGCGACGAGGCCGAGGTCGTCCAGCGCGGGGGGCCGCAGCCCGTGCGCCAGGTCCCGGATCTCCCCGACGGCCGTCGCCAGCCGGTCCCGGACCTCGGCGAGCAGCGGGTCCATCCGCTCCGGCTCGCCGGCGAGGGTGATGCGGGCCGCGTCCAGCGACATGGCGAGGCTGGCGAGCGTCGGCCCGAGCCCGTCGTGCAGGTCGTGCCGCAGCTGGCGGCGCTCCTCCTCCCGGCTGGCGAGGATGCGCTCCCTGGAGCGCTGCAGGTCGGCGGTGAGACGGCGGAGGTGAGGGATGGTCGCGGCACGTGCCGCCACGGCCCCCGCTGTGAACGCGCCGGCCAGCACGGTGGCGCGTGCCAGTACCGCTCGCATCCCGTCCCTCTCCCTCCGCCCCGCCGTCGAGGAGCTTCGCCGCCAGCCTTTCCGGCGGGGCGACCCGGTGTCAGGTGACCAGTGTCCCGACCGCGGCGGGAAAACGCTCTCTGCCCCGTCCGACCGCGTGTCGCGGACGTTGCGCATGACGCTGGCCAGGCCGGTGTCCGGCGGGCGGCAGGCCGGGCCGCGCGGCGATCGCGGCCACGGCCCGGTCACAGGACGGGCGGGCGGGCGGAGGTTCCGGTCGACCGGATCAGGGTGATCTGCATGGACGTGCGGTGCGCGGCGAGGGCCGCCCGGCGCGGGATTTCCTCGGCGCGACCGGCCGTCCCCGGGGCCGTCCACCCCCGGCGTCCCCGTAGAATCGTCAGCCGTGACACAGCCCAGCACTGAGCGCGGCCAGGGCGCCGCCGCGGACGTCGACCTTCCCACCCAGTACCGGCCGGCCGATGTCGAGGGCCGGCTCTACGAGCGGTGGGTATCGGCGGGGCTGTTCACCGCCGACCCCGAGCGCGCGCCGGAGCGTCCCGCCTTCTCCATCGTGATCCCGCCGCCGAACGTGACCGGCTCGCTGCACATGGGCCACGCCCTCGACCACTCCATCCAGGACACCCTCGTCCGGCGCCGCCGGATGCAGGGCCACGAGGTGGCGTGGGTGCCGGGCATGGACCACGCGGGCATCGCCACGCAGAACGTGGTGGAGCGCGAGCTGGGCAAGGAGGGCCTGTCGCGGCACGACCTCGGGCGGGCCGACTTCGTCGAGCGGGTCTGGCGGTGGAAGGCGGAGTCCGGCGGCCGCATCCTCGGCCAGATGCGCCGGCTCGGCGACAGCGTCGACTGGACGCGCGAGGCGTTCACGATGGACGACGACCGCGCCCGCGCCGTCCGGACGATCTTCAAGCGGTTGTTCGACGACGGCCTGATCTACCGCGCCGAGCGCATCATCAACTGGTGCCCGCGCTGCCTGACGGCGCTGTCGGACATCGAGGTCGAGCACGAGGACGTCGACGGCGAGCTGGTCTCGATCCGGTACGGGTCGGGCGAGGACGAGATCGTCGTCGCGACCACCCGGGCCGAGACGATGCTCGGCGACACCGCCGTGGCCGTCCACCCGGACGACGCCCGGTACGCGCACCTGGTCGGCCGGGAGATCGAGCTCCCGCTGACCGGCCGCCGCATCCCGGTCGTCGCCGACGAGCACGTCGACCCCGCGTTCGGCACCGGCGCCGTCAAGGTGACCCCCGCGCACGACCCGAACGACTTCGAGATCGGGCGGCGGCACTCGCTGCCGTCCCTGTCGGTCATGGACGAGCGTGGCAACGTCACCGCGCCCGGCCCGTTCGAGGGGCTGGACCGGTTCGAGGCGCGCCCGGCGGTCGTGGCCGCGCTGCGCGAGCAGGGCCGGATCGTCAAGGAGGTCCGCCCGTACGAGCACTCGGTCGGGCACTGCCAGCGCTGCTCCACGGTCGTCGAGCCGCGCGTGTCGCTGCAGTGGTTCGTCAAGGTCGAGTCTCTGGCGCGGGCCGCGGGCGACGCCGTCCGCGACGGCCGCGTCAAGATCCACCCGCCGGAGATGGCGTCCCGCTACTTCGAGTGGGTCGACAACATGCACGACTGGTGCATCAGCCGCCAGCTGTGGTGGGGGCACCGGATCCCGGTCTGGTACGGGCCGGACGGCGAGGTCGCCTGCCCGGGCCCTGACGAGGAGCCGCCCGCCGGGTGGACGCAGGACTCCGACGTCCTCGACACGTGGTTCTCCTCCGCGCTGTGGCCGTTCTCCACGCTCGGCTGGCCGGACGAGACCCCCGACCTGAAGCGCTTCTACCCGACGTCCGTCCTGGTCACGGGCTACGACATCCTGTTCTTCTGGGTCGCCCGCATGATGATGTTCGGGCTGTACGCGATGGACGGCGTCCAGCCGTTCGGCACCATCGCCCTGCACGGGATGGTCCGCGACCAGTTCGGCAAGAAGATGTCCAAGTCGTTCGGGAACGTCATCGACCCGCTCGACTGGATCGACGCCTACGGCGCCGACGCGACCCGCTTCACGCTGCTGCGCGGCGCGAACCCGGGCGGCGACGTCCCGGTGGCCGAGGAGTGGGCGCAGGGCTCGCGCAACTTCTGCAACAAGCTGTGGAACGCGACCCGGTTCGCGCTCATCAACGGCGCGCACACCCGCGGCGCCATGCCCGCCGAGCTCTCCACGGTCGACGCCTGGGTGCTGTCCCGGCTGCACACGGTGATCGCCGAGGTCGACGCGCACCTGGAGGCGTTCGACTTCGCGAAGGCGTGCGAGGCGCTCTACCACTTCGCGTGGGACGAGGTCTGCGACTGGTACGTGGAGCTGGCCAAGGTCCAGCTCGCCGACGGGCGCGCCGAGGCGACCCGCCGCGTGCTCGGCGAGGTCTTCGACAACCTGCTGCGGCTGCTGCACCCGGTCGTCCCGTTCGTCACCGAGGAGCTGTGGACGTCCCTCACCGGCGCGGAGACGGTCGTCACCGCGCCGTGGCCGGCGGCCGACCCGGCGCGGCGCGACGGCGCCGCCGAGGAGCTCGTCGGCTCGCTCCAGCGGATGGTGACCGAGGTGCGGCGGTTCCGCGCCGACCAGGGCCTCAAGCCGGGTCAGCGAGTCGCCGCGCGGATCGAGTGGAACGGCTCCGCCCTGCACCGCCACGAGGACGGCATCCGCGCGCTGCTGCGCCTCACCGAGCCGGAGGACGGCTTCTCCTCGACGGCGTCCCTGCCGGTCGAGGACGTGAAGGTGCACCTCGACACCGCCGGGGTGATCGACGTGGCGGCGGAGCGCAAGCGGCTGGAGAAGGATCTGGCCGCCGCCCGCAAGGAGGTCGACCAGGCGCGGCGCAAGCTCGGCAACGAGGCGTTCATGGCGAAGGCGCCGGAGGCGGTCGTGGCGAAGAACCGCGACCGGCTCGCCCAGGCGGAGTCCGACATCGGCAGGCTGGAGGCCCAGCTCGCCGCGCTCCCGGCGGGCTGACCCCGGCGCGGCGGGCCGGCCGGGCCGCCCTTGACACCGGTGCTGACACGGCGATCCGTCGGCGCGGCGGTGCCCGCCGCAGTTACGATCCGGTAGGGCCTGTGGGCCTTTGCGGTAGATGAACCTTCGGGAGTGCAATGGCCGATTCACCACCTCGGTCCGGCACGTCGGACTCCGCGTCCGGCGACGACCTGGACGCGGCGCAGGTCATCGAGGACGGTTCCGGACCGGAGCCCGCCCCTTCGCCCTTCGGCGGCGCGCGCCCCTGGTGGTCGGTCGACATCGGCGACGGGACCGGCCCGCACGCGATGGTGAACGGCACCGGCCCGCAGGCCATGCCGAGGAACGGAACGGGCCCGCACGCGATGCCCGTCTCGGCGAACGGGTCGGGGGCGCTTCCGGTCGTCGGCACGGGCCCGCACGGCGTCATCCGCGGCGGCACCGGCCCGCTGCCGCAGGTCACCGGCGCGCCGCCGGGGGCCGGTGGGCGCATGCCGAAGCTCCTGCTGGCCGCGGGCGCCGTCGTGGCCGCCGGTCTGCTGCTCGTCGCGGGCATGCTGGCGTTGCGGACAGGCGGCGTCGTCAAGGAGGCCGGGACTGCGGCCGGCCCCGGGCCGTCCAAGAAAGTGGTCAACGCGGGTCCCACGGCCGGGGGGCTGCACAAGGATCCGCTGACCTCGCCGCAGGCGAGCGTCGCGTACCCCTTCGTCGCGGGCGCGGTCGAGGCGGGCGGCGTCCCGGTGGCCAAGAACGGCCTCGCCGTCTACACCGAGGAACCGGTGCGCAAGGTCAACGTGCTGTTCGTGGGCGGGACGGGCCGGATCGGCGATCCCGCCGACTTCCTTCAGGCGACGCAGCCCAGCACGTTCATCGCCGGTCAGGACGCCGATCCGGGCCGCAAGGGCGGCAAGGCGGTCTGCGGCACGTTCGCCGTCCTCGCCGAGACCCACACCTACTGCGCGTGGGCCACCAAGGACTCCTTCGGCGTCATCGCGTCCAACCGGCCCACGGTGAACCCGCAGTTCCCCCTGATGGCCGATCTGATGCACCGCATCAGGAAGGACGTCGAGAAGTCGAAGTGACGTAGAGGCGCTCTGTGTCGGCGCCTACCGCGTCCAGGACGATCCCGGTGAAGTAGACCGTGCCGAGGACGACGACGCGGTGCCCTAGCGTCGCGAGCGACTCGGGTGTGATGGCGGCTGGCCCGACCACGTCCCAGTGGGGCGGCAGGGCGCGGGTGAACCGCAGGTGCGGCATCGGCAGCCGGACGAACGTCACGGGCAGCGCGCCCAGCGCGGCGACGGCGCCGTACAGGTCCTTGTGGTCGGGGAGGCAGACCACGGCGTGGTCGATCGTCCCCCAGGCCTTCCGGGCGGCGCCGAGGGCGGCGGCGATTCCGGCCCGGTCGATCGCGGAGTCGACCAGCAGCCGCGTGGCCGTCCCGGGCACGGCGTGCCAGGACAGGCGGCCGGGCAGGACGATCGAGGACAGGACGGCCCGCACCGTCCCGGCGGCGGGTTCGCCCGCCCCGGGGAGGCGGCGGGCGGCGACCACGCCGAGTTCGGCCGCCGCGCGCCCGAGACCGGCGGGAAGCAGGTCCGGGGGGAGCCCGCTGCCTCCGGGCCCGACGAACTCCACGGCGCCGAGGACCCGCGCGACCTCGGCCGACTGCGGCGCCGACAGGACGCGCGTGCGCGGCCCGGCGACGCCGACCTTCTCCTCGGCGATCTCCGCCGGGGTGTCGCCGAGCACGCCGGCGTGCTCCCGGAAGACCGGGGTGATCGCGGCGACGTCTGGCGGGAACAGAGCGACCTCGTCCGACCGTCCGCCCATGCCCGCCTCCAGGACCAGCGCGTCCGCACCCACGCGGCGCGCGTGCAGGACGCCCGCGATCGTGAAGAGTCCTGAGGGCGACAGGTAGCCGCCGGACGGGGGCGGGAGCGCGGCGACGGCCTCCCCGAGGACGTCCGCCAGGGAGGCGAGTTCCTCGGCGGAGACGGCGCGGCCGTCCACCCTGATGCGGTCGCGGTTGCTGCGCAGCCCGGGACTCGTGACCGTGCACACGCGGAGCCCTGCGGCCCCGAGGAAGGCCGACGCGTAGGTCGCCGCCGTCCCCTTCCCCTTGGAGCCGACGACCGTCAGGACGGGAACGCCCGGCGCCAGGAGGCCCAGTGCGCTCGCGAGGGCGCGGGCCCGCCCGACGTCGCGGGTCTCGCCCGGGGCGCGCCGCTCCCACTCGCGGAAGAACACCTCCATGTCTCCAGTGTGGGCCGTCCCCAGTGTGAGCCGTCTCCGGTGTGGGCCCGGACGGAGGTGCGCCCACCGCCGAGTAGGCTCTGAGACCGTGAGTCAGGTATCCGAGCCGTCCGATTACAAGGCCACCGTCGGCGCGATCATGGAGCGCGGGGTCGAGTGGGAGATCGACCCGACCCTCGACCGGATCGCCGACCTCGTCGACGTCCTGGGCGGGCCGCACCGCGCGTACCCGGTGATCCACATCGCCGGGACGAACGGCAAGTCCACCACGGCCCGGCTCGTCGAGGCGCTGCTGCGCGAGCGCGGCCTGCGCACCGGGCTCTACACCAGCCCCGAGCTGACGACGCTGCGCGAGCGCATCGCGATCGACGGGGAGCCGATCAGCGAGGAGCGCTTCGTCGAGGCGTTCAACGACGTGTCGCCCTACCTCCAGCTGGTCGACGACAAGCACGGGGCCCGGCTGTCGTTCTTCGAGGTGCTCACCGCGATGGCCTTCGCGGCGTTCGCGGACGCGCCGGTCGACGTGGCGGTGGTCGAGGCGGGCATGGGCGGCGTCTGGGACGCCACGAACGTCGCCGACGGCGCCGTCGCGGTGATCACGCCGATCGGCCTGGACCACACCCGCTACCTGGGCGACACGCTGGAGCAGATCGCCGGGGAGAAGGCGGGCATCATCAAGCCGGGCGCGGTGGCGGTGCTGGCGCAGCAGCCGGTCGAGGCCGCCGAGGTGCTGCTGCGGCGGGTCGTGGAGACCGGCGCGACGGCGGCGCGCGAGGGCGTCGAGTACGGCGTGCTCAGCCGGGACGTCGCCGTCGGGGGCCAGCAGATCTCGCTGCGGGGCCTGCACGGCGTCTACGACGAGATCTTCCTGCCGCTGTTCGGCGAGCACCAGGCGAGCAACGCCGCGACGGCCCTGGCCGCCGTGGAGGCGTTCGCCGGCGGCGCGCCGACCCGGGGCGAGCCGAACCTGGAGGCCGCGACCCGGATCGCGCCCGGCGAGTCCTTCCTCGGCGGCGAGGAGGGGCAGCTCGACCCGGCCCTGGTCCGCAGCGGCTTCGCCAAGTCGGCCTCGCCGGGCCGGCTGGAGGTCGCCCGGACGGGCCCGACCGTCCTGCTGGACTCCGCGCACAACCCCGCCGGGATGGCCGCGACCGTCGCGACGGTCACCGAGTCGTTCGGCTTCACCCGGCTCGCCGGGGTCCTCGCCATCGCCGCCGACAAGGACGTCGCCGGGGTCCTCGACCAGCTCGAACCCGTGCTGGCCGAGTTGGTGGTCACCCGCAGCTCCTCGGCGCGCTCGATGCCGCCCGAGGAGCTGGCCGAGATCGCCGAGGGGATCTTCGGCGCCGACCGCGTCCATGTCGCCGAGCGGCTGGACGACGCCATCGACCGGGCGATCGGGCTGGCCGAGGAGACCGGCGAGTACCGGGGCGCCGGCGTGCTGATCACCGGCTCGGTGGTCACCGCGGGCGACGCCCGCACCCTGCTGCGCGTCGAGGAAGGCCGGTGACGGGCATGAGCGCGCGGACCGCCGCGAACCCGGCGCGCAGGCTGTTCGCCACGGTGCTGGCGTGCGAGGCCATCGTGATCGCGCTCGCGATCCCGGTGGCGGTGACGGTGCTGGACGTCGGCGGGGCGACCGCCGGCGGCGTGTGCGGCGGGCTGGCCGCCGCCTGCGTGGTGCTGGCCGGTCTGCTGCGCTTCCCGTGGGCGGTCCACGCGGGCACGGTCCTCCAGGTGCTGATCATCGCGACCGGGTTCATGGTGCCGGCCATGTTCTTCCTCGGTGTCGTTTTCGGGGCGCTATGGGGCACGGCCATTTGGCTGGGACGCAAGGTGGCGGGCGCTCAGCCGCGCTAGGTTCGCGAGGACGGCACCATTGCGTCCGCCGATTCTCGCGTATCTCTCTCATCGTCTTATTTGGGCATTTTTCCTTTTTTGGGAAATGTGCGTGCGGCGGATGACGACGTCCTAAGGAGCACGCCGTGTCCTCCCACGCACGCGAACACCCGCCCGGCGACCTCACCGGGACGCGGCCCGCCGGGCCCTCGGCGCGCCCCGCCGAAGGGGCCGCCCGGCGGCGGCTCTCGACGCTCGGCACGCTGCTGCTGACGTTCACCGCCCTGCCCGCGGCCCTCCTGGTGGTGCCCGACGCGTCCGGCGGCGTCGTCCCGGCCGCCGCGAGCGCCCTCGCGCTCGGCGACGCCGAGATCCCCGGGCTGCTGCGCGCCACCGGGCTGTCGCTGCCCGCCCTGCTGGTCACGGTGCCGCTCGCCGCCGTCGCCGCCCGCCGCCTCCCCGCGTGGGGCGTGCTCATGGCAGGGTTCGCGGTGCTGCTCGCGGGCATCGGCGCCGCCCGTCTCGCCGACTCGCTGCCCGACATCGGGACGGTCCGCGCCCTCCAGGGCGCAGGGGCGGGCATCGTGCTGCCCGCGAGCCTCGTCCTGGTGTGGGAACGGCGCAACCGCGCCCTGTCGGCCGCCTGGGCCGGAGCCCTCGCGGGCACGCTGATCCTCGCGATGCCGCTGGCGCTGAAGGCCGTCCCCGTCCCCGCCGACGGCGCCGCCGTCCCCGACTGGCGCGTCGCGCTCGCGCCCTACCCGCTGCTCGCCGTCGCCGCCGCCGGAGCCGCGCTCGCCCACCCCCTCCTGCGGGGACGCCGCCACCGGCGGCCGCCCCCGCTCCGGCGCACCGAGCGCGGGCCGCTGCTCCTCGTGCCCGTCCCGGCGGGCGGCTTCGCCTTCCTCGCCGTCGTCGCCGCGCACGGCTGGTCGCCCGGCGCGCGCCTGCTCCTCGCCGGGCTCACGCTGCTCGCCCTGGCCGGCCTCGCCTTCGCCGGCGCCCGGGCCGCGGCCGCCGGCGGGCCGTCCGGCGGCGCGGTCGTCATGATCGCCGTCGGCCTGCTCTGCCAGCCCGTCGCCGGCCCGCTCGCCGGGCTCGCCGCCGCCGGGACGGGGACCGGGGGCCCGCCGGCGCTCCCGTTCGCCGTGGCGGCCGCCGCCGCCCTCGCCGCCGCGCTCGCGGCCACCCGCACCGGAACGCGCGGCGCCGTCCGCGCCGGCTACCTCCTCATGGCCTCCGCCGTGCCGCTCGGCCTCGCGGGCGGCGCCCTCGGCCGCTGGGCGCTGCTCGCCCCCCTCGTCCCCCTCGGCGCCGGCGCGGGGCTGGCCCTCGCCGCCTCGCTGCGGGACGCGAGAGTGGGCGCCGCGCTGTTCGGGCTGTCGCTGTGCTTCCCCGCGGTCCTGGCCGGGCAGCTGCTCGTCCTGTCGCTGCAGGCGGCGCGGCTGCAGCGGTCGCGACCGGTCACCGACGCCCAGCATGTGCACGCGCTCCTCGAGGGCTACCAGATCTGGCTGGCCGTCGCCGGGGTGGTCGCCGTGCTGCTCGCCGGAGCCACCGCCCGCCTGTGCGCCGGACGCGCCGCGACGACGCGCGCACGCGCGCCACGGCTCCCCGGGAATGCCACCGCGGGCCCGGGAGCCGGGTAGGATTCGCGCGCTTACCGATTCCGATAGTCCTTTAGGAGAAACACCCGTGTCCGAGCGCACTCTTGTCCTGGTCAAGCCCGACGGCGTTCGCCGCGGCGTCGTCGGCGAGGTCATCTCCCGGATCGAGCGCAAGGGCCTGAAGCTCGTCGCGCTGGAACTGCGCACCCTCGCCCGCGAGACCGCCGAGGCGCACTACGAGGAGCACTCCAGCAAGCCGTTCTTCGGCGAGCTGGTCGACTTCATCACCGGCGGCCCGCTCGTCGCCATGGTCGTGGAGGGCCCGCGCGCCATCGAGGCGTTCCGCTCCCTCGCCGGCGCCACCGACCCGGTCAGCGCCACCCCCGGCACCATCCGCGGCGACTTCGCCCTGGAGATCGGCGAGAACATCGTCCACGGCTCCGACTCCACCTACTCCGCCGAGCGCGAGATCAAGCTCTTCTTCCCCGAGGTGTAGGGCTGCGCCTGCCCAGGGGGGCGACCCCCTGGAACCCCCGTTGCGAGCCGGGCGATCCTCACGCCACGGTGCGGGTTTCCGTGCCCGTGCGGGTATTCGTCGTGGCGCTGCGGTCGTCCGGCTCGGCGGGTCGGGCGACCTCCAGGCGCCCAGAGCGCCTTCCGGCCGCCCGACCCGCGGCCTCGCTCAGGTCTACTCCAAGAGCGTTGGATGTCGATGGTTCGCATCGCTCTTGAACTGAAATCGCCCTGGCCCTGTCGGGAGCGGGGGACCGTCGCTCGTTCCACAATCGGCTTGTAAGCGGGTAAGGGCTGGGCCTGCGGTGTCCCGGGCGCCTTCATGAGGCGGTAGATCGTCGGCCCGGGTTCGGCTTTTCCGCGGCCGCGCGGAACAGCGGCCCGGGACGAAACGAACCGTGTTGCGGCGTGGGGGTGTGGCGGGCCGGGGGAAACCCCCTAAGATCCTCGGATACCCGGTGGCGTCGGGCCTGCCGTGGGCGCCGCGCGTCCTTGGCCGAACGTGCCGCCGGGTCAGTCCGCCGGGTTCTCTTTATGGAAAACCGGGCTGGTCAGGACGCGTTTTTTTCGCGACGCGCGGCGCGGGGGTGACTGCCCGCGGAGGTACGCGCACGTTACGATGGACGCGCCGCTCAACACGCCCGTCAATCATGAAGGGCTCCCTTTCTTCATGGGTAACAAGCTGTCGTTTCTTGGCCGTGACATGGCGGTCGATCTCGGTACCGCCAACACCCTGGTGTACGTGCGCGGGCGTGGCATCGTCCTGAACGAACCCTCCGTGGTGGCGATCAATACCAATACCGGGAAGATCGTCGCGGTGGGCATCGAGGCGAAGCGGATGATCGGCCGCACACCGGGCAACATCGTCGCGGTCCGTCCGCTGAAGGACGGCGTCATCGCCGACTTCGACGTCACCGAACGGATGCTGCGCTACTTCATCCAGAAGGTGCACAAGCGCCGGCACTTCGCCAAGCCGCGGATCGTCGTGGCCGTGCCGAGCGGGATAACCGGGGTGGAGCAGCGCGCGGTGAAGGAGGCCGGCTACCAGGCCGGTGCCCGCCGCGTCTACATCATCGAGGAGCCGATGGCCGCCGCGATCGGCGCCGGGCTGCCCGTCTACGAGCCGACCGGCAACATGGTCGTCGACATCGGCGGCGGCACCACCGAGGTGGCGATCATCTCGCTCGGCGGGATCGTCACCAGCCAGTCGGTGCGCGTCGGCGGCGACGAGCTCGACCAGGCCGTGATCTCTTTCTCCAAGAAGGAGTACTCCCTGATGCTCGGGGAACGCACCGCGGAGGAGATCAAGATGGCGATCGGGTCGGCCTATCCCGGCGGCGAGGAAGAACCGCACGCCGAGATCCGGGGCCGCGACCTCGTCAGCGGGCTGCCGAAGACCGTCGTGATCTCCGCCGAGGAGGTCAGGCGGGCGATCGAGGAACCGGTCAACGCCGTGGTGGACGCGGTGAAGACCACCCTCGACAAGTGCCCGCCCGAGCTCTCCGGCGACATCATGGACCGCGGCATCGCGCTCACCGGCGGCGGCGCTCTGCTGAAGAACCTCGACGAACGGCTCCGCGAGGAGACCGGGATGCCCATCCACCTGGTGGACAACCCGCTCGACTCGGTGGTGCTCGGCACGGGCAAGTGCGTCGAGGACTTCGAGTCGCTCCGGCAGGTGCTCGTGCCGGAGCCGCGGCACTGATTCGGACATGGCCGGCCAGGGGGCGTGAGGGGTCGCTCCCCGGGCGGGCCGATTCGGACTTCGTCCGCCGAGGGCGGCAGCGCGCGCCGGGACGCGGGGGCGTCCCTCCTCGTGAGGCACCGGGCTCCCGGCGGACCAGGGAACGGGAGGTCGGTGCGTGAAGGACACCCGGCGCACCCGCGTGGTCCTCGGCGCGTTGCTGGTCGTGGCGCTCGCGATGATCACCATTGACTACCGCGGCGGGCAGGACTCGCCGCTGAGCGGCCTGCGCGGCGTCGGCGCGACGGTGTTCGGACCGGTGGAGCGGGCGTCGGCGTCCGTCGTCCGGCCGGTGGGCAACACCTTCGACGCCGTCACCGACGCGCCGGGCGAGCGCCGCCGCGCCGACCGGCTCGCGCGGCAGAACCAGCGGCTGCGCGAGCAGCTGCGCTCCAGCCGCCTCGACCAGGACCGGTCCGCGCAGCTGCGCAGGCTGCTCGGCACCGCCGGGATGGGCGGCTACAAGATCCACGCCGCGCAGGTGATCTCGGCCGGGCAGGGCTTCGAGGACACCGTCACCATCGACGCCGGCAGCCGCAGTGGCGTCAAGCCCGACATGACCGTGATGAGCGCCGACGGCCTCGTCGGCCGCGTCACCCGCGTCGGGCCCGCGACGGCCACCGTCCTGCTCGCCACCGACCAGACCTCCTCCATCGGCTCCCGCCTCGAGGAGTCCAAGGAGATCGGGATCACCCAGGGCCGGGGCCGCCGCGGCCTCGGCCGGGGCGGCGCGACGCCGCTGCGGTTCCAGCTGCTGGACGCCGCCGCGCCGATCAGGGTCGGCCAGCGGATCGTCACGCTCGGATCGCAGGGGCAGAAGCCCTACGTCCCGGGCGTCCCGATCGGCGTCGTCGAACGGATCGAGCGGTCGACCAGCGGGCTGACCCGCACCGCCTACGTGCGGCCGTTCGTGCGGTTCACCAGCCTCGACGTCGTCGCCGTCGTGGTCGCCCCGCCGAAGACCGACCCGCGGGACGCCGTGCTGCCGCCCAAGCCCCCGCCGCCGCCGACCCCGACCCCGACCCCGACCGCGACGCCCTCGGCGAGCAAGAGCCCGAAGGCCAAGCCGCGCCGCTCCAAGAGCCCGTCCACGAATCCGACCCGGGGGGACTGACGTGCTGAACCCGCCCGAGGCGTCGCCGGCCGGCCGCGCCGCGGTGACCGCCGTGGTGATCGTCGTGACGCTGATCCTGCAGGTGTCGGTGGCGAACCGGCTGCCGCTGCCCGGCGGCGTCCAGCCCGACCTGGTGCTGCTGGCCGTCGTGGCGCTCGCGCTCGTCGCGGGCTCGATGACCGGGATGGTGGCCGGGTTCCTCGCGGGCCTCGCCGCCGACATCATCCCGCCCGCCGACCACACCATCGGCCGGTACGCGCTCGTCTACTGCCTCATCGGGTACCTGTGCGGCGTCGCGTCCGCCGAGATGGACCGCCAGTCCGCGGTGCCGTTCTTCGCCGTCGCCGCCGGGGCGCTCGCCGGGACCGTGCTGTACGCGGGCACCGGCATGATCCTCGGCGACCCGCGCGCCGGGTGGGCGACCGTGTCGAGCATGGTGCCGCTGCAGGTGCTCTACGACGTCATCGCGAGCCCCTTCGTGGTGTGGGCGGTGCTGCGCGCCACCCGCCGGTACGAACGCGGGGAACGCGCCCGCGGCGACCGCCTCGCCGTGCCCGCCGCCCGCTACCGCGCGATGTCGGGGCGGAGCGGGACCCTGTGAACCCGAGGACCCACTTCCGCCTCGTCGTCCTGTACGTGCTCGTCGCCGCGCTGCTGCTCGTCCTGATCGGGCGGATGTGGGCGCTCCAGGTCCTGGAGGGCGCGCACTACCGGGCGGTCGCCGCCGAGAACCGCACCCGCGACATCGTCGTCCCCGCCACCCGCGGCATGATCCTGGACGACCGCGGCAGGCCCCTCGTGCGCAACCGCAGCGCGCTCGTCGTGTCGGTCGACCGCACCACGCTGTCGCGGCAGAAGGACGGCGGCCAGACCGTCCTCAAGCGGCTCGCCGCCGTGCTCGGGACGTCCCAGGAGGAGATGTCCAAGCGGATCCGGCTGTGCGGGCCCGGCATCAAGCGGCCGTGCTGGCCCGGTTCGCCGTACCAGCCGATCCCGGTCGAGGACCACGTCGACCCCAAGCGCGCGCTGCAGATCATGGAGCGGCAGGAGGACTTCCCGGGGATCACCGCGCAGGTCCAGGCCGTCCGCGACTACCCCGAGCCGGAGGGCGCGCGTCCCGCGCAGCTCCTCGGCTACCTGCAGCCCGTCACGCAGGACGAGCTCGACAAGCGCAAGGGCCTCAAGGTCACCGGCTACAGCGGCGTCGACCTCGTCGGGCGCGACGGCCTGGAGGCGCAGTACGACTCGGCGCTGAGCGGCGAGCCCGGGTTCCGCAAGGTCCTGGTCGACAGCCAGGGCCGCGTCACCGGCACCGCGCGCGAGCAGCCCCCGATCGCCGGCAGCAACCTCGTCACCAGCATCGACGCGGGCGTGCAGGGCGCGGCGGAGAAGGCCCTCAAGAACGCCGTCGACGGCGCGCGCAAGCAGGGCCGCCCCGCCGACGCCGGCGCCGCGGTCGTGATGGACGTGCGCACCGGCCGGATGATCGCGATGGCGAGCTACCCGACCTACGACCCCGGCATCTGGACCGGCGGCATCTCCCAGGACGAGTACGACGCGCTGCTCGGCAAGAAGCAGGGCGAGCCGCTGATCTCCCGGGTCACCCAGGGGCAGTTCGCGCCCGGCTCCACCTTCAAGATCTCCTCGGTGGCCGCCGCGGTGAAGGACGGCAACAGCCTGACCGGCACCTACGACTGCCCCGGCTCCTACAACGTCGGCAACCGCGCCTTCCGCAACTTCGAGGGCGAGGAACTCGGGGCGATGTCGCTGCACACGGCGCTCGTCAAGTCCTGCGACACGATCTTCTACCGGTTCGCGTACCAGGAGTGGCAGCGCGACGGCGGGATGAAGCCGAAGAAGAATCCCTCTGACCCGATGGTGAAGATGGCCCGCGACTACGGGTTCGGGTCGCGCACGGGCGTCGACCTGCCCAGCGAGAGCGAGGGCCGCATCCCGGACCGGGGGTGGAAGAAGACCTTCTGGGACGCCACCAAGGCCGCCAACTGCAAGGGCGCCAAGACGGGGTATCCGGAGGTCGCCAAGACCGACCCGGCCCGCGCCGCCTACCTGAAGGCCGTCGCGACGGAGAACTGCACCGAGGGCTACGTCTGGCGGCCCGGCGACGCGGCGAACTTCTCGGTCGGGCAGGGCGACGTCCTGGTGACGCCGCTGCAACTGGTCCGGGCGTACGCGGCCATGGCGAACGGCGGCAAGCTGCTGACCCCGCGGCTCGGTGTCGCGGTCGTGCGTCCCGACGGCTCGATCGTCCGCCGGATCGACGCGCCGGCGCCGGGCAGGCTGCCCGTCGAGGGCAAGGTGCTCACCTACATCCGCAAGTCGCTCGCGGAGGTGACCAAGAGCGGCACGGCGTCCGGGGCGTTCACCGGTTTCGACTTCAAGCGCGTCGACGTCGGCGGCAAGACCGGCACCGCGGAGGTCTACGGCAAGCAGGACACGTCCTGGTTCGCCTCGTTCGGCCCGGTGGACAAGCCGCGCTTCGCGGTGGTCGCGATGGTCTCCCAGGGCGGGCAGGGCGCGCAGACGTCCGCGCCGGCCGTCCGGGAGATCTGGGAGGCCATGTACGGCACGAAGGACCGCAAGGCGATCCTCCAGGACGGAAAGCTCCCGTCCGAGCTGCCGCGGATGCCCGCCGAGGGGACCGCCCCATGATCACTGGTTCCGGGGTCGGCAGCGTCGACGCCTACGCCGCGCACCGGTCGTGGACCAGCAGGCTCGCCGGGCTGCGCCGGCTCGACCTGCCGATGCTGCTGGCCGTGCTGGCGCTGTCGGCGGTGGGTGCGCTGCTGGTGCGCTCGGCCACCTTCCACCTGCTGACCGAGCAGGGCAAGGACCCCGAGGGCTTCCTCAAGCGGCACATCCTGAACCTGGTCATCGGGTTCCTGCTCGGCGGCCTGGTCACCGTGCTCGACTACCGGCTCCTGCGCGCCTACGTCCCCATCCTGTACGGGCTGGCGTGCGTGGGGCTGCTGGCCGTGCTGACCCCGCTCGGCTCGACGATCAACGGCTCGCACTCGTGGATCGTGATCGGCGGCGGCTTCCAGGTGCAGCCGTCGGAGTTCGCGAAGGTCGGGCTCGTGGTGCTGCTGGCGATGATCCTCGGCGAGCCGCGCGACGGGGAGATCGGCCCCGGCCGGCGGGACGTGCTGCTCGCGCTCGTGCTCGCCGGGGTGCCCGGCATGCTGATCATGCTGCAGCCCGACCTCGGCACCACGCTGGTGTTCATCGCGGTGGTGCTCGGCATGCTGGCGATCTCCGGGGCGCAGAAGCGCTGGCTCGTCGGGCTGGTCGGCGGCGGTGTCGCCGCGGGCGCCGCCGTGTTCTTCTTCGGGCTGCTGAAGGCCTACCAGATCGCCCGGTTCACCGCCTTCCTGAACCCCGAGGCCGACCCGCGCGGCGCCGGCTACAACGCCCAGCAGGCCCGCATCGCGATCGGCTCGGGCGGGGCGTTCGGCAAGGGACTGTTCCACGGCGAGCAGACCGGCGGCCACTTCGTCCCCGAGCAGCAGACCGACTTCATCTTCACGGTGGCGGGGGAGGAGCTCGGCTTCGTCGGCGCCGCCGTCATCATCGCGCTGCTCGGCGTGGTGCTGTGGCGCGGGCTGCGCATCGCCACCCAGGCCGCCGACCTGTTCGGGACGCTCGTCGCCACCGGCGTCGTGTGCTGGCTGGGGTTCCAGACGTTCGAGAACGTCGGGATGACGATCGGGATCATGCCGATCACCGGGCTGCCGCTGCCGTTCGTGTCCTACGGCGGGTCCGCGACGTTCGCGAACATGATCGCCTTCGGCCTGCTGCAGGCGGTCCACGTGCGCCGCCGCCCGTTCGATTAGCGCCCGGCGACTGCGTAGGCTGGACGTTCATCCCACGTCCCCTGCACGGAGGGTTCCGTCATGCCGGTCGAGTCGCTCTTCCCGCGCCTGGAGCCGCTGCTCCCGAGCGTGCAGAAGCCGATTCAGTACGTTGGCGGCGAGCTGAACTCCCAGCTCAAGGACTGGGACGCGACCACCGTCCGGTGGGCGCTGATGTACCCGGACGCCTACGAGGTGGGGCTGCCGAACCAGGGCGTCCAGATCCTCTACGAGATCCTCAACGAGCGCGACGGCGTGCTCGCCGAGCGCACGTACTCGGTGTGGCCCGACATGGAGGCCGTCATGCGGGAGCACGGCATCCCGCAGTTCACCGTCGACGCGCACCGGCCGGTCGCCGCCTTCGACGTGTTCGGCGTGTCGTTCTCCACCGAACTCGGCTACACCAACCTGCTGACGGCGCTCGACCTCGCGGGCATCCCGCTGGAGTCCGCCGACCGCACCGGCGACCACCCGATCGTGATCGCGGGCGGGCACGCCGCGTTCAACCCCGAGCCGATCGCCGACTTCGTCGACGCCGCCGTCCTCGGCGACGGCGAGGAGATCGCGCTCGCCATCACCGAGGTCGTCCGCGAGTGGAAGGCCGAGGGCGAGCCCGGCGGGCGGGACGGCCTGCTCCTGCGCCTCGCGGCGTCCGGCGGCGTGTACGTCCCGCGCTTCTACGACGTGACCTACCTGCCCGACGGCCGCATCCAGCGGGTCGCGCCGAACCGTCCGGGCGTCCCGTGGCGGATCGAGAAGCACACCGTCATGGACCTCGACCAGTGGCCGTACCCGAAGAAGCCCCTGGTCCCGCTCGCCGAGACCGTGCACGAGCGGTTCAGCGTGGAGATCTTCCGCGGCTGCACCCGCGGCTGCCGGTTCTGCCAGGCCGGAATGATCACCCGCCCGGTCCGGGAGCGGTCGATCACCACGATCGGCGACATGGTGGAGCAGGGGCTCACCGAGTCCGGCTTCCAGGAGGTCGGGCTGCTCAGCCTGTCCAGCGCCGACCACAGCGAGATCGGCGAGGTCGCCAAGGGCCTCGCCGACCGCTACGAGGGCACCAACACCTCGCTGTCGCTGCCGTCCACGCGGGTGGACGCCTTCAACATCACGCTCGCCAACGAGTTCTCCCGCGGCGGCCGCCGCTCCGGCCTGACGTTCGCGCCGGAGGGCGGCTCCGAGCGGATGCGCAAGGTGATCAACAAGATGGTCACCGAGGACGACCTGATCCGCACGGTCAGCACCGCCTACGAGAACGGCTGGCGGCAGGTCAAGCTGTACTTCATGTGCGGCCTGCCCACCGAGGAGGACGAGGACGTCCTCGCCATCGCCGACATGGCCAAGCGGGTCATCAAGGCCGGGCGGGACGCCACCGGCCGCAAGGACATCCGCTGCACCGTGTCCATCGGCGGGTTCGTGCCGAAGCCGCACACCCCGTTCCAGTGGGCCGCGCAGTGCGACCACGAGACCGTCGACCGCCGCCTGCGCGCCCTCAAGGACGCCCTGCGCGGCGACAAGGAGTACGGGCGCGCCATCGGCCTGCGCTACCACGACGGCCAGCCGTCGATCGTCGAGGGCCTGCTGTCGCGCGGCGACCGGCGCGTCGGCAAGGTCATCCGCGCCGTCTGGGAGGACGGCGGCCGCTTCGACGGCTGGAGCGAGCACTTCTCCTACGAGCGGTGGACGGCCTGCGCCGAGAAGGCCCTGGCCGGTGAGCCCGTCGACCTCGCCTGGTACACCGTCCGGGAGCGCGAGGAGGTCGAGGTGCTGCCCTGGGACCACCTCGACGCGGGCCTCGACCGCGAGTGGCTCTGGCAGGACTGGCAGGACGCCGTCGACGAGACCGAGGTCGAGGACTGCCGCTGGACGCCGTGCTACGACTGCGGCGTCTGCCCCACGATGGGCACCGAGATCCAGATCGGCCCGACCGGCAGGAAGTTGCTCCCACTGAACGTGGTGTAGCCGAATTCGACCGCTTCGTCCCTTGAGCTGCAAGGGTTCCGGGCCTACGGGGGCGGTGCCTGGCCGAACCGGGTCCGGCGCCCCGTACTCTATAGGGAGACCTTTATTTCGACTCGACACGAGTAGGAAGGACCAGAACCCTGGCACCCATGCCGGAGGGTCCGGCGCCGGCCCCCGTGACCCAGCGTCTGCGCGTCCGCTACGCCAAGCGGGGCAGGCTGCGGTTCACGAGCCATCGCGACATATCCCGGGCCGTGGAACGCGCCGTACGGCGCGCCGGGATCCCCGTCGCGTTCAGCGCCGGATTCACCCCCCACCCGAAGATCTCGTATGCGGGTGCGGCGGCGACAGGGGTGGCCAGTGAGGCCGAATACCTCGAACTCGGGCTCACCGAGACCCGCGACCCTGCGCGGGTGCGAGCCGATCTCGACGCGGCCCTGCCTCCCGGACTCGACGTCCTCGACGTCGTGCCGGTACGGGCGGGACGCGGCGACGCCCCGGTGAAGCCGGGCGCGTTCACCGATCGGCTCGAGGCGTCCGAATGGCGGATCCGGCTGGACGGCGTCGCCGAAAGCGACGCCGCCGCGGCCGTGGCCGCCTTCATGGGCGCCGAGAACATCGAGGTGGAGCGCCTCACGAAGAAGGGACGGCGCCGTTTCGACGTGCGCGCCGCCGTGTCCGCCTGCGAGCTGGACCGGCGTGCCGCCGAGACGGCGGATGCCCCTTGTGCGATACTTCGAATGGTTGTTCGGCATTCCACACCCGCCGTTCGACCCGACGACATCCTCACCGGACTGCGCCAGGTCGCCGACCTCGCGCCGCCGTCACCGCCGCTGGTGACCAGGCTGGCGCAGGGGCCCCTCGACGCGGACACCGGTGGCCTCGCGGATCCCCTGGATCCCGACCGGGAGACCGGCCAGCCGTCCGGCGACGACGCCGAGGCGGCCCGCGGCCCTGAGCGGCCGCGGTCCGGGGACACCGCGAGCGCGGATGCCGTCAGCGCCTGACCGTGGAACCGAAGCCGTGGAAGCACGGAACCGGTCCCGCAGGGTACGGAAGGCGCACCCCCGACGACTTCGTCGTCATGACCGGGCACCGTCCGGTCACGACGGCACCGACTGACGAGGTGCTCTCGTGCGGCGCACCGCATCGTCCCGCTTCCGGCGGGGCGGGCGGACGCGCCCGGGAGCCTGACGGGAGATTGCCCGGATGCTTGAGAACGAAGCCGACGCGGCCGCGGCCGATGGCGCCGACGACGGGACCGTTGACAACGAGACCACGGAGAGCACGGAGACCGCCGCGCAGAGCGGGAACGCCCAGAGCAAGGGCACGGGCGTGACGTCGCGTCCGCGCCGCGCGAGCCGGCCCGCGGGCCCGCCGCCCGACGTGGACGACACCTCCGCCGAGGCTCCCGCCGCGCAGCCGGAGCCCGCGCCCGCCGAGAAGCCCGCGCCCGCCGAGGAGGCCGCCGAGACGGCCGAGCCGCCGAAGCGGACCCGGACCCGCGCGCGCAAGACCACGAAGGCCGCCGCCGAGACGGCAGAGCCCGTCCCGATGACCGGTGCCGAGACCTCGCCCGAGGCCACCGCCGAGCAGGCCGCAGCACCCGCCGAGCAGGCCGCCGAGCCGCCCGCCGAAGAGGCGCCGGCGCCCCGCACGAGGACCCGCCGCCGCCCCGCCAAGGCCGCCGCCGAGGTCCCGTCCGTGCCGCAGGTCCCGGCCGCCCCGGTCGCCGGGGAGGTGCCGACCCCCGAGCAGGTGTCGGAGACCGAGCCCGCGAGCGGCGTCGGCGTCCCCGGCGTGACGTTCCAGCCGCCGATGGTCGTCTTCCAGCCGCCGCAGCCCAAGGCCGAGCAGCCCGCCCGCGCGAAGGCCGCCGAGCCCGAGCCCGAGGCGCAGGACGCCGGCGAGGAGGACCAGGACCACGGGCCCTCCGACGAGGACGACTCCGAGGACCGCCCGTCCCGCCGCCGTCGCCGCCGCGGCGGCCGCGGCCGGGGCCGGGGCGGCAAGGAGGGCGCCGAGGACGAGGGCGAGGACACCGAGGCCGAGGCCGAGGAGCCCAAGGAGGAGCCGCCCGCCAAGCCCGCCAGGGCCGCCAAGGGCAAGGCGGCGAGGGGCGGCAAGGCGGCCAAGGCCAAGGAGCAGGACAAGGAGCCCAAGGCCGAGGAGCCCGAGCAGGGCGCCGCCGACGGCGAGGAGGACGAGGACGGCGGCACGAGCCGCCGCCGTCGCCGCCGCAGGCGCCGGTCCGGGGCCGACGGTGAGTCCGGCGGCTCCGACGACCCGCCGAACACCGTCGTCCACGTCCGCACGGCCCGCGAGGAGCGTGCCGCCGCCGAGGACGAGGTCCAGTCGGTGCGGGGCTCGACCCGCCTGGAGGCCAAGAAGCAGCGCCGCCGCGAGGGCCGCGAGCAGGGCCGCCGCCGCCCGCCGGTGATCACCGAGGCGGAGTTCCTGGCCCGCCGCGAGGCCGTCGAGCGGGTCATGGTGGTCCGGCAGGAGGGCGAGCGCACCCAGATCGCCGTCCTGGAGGACGACGTGCTCGTCGAGCACTACGTCAACCGCGCGACGCACCAGTCCTACGTCGGCAACGTCTACCTCGGCAAGGTCCAGAACGTCCTGCCGTCGATGGAGGCGGCGTTCGTCGACATCGGCAAGGGCCGCAACGCCGTGCTCTACGCGGGCGAGGTCAACTGGGACGCCTCCGGCCTGGAGGGCCAGCCCCGCCGCATCGAGTCGGCGCTGAAGTCGGGCCAGTCGGTGCTCGTCCAGGTCACCAAGGACCCCCTCGGCCACAAGGGCGCCCGGCTGACCAGCCAGGTCTCCCTGCCCGGCCGCTACCTGGTGTACGTGCCGGACGGCTCGATGACCGGCATCAGCCGCAAGCTGCCCGACAAGGAGCGCAGCCGCCTCAAGTCGATCCTGAAGAAGGTCATGCCGGAGAACGCCGGCGTGATCGTGCGGACCGCGGCCGAGGGGGCGACCGAGGAGGAACTCGCCCGCGACGTCTCGCGCCTGGCCGCCCAGTGGGACAGCATCCAGAAGAAGGTCAAGACGGCCTCTGCGCCGTCCCTGCTCTACGGCGAGCCCGACCTGACGATCCGGGTCGTCCGCGACATCTTCAACGAGGACTTCTCCAAGCTCGTGGTGTCCGGCGACGAGGCCTGGGACACCGTCTCCGACTACGTCCAGTACGTCGCCCCGCATCTGGCCGACCGCGTCGAGCGCTGGAACGGCGACCAGGACGCCCTGTCGGCGTACCGCATCGACGAGCAGATCGCCAAGGCGATGGACCGCAAGGTCTGGCTGCCGTCCGGCGGCTCCCTGGTGATCGACCGCACCGAGGCGATGACGGTCATCGACGTCAACACCGGCAAGTTCACCGGGCAGGGCGGCAACCTGGAGGAGACCGTCACCCGCAACAACCTGGAGGCGGCCGAGGAGATCGTCCGCCAGCTCCGGCTCCGCGACATCGGCGGCATCGTCGTGATCGACTTCATCGACATGGTGCTGGAGAGCAACCGGGACCTGGTGCTGCGCCGCCTCGTGGAGTGCCTGTCGCGGGACCGTACCAAGCACCAGGTCGCCGAGGTCACCTCGCTCGGACTGGTGCAGATGACCCGCAAGCGGGTCGGCCAGGGGCTGCTGGAGGCGTTCTCGGAGACCTGCGAGTCCTGCAACGGCCGCGGCATCCACGTCCACCTGACGCCGGTCGAGCCGAAGGCGGAGAAGGCGGCCGGCAAGGAGTCCGGACGCCGCCGCAAGCGCAAGGGCGAGGTCGAGAAGGCCGTCGAGGAGAAGCTGACCCGGCACGAGGCCAAGGCCAAGGAGCCCGCGGAGGAGCCCGCGAGGGAGCCGGTGAAGGAGCAGGCCGCCGAGACGGCGCCGGTCGTGGAGACCGCGCCCGAGCCGGTCGCCCGCGCGCGGCCGAAGAAGTCCCGGCCCGCCAAGCGCCCGGCCGGCCCGCCGCCCGAGATCGACGAGGCTCCGGCGCAGGCCGCCGTGGAGGCCGCCGACGCCGCCGAGGAGGCCTCCGGCACCGCGCCGGGCGCGCTGGACTCCGCCGAGCCGGTGCAGGTCGGCCCGAACGGCGCCGAACCGGCCGACGGTGAGAGCGCCGACGAGCTGAACGGCGCCGAACTGCACGGCGCCGCCAACGGGGCCGAGCCCGCCCGCCGACGCCGTACCCGGCGTCCCCGGGCGGCGGCGGCGCAGACCGCCGACGGCGCCGAGTCCTCGGACTGACGGGGGCCGGGGCCCTGGCCGGACGCGTTCGCGTTCCGGCCAGGGCATCCGGTACCCTTGACCTTCGGCGCGTCTTCGGCGCGTCGCCCGAATCCGCACCGCGAGCCCCGTCCGGGGAACGTTCGGTGTACACCTCACCGATCCGGTGGGGGCACAGCAGAGAGCGCCAGGGTCCTCCTGGTGTGCCGCCCTCGGCCCGGTGCCGGGGGTAGGCCCCCGTCCGGGGGCTGGTAAGCCACGCGCGGGACCGGTTCACTCCGGAAGCGCGCGCAGACGAAGGGTTTCCGCGGTGTACGCGATTGTCCGCGCAGGCGGCAGGCAGGAAAAGGTCGCCGTCGACGACGTGCTGACCGTCGACAAGCTGGCCGGTGACGTCGGGTCGACCATCACGCTCCAGCCCCTGCTGGTCGTGGACGGCGACGACGTCGTGAGCCGCACGGCCGACCTCGCCGGCTACGAGGTGACCGCCGAGATCCTCGGCGCGGTCAAGGGCCCCAAGATCAACATCATGCACTACCGGAACAAGACCGGGTACAAGCGGCGGATGGGTCACCGTCAGCCGTACACCGAGGTCAAGATCACCGGTATCAAGGCCGGCAAGAAGTAAAGGGAGAGCGGTCTCATGGCACACAAGAAGGGCGCATCGTCCAGCCGCAACGGTCGCGACTCCAACGCCCAGCGCCTCGGTGTGAAGCGCTTCGGCGGCCAGGTCGTCAACGCCGGCGAGATCATCGTCCGCCAGCGCGGCACCCACTTCCACCCCGGCCCGGGCGTCGGCCGCGGCGGCGATGACACGCTGTTCGCGCTGGTCGCGGGCGCGGTGAAGTTCCGCCGCTACCGCGGTCGCAACGCGGTGAGCGTCGTCCCGCCGGCGGAATAGTCCGCCGGGGGCAGCGACTTTTGTTCGAAGGGGCGGACCGTTTCCGGTCCGCCCCTTCGCCGTTCGTACCAAGGTTCACCGAGGAGAGTCACCGTGGCCGCTGGAGCGGGATCGGGCGCGCAGTTCGTCGACCGGGTGGTGCTGCACGTCGCGGCGGGCAACGGCGGCAACGGGTGCGCCTCGATCCACCGTGAGAAGTTCAAGCCGCTCGGCGGCCCTGACGGCGCCAACGGCGGCCGCGGCGGCGACGTCGTCCTCGTCGTCGACTCCAACGCGGCGAGCCTCCTCGAATACCACCGGCGCCCGCATCGCAAGGCGAGCAACGGCAGGCCGGGCCAGGGCAGCCTCCGGACGGGCGCGGACGGCGGCGACGTGATCCTCTCCGTCCCCGACGGCACCGTCGTGAAGTCGGGCGACACCGTCCTCGCGGACCTGGTCGGCGAGGGCACCCGGTTCGTGATCGCCAAGGGCGGCAGCGGCGGCCTCGGGAACGCGGCGCTCGCGACGGCCAAACGCAAGGCGCCCGGGTTCGCGCTGCTCGGCGAGCCGGGGGAGGAGCGCGACGTCGTCCTGGAACTGAAGAGCGTCGCCGACGTCGCGCTCGTCGGGTTCCCCAGCGCGGGCAAGTCGTCGCTGATCGCCGCGCTGTCGGCCGCCAAGCCGAAGATCGCCGACTACCCGTTCACGACGCTGATCCCGAACCTCGGCGTGGTCAGCGCGGGCGACTCGACGTTCACGGTCGCGGACGTGCCGGGCCTGATCGAGGGCGCCAGCGAGGGCCGCGGCCTCGGCCTGGACTTCCTGCGCCACATCGAGCGCTCCTCCACCCTCGCGCACGTCCTCGACTGCGCGACGATGGAGCCGGGCCGCGACCCGGTCAGCGACTTCGAGGTCATCGAGCGCGAGCTCCAGGCCTACGACCGGGTGCTGGGCGACCGCCCGCTGTCGGACCGCCCCCGCGTCGTCGTCCTGAACAAGATCGACGTGCCGGACGGCCGCGACCTCGCCGAGATGGTGCGGCCGGAGTTCGAGGCCCGCGGCCTGCGGGTGTTCGAGGTGTCGGCGGCGACGCACGAGGGGCTGCGGGAGCTGTCGTTCGCGATGGCGGCGATGGTCACCGAGTACCGCGCCTCGCTGCCGCCGGCGGAGCCCACCCGCGTCGTCATCCGGCCCGAGCCGGTCGGCGGGGACACCGACTTCGAGGTCAAGACCCTCGGCGACAACACCTACCTGATCACCGGCGCGAAGCCGGTCCGGTGGCTGCGCCAGACCGACTTCGCCAACGAGGAGGCCGTGGGCTACCTCGCCGACCGCCTCGCCCGGCTCGGCGTCGAGGACGCGCTCGGCCAGGCGGGCGCCAGCGCGGGCGCCACCGTCCTGATCGGCACCATGGACGACTCGATCGTCTTCGACTGGGAGCCGGAGGTCGCGGCGGGCGACGGCACGAGGGGCCCGCGCGGCACCGACCGCCGCCTGGACGGCTGGTCCTAGGCTGTGTTTCGCCGTCCCGGCCCACTCCGCTCGCCTGGCGGCTCGCTACGCGACCGGGCCTGGGCGAACGCGGCATCGCTTCGCGATCTGCCCGGCTCCGCTCGCCTCCGGCTTCGCTGCACCGGCCAGGTCACGCGTTCGCGAGCGTGGCCGAGACCACTTCGAGGCAGGCCCTAGGAACGGAGCGATCCGGGGGTGCGGGAGTCGTTTCCCGCAGGGACAGAATTGAACAAGGAGAACCGGGGTGCGGGGGGCGTCTCCCCTCACCGAGCAGGATCATGAGCGGAGCTTGGGCATGAGTGGGCGTGAGGCGGTCGCGAAGGCGCGGCGGATCGTGGTGAAGGCGGGCTCGTCCTCGCTGACCACGCCGCAGGGCACGATCGACGTGAACCGCATCGACGCGCTGGTGGACGTTCTCGCCGCGCGCCGCGGCGAGGGCACCGAGATCGTGTTCGTGTCGTCCGGCGCGATCGCGGCGGGGCTCGGGCCGCTCGGGCTGACCCGCCGCCCGCCCGACCTCGCGACCCAGCAGGCGGCGGCGAGCGTCGGGCAGGGCCTGCTGTTCGCCCGCTACACCTCGTCCTTCTCCCGTTATGCCCTGACGGTGGGGCAGGTGCTGCTCACCGCCGACGACATGATGCGCCGCTCCCACCACCGCAACGCGCAGCGCACCCTCGCGCAGCTGCTCGCCATGGGCGTCCTGCCGATCGTGAACGAGAACGACACCGTCGCCACCGACGAGATCCGGTTCGGCGACAACGACCGGCTGGCCGCGCTCGTCGCGCATCTGATCCGCGCGGACGCGCTGGTCCTGCTCTCGGACGTCGACGCCCTCTACACCGGGGACCCGCGCCGTCCCGGGACCCGCCGCATCGACGACGTGCGCGGCCCGGACGACCTCCGGGACGTGGAGCTCGGCGGCTCCGGGCGGGTCGGCACCGGCGGCATGGTCACCAAGGTCGAGGCGGCCAGGATCGCGGGCATCCCCGTCGTGCTGACCAACGCCGCGTCCGCGGCGCGGGCGCTTTCCGGCGACCAGGTCGGGACGCTGTTCCATCCGGCGGAGGGCCGCCGCATGTCGACCCGCAACCTGTGGCTGGCGCACGCGACGACGGGCCAGGGCCGCGTCATGCTGGACGCGGGCGCGATCGAGGCGGTCGTGCGGCGCCGCAAGTCCCTGCTCCCGGCCGGAGTGACGGGCGTGGACGGCGACTTCGCCGCGGGCGACCCGGTCGACCTGTGCGACACCGGCGGCGCGGTCGTCGCGCGCGGCCTGGTGAACTACGACGCGTCCGAGATCCCCGAGCTGATGGGGCGCTCGACGCGCTGGCTGGCGCGTGAGCTGGGCGCCGAGTACGAACGCGAGATAATCCACCGCGACCATCTGGTGATACTGCGATGACGGGAGCCTGCTGATGAGCGACGAGCGCGAGGAGTTCCTGCGGGTGGCGCGGCGCGCCAGGGAGGCCGCCGCGGGGCTGGCTCCGCTGCCGCGGTCGGCGAAGGACGCGGCGCTGCACCGCATCGCGGACGCCCTGGTCACCGCCGCACCGGAGATCGTCAAGGCGAACGAGGCCGATGTCGCGCGGGCCCGCGGGAACGGCACCTCCGAGTACATGATCGACCGGCTGAGCCTGTCGGAGGAGCGGATCGCCGCGATCGCCGACGCGGTCCGCAAGGTCGCCGCGCTGCCGGACCCGGTGGGGGAGGCGGTCCGCGGGAACGTGCTGCCGAACGGGCTGGAGCTGCGCCAGGTGCGGGTGCCGCTCGGCGTCGTCGGGATCATCTACGAGGGCCGCCCGAACGTGACCGTGGACGCCGCCGCGCTGTGCCTGAAGAGCGGGAACGTGGCGATGCTGCGCGGCTCGTCGTCGGCGTACGACTCCAACACGGTGCTGGTCGAGGTGATGCAGGGCGCGCTCACCGGCACCGAGGTCCCGCCGGACGCGGTGCAGCTCGTCCCGGGCACGTCCCGCGAGTCGGTGAAGCACCTGATGCGGGCGCGCGGCCTGGTGGACGTGCTGATCCCGCGCGGCGGCGCCTCGCTGATCAACTCGGTGGTGGAGGAGTCGACCGTCCCGGTGATCGAGACGGGCGTCGGGAACTGCGCGGTGTACGTGGACGCCGCCGCCGACGTCGACATGGCCGTGGACATCCTCCTGAACGCCAAGACGCAGCGTCCGTCGGTGTGCAACGCCGCCGAGACGGTCCTGGTGCACGCCGACATCGCCGACGTGTTCGTCCCGCGCGCGCTTGAGGCGTTGCGGAGCGCCGGTGTCACGGTGCACGGCGACGACCGGATCCGTTCCTTCGGCGGCGACGTCGTGGAGGCGACCGAGGACGACTGGTACGCCGAGTACCTCTCGCTCGACATCGCCGCCCGGGTGGTGGACTCCCTGGACGACGCCGTCGCGCACATCCGCCGGTACGGCTCGGGGCACACCGAGGCGATCGTCACGACGTCCCAGCCGGCCGCGAAGCGGTTCGTCGCGCTGGTCGACTCGGCGGCCGTGATGGTGAACGCGTCGACCCGCTTCACCGACGGCGAGGAGTTCGGGTTCGGCGCGGAGATCGGCATCTCGACGCAGAAGCTGCACGCCCGGGGCCCGATGGGGCTGCCGGAGCTGACGTCCACCAAGTACGTGGTGACCGGGGAAGGACACGTGCGCGGCTGAGCTCCGGATTTGTGACATCTTTGCCATTGATGTCACGTGTGCGGGTGTGGTCTGATTCACGATTGTGACTCGTCAGTACAGCCGCCGCCGCGTCCTGAAGGGCGCCGCCCTGGGCGCGGGGATCGCCACCACCGGACTGGCCGCCTTCCCCGCGCGCCCCGCCGCGGCGGCGCCCGCGCTGCGCGGTCCGACCGCCGGCACCACCCTCGACCGGACCTACCTGCTCGGCGCCGCGGGCGCCGGCGGGTACCGCAAGGTGACCACCGGTCCGGGCGAGCCGTACCTGCTGCGCCGCGACCTCGGCGGCGCCGCCTCCGCCCGCCGGGCCGTCACCCGGCGCGGCATCCTGGCGTTCGGCCACCTCACCGACGTCCACATCATCGACGCGCAGTCCCCGGCCCGCGTCGAGTTCGTCGACCGGCTCAAGGACGGCCTGGACGTCCTGCCGGTCGAGGGCGCCTACCGGCCGCAGGAGATCCTGTCCACGCAGGTCGCCGAGGCGATGGTCCAGGCCGTGAACCGGGTCGGGCGCGGACCGGCGACCGGGCTCGGCCTCGCCTTCACCATCAACACCGGCGACGCCGCCGACAACGTCCAGCACAACGAGCTCCGCTGGATCATCGACCTGCTGGACGGCGGGCGCATCCGCCCCGACTCCGGCGACCCGGACCGCTACGAGGGCGTCATGGACTGGGCGTCCTACGACCGCTCGTTCTGGCACCCCGAGGGCCCGCCGCCCGGCGCCGAGGCCGACCTGCCGAGCACCAGGTACGGGTTCCCGCGCGTGCACGGCCTGATCGACGCCGCGCGCCGCCCCTTCCAGGCGACCGGCCTCGACGCGCCGTGGCTGGCCGCGTTCGGCAACCACGACGGGCTCGTCCAGGGCAACCTGCCGGTCAACCCGCTGGTCTCCGGCCTCGCCACCGGCGGCATCAAGATCGGTGCCCCGGCGGACGCCGGCCAGGCCGAGCGGCTCGCCCGCATGATGAGCGGCGGAAACGCCGCCGAACTCGTCCGCCTCAGCCGCGAGCAGGGCGGCGCGGGGGGCCTGTTCCGCCCGGTGACCCCCGACCCGGGCCGGCGGATGCTGTCGCGCGCCGAGGTCGTCGCCGAGCACTTCAAGACCACCGCGTCCCTGCGCGGCCACGGCTTCACCCTCGCCAACCTGCGCGACGGGACGGCCTACTACGCCTTCGACAAGGGCGTCGTGCGCGGTCTCGTCCTCGACACCGTCAACCCCAACGGCTACTCCGAGGGCTCGCTCGACAGGAAGCAGCTCGCGTGGCTGGAGTCGCAGCTCAAGGCCGGTAGCAGCCGCTACACGGCACCCGACGGCTCGGTCGTGAAGCACGCGGTGAAGGACCGGCTGTTCGTCCTGTTCAGCCACCACCCGATCGGCTCGCTGGAGAACCCGCTCGGCGGCGACCGCGTCCTCGGCGACGAGGTCGAGGCGCTCCTGCTGCGCTACCCGAACGTCGTCCTGTGGGTGAACGGCCACACGCACCGCAACCAGGTCATCCCGCACGCGCGCAAGGGCGGCGGCGGTTTCTGGGAGGTCAACACGGCCGCGCACATCGACTTCCCGCAGCAGAGCCGCATCGTCGAGCTGGCCGACAACGGCGACGGCACCCTCTCGGTGTTCGCGACGATCCTCGACTCCGCCGGGCCCGCCTCCCACGGCGGCCGCCTCACCGACCCGGTCGGGCTGGCGTCGCTGTCCCGCGAGCTGGCGGGCAACGACTGGCAGGACCGCGAGGAGGACCGCCGCGGCGAGGCCGCCGACCGCAACGTCGAGCTGCTGGTCCCGTCCCCCTTCTGAGGAACGGCGAAGGGCCGCCGCGTCCGTGTCGCGGCGGCCCGGCTCGATGCCCGGTCAGCTGCCGGACGTGGGCCCGTTGTCGCGCCGGGTGAACCGGTCGAACAGCCCGCCGGCCGCCCCCGCCGCCGCGTCGGCCATGTCGCGGACCTTGCCCACGAACGGGTCGGCCGTCCGCTCCCACGACTCGCGGTACGACTGGGCGGCCTCCTTGATCCCGTCGCGGACCGACGCGTTGCCGTCGTCGTCCCGGCGCGCGTAGTCCCCGGCCAGGATGCGGTCGTACTCGCCGCTGCGCGCCCACCGGTCGATCTCGGCGAACCGGATCACCGCGAACGGGTGCGACTGCCCGAGCAGGTTCATGAACTTCAGCAGCCCGTCCCGCACGTCGCCGGCCGCGTCGTACTCGCGCGCCTGCTGCAGGAACGCCTCGGCGCTCATCTCGCCGAGCCGCGTCCCGCCCGCGAGCTTCATGTTCACCCGCTTGGCCGCGTCGAGGTCCTGCCCGGCGAGCAGCCCGGCCCGGTCCGACGACAGCTCCGCCTTCCGGAACCACTCGCGCAGCCCGATGATGATCGCCGCGATCCCGACGTTGCCGAGCGGCAGCCACGCCAGCCGCGCCCCGAGCTGCAGCAGGATCTGCATCATCGTCTGGTACACCGCGTGCCCGGACAGGATGTGCCCGACCTCGTGCCCGACGACGAAGCGCAGCTCCTCCTCGTCCAGCAGGTCGATCAGGCCGGTGTTCATCACGATGAACGGGTGGTCGGACCCGAGCGCCATCGCGTTCGGCGTCGGGTCCTGCCGGACGTAGAGCTCGGGAACCTCCGGCATGTCCAGGATGTAGGAGGCGTCGCGGACCATGTCGTAGATGTGGCGGAACTGGTCCTCCCCGACGCGCACCGTCCCGCCGAGGAACATCAGCCGCAGCGACCGCTCGTTGACCAGCCCCGACAGCTTGCGCAGCACGACGTCGAACCCGGAGAGCGAGCGCAGCGCCACGAGCGCCGAACGGTCCGCCGGGTGTTCGTAGGCCCGGGAACTGATCCCCGGGAACCGCGTACGTGCTCGATCCGGTGTGTTCTCCGTCATGTCCGACCTCCTGGAGGGTGCAGGGCCTTGTCAACGGGCGGACGTGAGACGGTGCCATGCCCTGGGAACGTCCGGGGCTGCGGGTCCACGCGTCTGTCCGACCTTCGCCGACATGTTCGAATAGTGTTCACAGTGTGACGCACTGTGTTCGCCGGTCCTTCCGGTACCGCTTCTACCCGACCTCGGAACAGGTCGAGCACCTGAGTCGAACCTTTGGTTGTGTTCGTCTGGTCTACAACATGGCCTTGGAGGCGCGCGTCAAGGCTCACCAGGAGGGCCGGAGCATGGCGTACAAAGGTCCAATCCGACCGGCTTATCTGTCGGCGCCAAGGGTTCGACGGGGATCTCGCACAGGAGGGAGGAGGCACGCAGGAGATTTCGTTGAGGAACGAGAGATCGTCTTCCCGCTTCCAGGCCGTCAGAGCCGCAGGCGACTCCTCCTCAAAGCGCAACGCGTGCTGTCGCGAAGAGAGCCGGGGTCCGCCGGCCATGCCGAGGCCCGGCTCCGGCTTGCGCGTGTCCACGCGAGAATCGCCGACCGGCGACGCGACTTCCTCCACAAGCTCACGACTCGGCTCGTCCGCGAGAACCAAGCGGTCGTCATCGAGGACCTCAACGTGGCCGGCATGGTGCGCAACCATCGCCTCGCGCGCGCGATCACGGATGCGGCCTGGCGGGAGAGGCGGTTCATGCTGGAGTACAAGTGCGCCTCGTACGGACGTGACCTCGTGGTCATCGACCGCTGGTATCCGTCGTCCGAACGCTGCTCCGAGTGCGGGGCGGTCCGGCGGGACCTGCCGCTGGGCGTTCGCACCTGGACGTGCTCGTGCGGAGCGGAGCACGACCGGGACGTCAACGCGGCCCGCAACATCCTCGCCGTCGGGCTGGCGGAGAGGTGAAACGCCTGTGGAGCCGATGTCAGACCTCAACGGGAGTCTTCTTTCCGAGCGGGCGATCGGCGACGAAGCGGGAAATTCCTTTCAACAGGGGATAAGCCAAGTCTGGCATGGTAGTTCCGACGATCCACCGTGCCGCAGGGTTCCCCGCCGCGGGTGCCCCGTCCGGCTCTGGCCGCGCCCCTGGAGGCAGCCATGTTCGACCCGAAGGCCGAGGCGATGTCCCTCGACGAGCGCGCCGCGCTGCAGCGGCACCGGGTGTGGGGGCTGGTGGACCGGCTCCTCGCGGCCGGCGGCGTGCAGGGGCGGCGGCTCAAGGAGGCCGGGGTCGGGCGCGGGGCCGACGTGACGCTCGCGGGGCTGCGGGACCTCCCGTTCACCACCAAGCAGGACCTCTGGGACCACTACCCGTTCGGGATGCTCGCCGTGCCGCGCGACCAGGTCGCCGCCGTGCACGGCTCCAGCGGGACGCGGGGGCGCCCGACGCTCGTCGCCTACACCAGGGCCGACCTCGACCTGTGGGCGGCGATGTGCGCGCGCTCCCTGTCGTGCGCCGGGGCGTCGCCGGGCAGCATCGTCCACAACGCCTACGGCTACGGGCTGTTCACCGGCGGGATCGGCATCCACCAGGGGGCCGTCGCGCTCGGGGCGACCGTGGTGCCGATGTCGGGCGGCATGACCGACCGGCAGGTGCGCATGCTCGCCGACCTGCGCCCCGACATCCTGACCTGCACCCCCGCGTACGCGCTCCGGCTGGGGGAGGCCGTCGCCGAGGCCGGGGTCGACGTGACGTCGCTGAAGGCCGGGCTCTTCGGCGCCGAGCCGTGGTCGGAGGAGCTGCGCACCGCCATCGAGGACGTCCTGCCGATCAAGGCGATGGACGTGTACGGCCTGTCGGAGATCATCGGGCCCGGGGTGGCCACGGAATGCCTGGAGCAGGACGGGCTGCACGTCAACGAGGACCACTTCATCGTCGAGGCCGTCGATCCCGCCACCGGCGTCCCCGTCGAGGACGGCGTCCCGGGCGAGCTCGTCTTCACCACCCCCACCAAGCAGGCGCTGCCGCTGCTGCGCTACCGGACGGGCGACATCGCGTCCCTCACCCGCGGCGAATGCCCCTGCGGACGGACCCTCGTGCGGATGAGCAAGATCGTCGGCCGCGCCGACGACATGATCGTCGTCCGGGGCGTGAACGTGTACCCGAGCGAGGTCGAGCGGGTCCTGCTCGGCTCCGGGCTCGTGCGGCCGCACTACCAGCTCGTCGTGGACCGGCGCAGCCCCGCCGCACGGCTCCTGGTCGCCTGCGAGGCCCTCTCCGGCGACCCCGAGGCCGCCCTCGTCCACGCCCTGTACGAGACGCTCGGCCTCACCGCCGAGGTCGCGGTCCTGCCCGAGGGCACCGTGCCGAGGGTCGAGGTGGGCAAAGCCGTCCGCGTCGTGACCTGGGAGGACGGCGACCCGCCGCTGCCCGGCCTCGGCTGAGCCGCCGGGGGCGGACGCTCCGGACGGCGGCCGGCTGGCTATTGTCGTCGCTATGACGCAAAAGCGGCGACTGGGGATCATGGGCGGCACGTTCGACCCGATCCACCACGGGCACCTCGTGGCCGCCAGCGAGGTCGCGCACTTCTTCTCCCTGGACGAGGTCGTGTTCGTGCCCACCGGCATCTCGGCCCACAAGGAGGGGGCCAAGGTCGTCGCCGCCGAGGACCGCTACCTCATGGCCGTCATCGCCACCGCGTCCAACCCGCGCTTCTCCGTCAGCCGCATCGACATCGACCGGCCCGGCGCCACCTACACCGTCGACACGCTCCGCGACATGCGCGAGATCCAGGGCCCCGACACCGACCTGTTCTTCATCACCGGCGCGGACGCCCTGGAGAAGATGCTCACCTGGCACGACACCGACGAACTGTTCGAACTCGCCCACTTCATCGGTGTCACCCGCCCCGGCCACCGGCTCGCCGACCCCGGGCTGCCCGACGGGCGCGTCTCCCTCATGGAGGTGCCCGCCCTGTCGATCTCCTCCACCGAGTGCCGCGAACGGGTCGGCAGCGGCGAACCCATCTGGTATCTCGTCCCGGACGGGATCGTCCAGTACATCAACAAGCGGGGCCTCTACCGCGGTGCCGCCTGACGCGGCGCCCCGGCCACCTATTCTGGACGGAGACCGGGGCCGCATCTGCCATAGCGGTCGAACAACGACAAAGAGGTCGATCGACCGCCTCACATGAGAAGGTGGGAGCGGAGACGACCCCTACAGGGAGGATCGCGAGCGCACCGTGACCGCATCCGAGAGGGCGGCGCAGCTCGTCCGGATCGCCGCCGAGGCGGCGGGCGACAAGCTGGCCGACGACATCCTTGCCTACGACGTGAGCGAGCAACTCGTCATCACCGACGCGTTCCTGCTCTGCTCGGCCCCCAACGACCGGCAGGTCCGCGCCATCGTGGACGAGGTCGAGAAGCGCCTGCGCGAAGAGGCCGAGGCCAAGCCCGTCCGCCGCGAGGGCGAACGCGAGGGCCGCTGGGTCCTGTTGGACTACGCCGACATCATCGTGCACATCCAGCACGAAGAAGACCGCATGTTCTACGCCCTCGAACGGCTCTGGAAAGACTGCCCCCTCATCGACCTGCCGGAAAGCGTCACCGCCCACCAGGCCCAGCGCGCCCGCGCCGTCGGGAGCCCCAGTGAGTGACGCCCGCCCGGCCCGCGAACCGGGCAGACGCCGCCTCGTCCTCTGGCGCCACGGCCAGACCGCATGGAACGTCGAACGCCGCTTCCAGGGCAAGACCGACATCCCTCTCGACGAGACGGGCATCGAGCAGGCCCGGCGCGCCGCCCGGCTCCTCGCCGGCCTCCGCCCCACCGCGCTGCTCTCCTCACCGCTGCGCCGGGCCGCCGACACCGCCCAAGCCCTCGCCGAAGTCACCGGACTGCCCGTCGGCTACGACCGCGACCTCATCGAACGCGACGGCGGCGACTGGGAAGGCCTCACCTCCCGCGAGATCCGCGAACGCTACCCCGCCGAACACGCCGCCTGGCAGCCGCCCGGCGGCGAGACCAGCGCCCAGGTCGCCAAACGGGTCGGCGCCGCCCTCGAACGCGCCCTCGACGACCTGCCGCCCACCGGCCAGCTCGTCGTCGCCTCCCACGGCGCCGCACTCCGCCTCGGCATGTCCCACCTCATCGGCCTCCCCGAAGAAGTCTGGGAACGCCTCGGCGGCCTCTCCAACTGCTGCTGGTCCGTCATCACCGAAATGCGCGACGGCGGCTGGCGCCTCGCCGAACACAACGCCGGCACCCTCCCCGAACCCGTCCTCAGCGACGACCGCCCCGACGCCGGCGCCTGACCCCAAACGATTCGAGTCCAGCCCCGGCCGTCCTATACACTGGCTGGGCGCCGCGGGATGAACGTCCACGCGGCGGCGGGGCTATGGCGCAGTTGGTAGCGCGCCTCCATGGCATGGAGGAGGTCTGGGGTTCGAATCCCCATAGCTCCACGAACGGAGTTGGGAGTCCTGTACCCACGGAAAGCGTGGGTGGGGGCTCCCTTCTTTGTGTCTTCTGGGGGGCGACCCCCAGACCCCCGATGTGGGGGCTCCGCCCCCACGCCCCCTCCCGGCTCAGCTTCCTGAGCACCTGCCGCTCGGCGCGGGGTTGCCGTGCGGGCTTCGCTTGTTTGGGGCTTCGCCCCTTGCCCCCTCTCGGCTCAGCTTTCTGGGCACCTACAAAATGGTGGGGGTTGCCGTGCGGGCTTCGCCCGCGTGCTGGGGCTTCGCCCCTCGCCCCCCTTCTGGCTCAGCTTTTCGGGCATCTGCGAGTGGGTGGGGGCGCTGTGCGGGCTTCGCCTGCGTGGCTTGGGGGCTTCGCCCCTTGCCACCCTTCGGGGCGGGGGGTCTGATTGTGTACGGGTGGGGCTGAGCACGGGCGGGGGATGGTTTCATGCGGGGTATGGGAAGACACCGCAGGGGGGCGAAGCGCGAGGTCACCGTGGCCGACCTCATCGATGAGCTGCGCCGGTTCGATCCCGGGGCCGAGGTGCGGCTGGCGATCCAGCCGCGGATGCCGCAGGAGCACGGCGTCGGGACCCTCACGCAGGCCGACGGGATCGTGTGGATCGGCGACGGCGGGCAGCGGGGGTACGCGCCCGACGAGGTCGGCGAACGCCTCGGCTGGAGCTGACGCAAAGCCTTCACCATGACGGCGGCTACCTTTCCTCCCGCCGCGCTTCGCCGTGTCGATCATGCGGGAAGGCCCTCACGTGGCGATGCATGATCGAGATGAGGGTTGACCCCATGAGAAGCCGGTTCACCGGGAAGAGGCTGCTGCTCGCGGCAGCCGTCGCCGGGGCGTCCGTCGCGGCGACGACCGTTCCCGCGCAGGCCGCTCCGCCGCCCGACGCGCAGGGCTACCAGGTCGACGACTGCGCCAAGGCGCTCGACGTGCTGTCGTCGTTCAAGCTGCTCCCGAACCAGCCCGACCTCGGCCGGACGCTGTGCTCCATCGTGCAGCAGCAGAGGGATCAGAAGGACCAGTACAGCAACGAGGTCCACACCGAGTACACCGACGAGAACGGCAAGAAGGTCGAGAGCGACAAGTCCCTCGGCTCGGTCGAGTGGCTCAAAAGCCTTACCGTCCATGTGCCGACGATCAACGACCGCTGGTACGTCTACACCTCGCGGAACACCTGACCCGGGCGCCGGCCGCGGAGGAGCGACCCTCCGCGGCCCGCGCGTCCCAACCGCTCCCAACGTGCACTAAGCTTTTCCTCGCGAGGGGCTATGGCGCAGTTGGTAGCGCGCCTCCATGGCATGGAGGAGGTCTGGGGTTCGAATCCCCATAGCTCCACAAACGATTCGGGAGTGTCGCCCAGGGCGCCACTCCTTTTCGTTTCTCAGGCGGTGAAGCGCAGGACGGCGCCCACCTGCAGGGCCGGGGCCGGGCCGTCCGAAGGCAGGACGACCAGTTCGCCGTCCGTCGCCGCGGCCGCTCTCACCAGGGCGGCGTCGGCGCGTTCCTCACGGGGGTCGGAGACGCCGAACTCCTCGCGCAGCTCCTCGGCGGTGGTGGCGACCTGGGACGGGTCGGGGCCGACCCACAGCCGGGCCTGCGAGTCCGGTTCGTCCGCCAGCAGGAGCGTCTCCACCCGGGCCTGGCGCACGGCCTCCGTCGTCGCGTCCAGTCCGGAGACGGCGCGCTGCCCGTTCGCGAGTTCCCGGTCGAACCGCTCCGCCACGGTCATGATGCGCTCGGTGGACTTCAGTTGCAGGAGACGCCGCAGTTCGGCGTCGAGGTCCGGGTCGTCGACCGTGGTGTTCTTGTCCGCCTCGACGGTGTGCTCCAGGACGTGGTCCGAGACCTCCTCCAGGACGGCCGTCCGGGCGCGGGTGTCACCGGCGATCACGACGGCCTCGGCGCCGCAGCGTTCCGCGGCCCTGTCGATCTCGTGGGCGACCTTCTTGGCGTTGAGCTTCCAGACGTTCTCCGAGGAGCGCTGGAAACGGGACTGGTTCCAGTCGCCCGCCTTGACCTTGCGGATGGGGTAGTCCTCGTCCCCGTCCACGTCGATGCGCTCGCGCCTGCCGTCGGCGGTGACGCAGTCGATCGTGCCGCCGCGCCGGTCGACGACCGCGAGCAGGTGCGGGAACCGCTCGCCGCGCTCGGCGAGGTAGGGCAGGACGTCGGGGAGCGGGGCGAGGGTGGCGCGCGTGCCGCGGGGCGGGCCGGGAAGGCGCTCGGTGTGCACCACCTCGCCGTCCGCCGCGAAGATCACGATGCCTTCGGAGCGGCGCAGCTCCAGGTCGTCCCGGATGGTCTGCTCGACCGCGCGGAGCGTGGCGTCCGGCGTGTTCCGGGCCTCCAGCTCCGATCGCAGCGCCCGCCACCGCAGCTCCGCGGCCTTGGACGCGTCCTCGGTGGTCCGGGTGAGGTCGGCGTACACCGACGCGTACGGTCCCGGCTTTTGGTACAGCGTTTTGAGGAATGCCAGATCCATGGGTTCGCCGTACCCCCCGTATCTGTGACAAACGTGGCGCTTGGGGCGTCAGCCTTCGGCGGACTTCTGGAGCCGCGCGTAGGCGAGCTGCAACCAGTCCGAGCCGGCGACCGCGGTCATCGTGGCACCGGCGAGACGGGTCGCGTCCGGAGCGAACACCAGGCCCGCCGCGTAGGCCGTCGCGACCCACTGGGAGGTGCAGAACGGGCAGGTGATCAGTTCGCCGACGGCGTGCCGGACCCCCTTGCCGCGCACCTCCTCCGACAGCTCGGCCGGGCCGGCCGTCCCCGAGTAGCGGGTGAACGGGGCGCGCAGGGGGCTCGTCACCGGGTCCTTCGTGATCAGCCGGGACGCCTTGTGCGTCGTGATCGTCATCAGCGCCAGGTCGGCGAGACCGATCGCGGGGGCGCGGTCGCGGAGACGGCGGCCGAGCAGGGACAGCGCCCCCGTGGTGAGGGCGTAGACGGCGAGCGTGCCGAGGTAGGAGCCGAGCGGCCGGTCCTCCCCGGCGGCGTACTCCTCCTTCTGCTTGCGCGCGGTGTCGACGACCCCGTTCATGGGCTCTCCTTCTTTCGGGGGGCGATCAGGCAGGGATCGGCTGCCCTCGGTGCGAAGAGCGCCTAGTGGTCGCGCAGCGCTTTGACCAGATCCGACTTGTTCATCGAGGAGCGGCCCTGGATGCCGATCTCGCGGGCGCGCTTGAGCAGTTCGTCCTTCGTCCACTCGTCGTAGGACGGGCTCTTGCCGCCCCTGCGCCCGACCTTCTTCTCTCCCTGGGCCGCGGAGGCGTTCGCGATCCGCGCGGCCTTCTCCTTGCTCTCGCCCTTCTCGCGGAGCTTCTGGTACTTCTTCTCGTCCTTGATCTGTGCTCTAGGCATAAGGAAGCCGTACCCGGCTCGCGAGATCCACACATCGGGGACAATGGCACCCGGGAAGGGGGCACGCGTGCGCATCGGCATCCTGGGACCGCTCGACGTGCGGGACGCGGCCGCGCGGCCCGTCGAGGTCGCGGGCCGCAGGCTGCGCGCCCTCCTCGTACGGCTGGCGGCCGAGGCGGGCCGCCCCGTGTCGGCCGAGCGGCTGCTGGACGACCTGTGGGAGGGCTCCCCGCCCGGCGGGAACGCGCTCCAGGCGCTCGTGTCCCGGCTGCGCGGCGTCGCCGGGCGGGACATGGTCGAGCACGGCCCGGCGGGCTACCGGCTCGGGATCGACCCCGCCGAGATCGACGCGGTCGCGTTCGAGCGCGCGGTCGCCGCCGCCCGCGCCGAGCCGGACCCCGGCGCCCGGGCGGACGGCCTGCGCGCGGCGCTCGCGCTGTGGCGCGGCCCCGCCCTCGCCGACGTCGCCGACAGCGATTTCGCCCACCCGACCATCGTGCGGCTGGAGGAACTGCGGCTCGCCGCCGTGGAGGACCGCGTCGACGCCGAGATCGCCGCCGGGCTCCCCGTCCCGCCCGTCGCCGAACTGGAGCCCCTCGCCGCCGCGCACCCGCTGCGCGAGCGGCTGCGCGGCCAGCTGATGCGCGCCCTGTACGCGGCGGGACGCCAGGCCGACGCCCTGGAGGTGTACGAGGAGACGCGGCGCGCCCTCGCCGACCGGCTCGGCGTCGACCCGTCCCCGGAGCTCGCCGCCGTCCACCTGTCGATCCTCCGGCGGGAGGCGACGGCCCCGCCGCCCGAACCGGCACCCGCCGTCCCGAGGCCCGCCCGCTCCAACCTGCCCGCGCAGCTCACCAGCTTCGTGGGACGGGAGGAGGAGTCGCAACGGGTCGGCAAGCTGCTCCGCGAGACCCGCCTGGTCACCCTCACCGGCCCCGGCGGCGCCGGCAAGACGCGACTGGCGGGGGAGAGCGCCGCCGCGCTCCTCGACGAGATGCCGGACGGCGTGTGGTTCGTCCCGCTCGCGCCGGTCAGCGACCCGGGCGACGTCGTGCAGGCGGTGCTGTCGGCGCTGGCGGTCCCCGAGAACGTCCGGCCCGCCGAGACCCGCGCGGTGGTGCGGCCCCTCGACCGGCTCACCGACTTCCTCGCCACCCGGCGCACCGTGCTCGTCCTGGACAATTGCGAGCACCTCATCGACGCCGTCGCCCGGCTCGTCGACCACGTCGTCGCGCACGCCGACGGCGTCCGTGTCCTCGCGACCAGCCGCGAACCGCTCGGCATCACCGGCGAGTCGCTGTGCCCTGTGCCGTCCCTCCCGCTGCCCGCCGAGGACGACGCCGACCCGGCCGACGCCCTCGGCTACGCCTCGGTGCGGCTGTTCGCCGACCGCGCCGCCGCCGTCCGCCCCGGCTTCGCCGTGGACGCCGGCAGCGTCGCCGACGTCGTCGCGATCTGCCGCGCGCTCGACGGGATCCCGCTCGCGATCGAGCTGGCCGCCGCCCGGCTCCGCTCCCTCACACCAGGCCAGGTCGCGGCCCGCCTCGGCGACCGGTTCAGGCTGCTGACCGGCGGCAGCCGCACCGCGCTGCCCCGGCACCGGACCCTGCGCGCCGTCGTCGACTGGAGCTGGGACCTGCTGGACGAGACGGAGCGCGCCGTCCTGCGCCGCCTCGCGGTGTTCGCCGGCGGCGCCACGCCGGACGCCGCCGTCCGCGTCTGCGGCCTCGACGCGCCGGACGCGCCCGACCCGCAGGACGTCATCGACGTGATCGCCGCGCTCATCGACAAGTCGCTGGTGATGGCCGACGGCGACACCGACGTCCGCTACCGGCTGCTGGAGACCGTCCGCGTCTACGCGGCGGAGCGGCTGGAGGAGGCCGGCGAGACCCGCCGCGTCCGCGACGCGCACGCCGCCTATCTGATCGAGTTCGCCGAGCGCGCCGAGCCGGAGCTGCGCCGCCACGACCAGCTGGTCTGGTCCGCCCGCCTGGCCGCCGAACGCGAGAACATCACCGTCGTCTTCCGGCACGTCACCGAGGTCGGAGACGTCGAGGCCGCCCTGCGGCTCGTGGGCGCGCTGGTGTGGTTCTGGATCCTGCGCGACATGGAGCGGGAATCGGGCGGCTGGACCGTCGCCGTCCGCGACATGGCGGGCGGCGCCGCGCCCCCCGGCCTGGAGGAGCAGTACGCGATAAGCGTGGTCGCCGCCGCCATGGTCACCGAGATGACCAAGGAGTCGGGCCCCACGCAGGAGTCGCTGCGCCGGGCCATGAGCGACGCGGCGGCCGCGGTGCCCTCGGTGCCCATGCATCCCCTGCTCGCCCTCGCCGAGACGGGGGCCAGCATGTTCGGCGGGGACATGGCGGAGGTCCGGCGGAGCCTCGGCCGCATCCGCGACCACGCCGACCCGTGGGTGCGCGCCGTCGTCCGCGTCATCCTCGCGCACATGGGGATCAACCACGGCGAGATCGACGACGCCGCCGAGCAGGCCGCCGACGGCTACGCGCGGTTCCGCGAGCTGGGCGACCGGTTCGGAATGATCGTCGGGTTGAGCGGGATGATGCAGACCGCCATGGCGCGCGGCGACCTGGCGGAGGCCGTCCGCCTCGGCGAGGAGGCCCACGGCTACGCCACGGGCGGCGTCAGCCCCGAGCAGGGCTCCGCGCTGCTGGCCCAGCTCGCGTGGGCGCGCGCCCGGCAGGGCGAGATCGAGCGCGCCCGAGCCGACCTCGAACGCGCCATGGTGCAGTCCGAGCGCATCGGCGAGCTCGCCGACGCCGCGAACTCGTCCCTCATGCTGTGCGAGATAGCGCTGCTCGAAGGCGACCGCGAGGCCGCCCACAGCCATGCCGACCGCGCGTGCGCGTGGGTCGAGTCGCGTGGGCACCGCCCCGACTTCGCGCAGACCGCTCGCAGGACGTTCAGCCGCCTCGGCTGCCTGGCGGAGGAGGACGGCGACCTGGAGGCCGCGAAGCGCCGGCACGTCCAGGCGCTGGGCGACCTGCCGAACGACGCGCTCATGGGAAACCCGACCGTGGCGGCCCTGGTCGAGGGCGCCGCCGCCTACGCGGCCGCGCGCGGGGAGCACATCCGCGCGGCCGAGTTGCTGGGCACGGCGCACAACCTCCTCGGCTACCGCGACGCGGCGAACTACGAGGTCTGCAGGACGCTCCCGCTCGTCAGCGGCGTCCTCGGCGAGGAGGCGTTCGCCGCGGCGTACGAGCGGGGGCGGCTGGTCACCCGGGACGAGGTCTTCGAACAGGCGGACGGGCTGGTCACCTCCATCTGAGCGCACCCGTTCCCAGGTCGTCATCTTCGGTGCCCGAAAAGGCGCGTCGCCCCGAGAACGGATTCTCCGGGGCGACGCGCGTTCGGGGGACGTCATGCCCTCCGCGAGTACATGCGCATGGCCAGCGGGAACGTCACCAGGACGATCCCCGCGGCCCAGGCGAGCGTGTACCAGGCGTGGTTCCCGATCGGGCCGCCGACGGTCAGCGCCCGCACCGACTCCGCCAGGTGCGTGACCGGGTTGACCTTCGTCCAGGCCTCCAGCCAGCCCGGCATCGTGGACGTGTCCGGCACGAGGATGCTGCTGCCGAACGTCAGCGGCATCACCCAGATGAACGCCAGCCCCTGCACCGTCTCCGGCGTCGGGGCGACCAGCCCCACGAGCACGGAGATCCAGCAGACCGCCAGGTAGAACACGTACGCCAGCGCGAACGCCGCCAGCACCGACAGCGGATCGGTGTGGAACCGGAACCCGAGGACCGACCCGAACCCGACGAGCACCGTCATCACGGTGATGAACCGGACCGTGTCCCCGAGGACCGTCCCGAGCAGCGGCGCCGAACGGGCGATCGGAAGGCTCCGGAACCGGTCGAACACGCCCTTGTGGATGTCCTCGTTCAGCGCCGTCCCGAGCCCCATGGTGGCGAACATCGCCATCTGCGCGACGAGCCCCGGGAGCAGCTTCTGCAGGTAGGAATGCGTGTCGCCGGCCACCGCGCCGCCGAACACGTACAGGAACAGCAGCAGGAACACGATCGGCATGAGCGTCGTGTCCAGCAGCTTCTCCGGCGAGTGCCTCAACTGGGCGACGTTGCGCCACGCCAGCGTCAGGCCGTGCCGCAGGGTCCGCTTCATGCTGATGCGCGCGGGCGGCTCCGCGGCGGACGGACGGCTGTCGACGGTGATGGCGGTCATGCCAGGCTCCCCTCGGAAACGAGCTCGGACGTGGGCTCTTCGGCGTGATGGCCCGTCAGCGTGAGGAACACCTCGTCCAGGCTCGGCATCCGCAACGCCAGCTCCGCCGCGACGATGGACGCCTCGTCCAGCCGCCTCACCAGGACCGACAGCAGGCGCGGATCGTGCACGGGCGCCGTGACGAGGCCCGCGGCCTCCTGCACCTCCGGGCGCTCCCCGGTCAGCTCCGCGACGATCGCGGTGAGCTGCGCCGTGCGGAACGGCTCGGCCGCCCGGACCACCAGCGTCTGCCGCCCGATCCGCCCCTTCAGGTCGTCGGAGGTGCCCTCGGCGATGACCCGCCCGTGGTCGAACACCGCGATCCGGTCGGCGAGCGCGTCGGCCTCCTCCAGGTACTGCGTGGTCAGCAGGACCGTCGCCCCCTCGGCGACGACCTCCCGGACCGTGTCCCAGACCTCGTTGCGCGCCCGCGGGTCCAGCCCGGTCGTCGGCTCGTCCAAGAAAATGATCTCCGGGTGGTTGATCAGGCTCGCCGCCAGGTCCAGCCGGCGGCGCATCCCGCCCGAGTACGTCTTCACGGCGCGCGCCCCCGCGTCGGTGAGCCGGAACCGGTCGAGCAGCCGCCGCGCCCGCGCCTTCGCCTCCGCGCGCCCGAAGTCCAGCAGCCGGGCGATCATCACGAGGTTCTCGAAGCCGGTCAGCTCCTCGTCCACCGACGCGTACTGCCCGGTCAGCCCGATCTTGGCCCGGACGCGCACCGCGTCCTTGACGACGTCGTACCCGCCCACCTCGGCACGGCCGGCGTCCGGCTTCAGCAACGTCGCCAGCACGCGCACCGCGGTGGTCTTGCCCGCACCGTTCGGCCCGAGGACCCCCAGCACCGTGCCGCGGCGAGCCGTGATGTCCACACCGTCCAGGGCCTTGGTGTCCCCGAACCGTTTCCGCAGCCCCTCCGCGCGGATCACATCGTCCATCCGAGTGCCTCCCGTAAGTCTTTCGTTGTGACGGTCACCACCGTGGACGAGGGCGCTGACGCCGCGCGGACAGCGGGGCGCGGACGCTGACGTGACGCTGACGGGGCGCTAACGCCGACGACGTGAACCGCACGTGACCTGGGTGTATCGGCGGACGGGCGAACAGGTGGCCGAGCCCGATTTGACGGGCCTTCCGAGGCTGCCTAATCTCTGTGGTGCCCCAAGGGGATGCGGGACGCCGACAGGCGGACGGCCCCGGGGGACACTGAAAGAGGAAAACGGTTCGCAGCGTTCTGCGCACCGGGGTACTCTGGAAGTACAAGCCCGGACGGGATGCAGGACGCCGCAAGGTGGCCGGCCCGCAGGGCGCCTCCCACGGAACGATCTCTTCCGAGTCTTCGGCTTGGTTGGTGTTCGTCGCGTGGGGGACCGGAAACACCTTCGGACGTCAAAAAGATCTTCGCAGATCGACTTGACACTGAAGATGAGTCTGGTAAGTTAGCAGGGTTGCCCCGGAGCCGGGGGCCGCGAGAGCGGGGTCCGGCGCGGTGGGTGTCCGTTTCTTGAGAACTCAACAGCGTGTTAAAAGCCAGTGCCTTTATCGGCTCGGTCGAGTTCGGCCGGGTCGCCCCGTGCCG